>JAAYCB010000183.1 GCA_012744395.1 Pirellulaceae bacterium
CCACCGCGGCGCTCGACGCGGCGCTTGCCGAACTGGTCGACGAGGAACACGGCATCGTGCGGATTTTCAAGCCGCCGTTCGATCGCAGCGGCGACCCGGGATACATCAAGGGCTACGTGCCGGGCGTCCGCGAAAACGGCGGCCAGTACACCCACGCGGCGGTCTGGGCGGCGATGGCCCTGGCGAAGCTGGGGCGCAGCGCCGAGGCCTGGCGGATGCTGCACATGCTCAGCCCGATCGCCCACAGCGATACGCCCGAAAAGGCGGCCCGCTACCGCGGCGAGCCCTACGTGATGCCGGCCGACGTCTATTCCGCCAAGGGGCACGAGGGCCGCGCCGGCTGGACGTGGTACACCGGCTCGGCCGGATGGCTCTACCAGCTCCTCGTCCGCCAACTGCTCGGTCTGAACATCGAGGCGGACCGGTTGCGGCTGGCGCCGCTGCTGCCGCCCGGCTGGAACCAGTTCACGCTGCACTACCGCTATCGAGAGACGTTCTACCACATCCGCGTCGTCAAGACGGGCGAGGAGTCCGCCGCGGTGCGGCGCGTCCTCGTCGACGGCCAGGAACAGCCGGACCGCACCGTCGTGCTGGTTGACGACCGCCGCGAGCGGCACGTTGAAGTCGAGGTCGGTTGAGGCGGCCGGCGTGGTTCCTGGGGCCCGCCTGCCCAGGCGATCCGATCGGCGCGCCTGTTGCCGCCGCAGGGCGGACAGCGGCCGCTTCGCCGGGAGTCTCGCAGTCCGCCGATCCCGCCGAGACCTACCAATTTCCCGGCAATCTGCTATCTTGAAGTGTTTCGCTGCCGCCGGACCTCAGTCTCCCCCCGGTCCGCGGCGCTCGCACCTGGACCGATGGAAGACGCGAGGATGGCAGCCACCCGCATTTCAGACACCCGACCGCGGGAACGGATAACAGGGCGGAAGCCGCGGCGCGAGGATTTACAGCCCGGCGAGGTCCTCTGCCAGTATTGCAGCGCGAAGTGTTGCCGCTACTTCGCACTGCCGATTGACGAACCCAAGAGCTGGAAGGACTTCGAGTACATTCGCTGGTATCTGCTCCACGATCGGGCGACGGTGTTCACCGAGGACGGCACGTGGTATCTGCTGGTCCACACGAAGTGCCGGCACCTGGGCGACGACAACCTCTGCAAGGGCTACGAGACCCGCCCGCAAATCTGCCGCGAGTATTCGACCGACAAATGCGAATACGACGACACATGGGTATACGACCGCTACTTTGAAACACCCGAGCAGGTGGAGGAATACGCCGAGGCGGTTCTGCCGCCCCGCAAGGGCCGTGATATCCGCACCCCGAAACCCTGACCACCGCCACCTTGCCCCGGTTCCCGGGCCCCAGCGCCGCCCCGGTTCCCGACGATACTCTGGTTCCGAACCTCCAGCTTGGGAACCCAGCGCAACCGCGTGGCAAACGTTCCCAGGCCGGAGTTTGGGAACCAGATGGATGCGAGAACTGACCCCCGAACCCTGAACCCTTCACCCGGACCCCACCTCGATGGCCCGCATCACGCCCCGCACACTGAAAGGATTCCGCGACTATCTTCCGGAGGCGATGATTCCTCGCGAGCGGCTCGTCGAGACGGCCCGTCGCGTCTACCGGTCGTATGGTTTCAGCCCGATCGACACGCCGGCCTTGGAGTATTTGGAGGTTCTTGCCGGCAAGGGGGGCGAGGAGTCGGACAAGCAGCTTTACAAGTTCCAGGACCATGGCGGCCGCTGGGTCGGTCTACGGTTCGATCTGACGGTGCCGCTGGCCCGGTTCGCCGCCCAGCACATCGCCGCGCTCGGCACGCCGCTGAAGCGCTACCATATCGCGGCGGTCTGGCGGGGCGAGAATACGCAGCGCGGCCGCTACC
>JAAYCB010000184.1 GCA_012744395.1 Pirellulaceae bacterium
CGGCGCTGACGGACCGGTTGCGCAAGCTTGTTCGGTTCCCGGTGGCGGCGGCGGCCAGTCAGACCGCTACCGGCTGGCCCGCTCTGCACCACCCTACCCGGCGTCGCGTTTCTTCAGCGGCAGGGGTTGGGCCGGGTCGTTGACGGAATTGATCTTGACCGCGAAGCTCGTCTTGTTGGCGATGTCCTCGTCCGTCACGAGGTGCACGTCGAGCAGCCCGCCCGAGCGGTATCCCGTCCTCAGGTAATTCATCTCGTCGAGGCACAAGCTCCATCCTTCGAGCCATAGCAGCAGGTCGGCCCGTTGCCGCGGGGTCCCGCGGAAGTGGATGATGATGTCGATATCGCTTGCCGGGCCGGCCGTGGCGTTCTGCGTGCTGCCGGCAACGTAGAAGCCCGCCACGCCGTAGCGCTGCGGATCGAGTTGGGAAGCGATGTGCTCGGCGATGCGGAACCGCCAGAGCCAGAACCGGTCGGGAACTCGCGAGGCGATATCCGGGCGCGGCTCGGCAAGCTGCTCGATCGACGACGGCTCGGCAAGCAGGCCGACCGCCTCGCCCAGATCGGCGTTCATCAGCACCTGGAGCACCTTGCCGCCGCTGGCCTGGCCGACGTCGATTACCCGCAGGGCGTCGGCCAGCCGGGCGAATTCGGGAAGCGCCGCGGGCAGCAGGTTCGGCGCGCCGAGCAGGAACCGCTCGTTGAAGACGGCCCCCTCCTCGTCGGGAAACAGCGGCAGGTAGCAGATTCGCGATTCGACGAGGTCCTGAAAGAAGTGCGTGCCGAAGGAGACCTCGGGCATCGAGTCGCCCTTGCGGCGGGCAATCTCCACCAGCGCCGCCGTGTTGTTGATGTCCGAATAGGTGACCCTGACCCCAAGCTGGATATCGCCCCGGCTCCCCCAGCGGCCCGGGCCCATGAGAATGAACTGCCGCTTGGGGAGCAGCTTGTTGAGGCGGCTGACGGCCCGGCCCACGGCCAGCAGGTCGTCGCGCTCGGGAAGCGCGGTGTACTTCAGCGGATCGACGTAGACCAGGTGCGTGATCGCGGGCAGGCAACCGCTGGATACGTAGCGGTTGGCGGTAAATACGAGGTTCTCCGCCGGGATGTCCTTGGGGATCGGGGCCGGCGCGCTGGCCGGCGAGCTGCTCTGCGCCCGGCACTGGAGCAGATACAGGTCTTGCCCATCGTGGGCGAATTCGATGTCGACCGGCCTGCCGATTTCGCCCTCCAGCAGCCTGAGCAGGCCGTGAATCTGCTTGGGCAGCGGCGTCTCGTGGATCAGGCCGTCGAAGGTGAAGACCAGATCGTCGCGCTGGAAGTCGATGTTCATCCCGGCTGGTCTCCGCAGGCCGGCGCCGTCGTAAATCGAGACCATCCGGTGAATGAGCGGCAACTCGGCGCCGTGCTTGCGGACGAGGTCGAGCGCCTCGACGGTCTCGAATGTGTTGGTCTTCAGGTTGATTGCATCGATCTTCTTCGGGGCATAGTAAAGCACTTCATCCTGGGCGACATTCACGCGCAGGCCCGGTTGCCCCGGAGCGACGAGGATCGGATAGTCGTTGCTCACGCGGTCGACGGCGCGCGTGCCCAGGCCGGGCACCATCCGGAGCAGCCCGTCCTCGCGGTGGATGCGGGGAGACCAGGGCAGCTCGTTGCTGCTGAAGGCGACGCCGGCGAAGGCGGGCAGGAAATAGTCTCCGACTCGCGTTCCGACGACCTCCTGGATCACGATCCCCATCTCCTCGCTGAAGTCGAGCAGGCCGCGTTCCGCGCGGTACTCGATCGGATCGGGGCTGTAGGTCGAGGCATAGACCTCGGCAATCGCGTCGAGCAGCGCGTCGAGCCGCTCCGGCTTGCTCCCCTGGTTGGCGAGGAACAGGCTCTTGTACTTGCCGGAAAAGGCCGCGACCTGGCTGTCTTCCAAGAGGCTCGAACTGCGGACGATCAGCGGCGCGCCGGCCAGCTCGTCGAGAATCATCGACAGCCCGCGGACGATCTCCGGCGGGAAGCGGCTGTTCTTGAAGGTTTGCACCACGTGCGGGTATTCGCGCCGGACCTGGCCGAGGTCCCTGTATTTCTGCTCCATCACCTCGTCGAGGTTGTTGTAGCGGAGGAATGCGAGCAGCGCGTCGGTGGTGATGTACCAGCTCCGGGGGAACTTGACGTTCGCCAGCAGGGGGTCGGCGGCGCTCCATTTCCGCACGATCTGCTGGGCCAGAAACAGCCCCGCGCTCTTGCCGCCCAACTGGCCGTGGCTGTCGGAAGGGTAGACGATCCGCTCAAGGATCTCGAAGAAGCTGCGAATCTCGATCGATTCCTTGGCGACGCGGATGAAATCCAGCTGGCGCGAGAGGAAGCGGCGGATCAGCGAGACGATCAGGCCCTTGCGGGTCGCCGGCGAGAGGTCCGTTCCCTCCGGCGACATCTCGCGGAACCGCCGCAACGAGCCGAGCACCTCGGCAAGCGTGACGTTCCGGTTGCTGACGCGGGCAAGGTAGCCGAGCTTGTCGTCCTGGATCCATTTGCGGAGGTTGGCCAGAATCTGCTCGCTCGTCTGCTGGTCGGCCGCAATCCCGAAGATCTCGCTGCTGAGGCGGTCGGTGATCACCAGCGGCTGGATCCGGCAGGGCTTGTTGGCCTCGCGGTCCGAACCGCATTCCAGCTCCAAATCGGACGGAATCAGCGTCCGCCGCAGCCGCTCGGCATCCGCCACGCCGCTCCAGCAGAGATGATTGAGCATCTTCTCCGAGATTCGGGCGAACAGGTTGCGATCCGTATGGTGCAGCAGATTGAGCACCACGCGCCACTCCGCCGACTCGTCTTGCGGCGGCGCCAACCGCCGCCCCTGGGCCGCCTCGATCAACTCCTGGTGGCGGATGAACGCGCCCAGCCGGTCGGCGATCGTCTGAAGCAGGCGTTTTTCCTGCCGCAGGAAGGGGCCCTCGTCGGCCTCGGGCAGCCGCCGAGTATAGCAGACGCGGATCTCGCCCCCTTTCTTGCCCCCGATCACGATCTCGGCGGCCAGCGCTTGGGGTGTCTCCACAAAACCCGGAAGCTGGTACGTGTGGGAGCCGATCGTGATCCGCGCCCAACACAGATGCGGATGCTGCCACCCGCAGGGAACCGTCTCGGCGACCTTGTGGAACACGTCGTCGCGCGACGCGTCGCGCTGGGCGAGAATCTCCTCGAGGCGGTAGAGGCACTCGAGTTCCTTCTCCCGCTCGCGGTAGAAACCGATCAGGTCGTCGGCCGCGCTCTTCTTTTCCACCATGTTGATGTCGGCTCCCGGACGCGCGCCCAAACCATCCAGCATCCCGCGCCAGCTAGACCCAGCCGCGGTCCTTGCAGGCCTGGGCGACTCTTCCCACGGCAATCACGTACGCCCCGTCGCGGAGGCTGAGGTTCCGCTCCCTGGCGCACGCACTGACCGCGCCGAAGGCCGCGGTCATTTTGGCGTCCAGCCGAGTCAGAACCTCGTCCCGGTCCCAGAAGAAGTTCATGTTCGATTGAACCTGCTCGAAATAGCTACAGGTCACTCCACCCGCATTGGCCAGCAGGTCGGGCACCAGGTAGATGCCGCGCTGGGCGATCACCTCGTCGGCCTCCGGCGTGGTCGGCCCGTTGGCCCCCTCGACGATCACCTTCACCCGATCGCTGATCCTGGCGGCGTTTGTCCCGGTGATCTGGTTCTCCAGCGCCGCGGGGATCAACAGGTCGACGTCCTGCTCCAGCCAGGCAGCCCCGGGCAGCAGTTCGTAACCGAGGGCCAAGGCCTTGTCCTTGTCGATGCCGCCGAATCGATCGGCAATCCCGCGGAGCTCGTCCAGACCGACCCCGTCGCGTTTCACGAAGCTGTAGGCGGCCTGGTCCGCCTGGTGCCAGCAGGAGACGCACGTCACCTTGCCGCCGAGCTGCTGGTAGAGCTCGATCGCGTGCTGGGCGACGTTGCCGAACCCCTGAACGCTCGCCGTCGTCTCCGCAATCGAGACCCCAAGCTGCTGGAGCGCTTCGCGGAGGGTGTAGACCAGCCCGTAACCGGTGGCCTCCTTCCGCCCCAGGGAACCGCCCATGCCGACCGGCTTGCCGGTGATGAAACCGGGCTGCCGCTCGCCGCGGAGCGTCTCGAACTCGTCGAGCATCCACAGCATGTGTTGGCCGGTGGTCATCACGTCGGGCGCGGGCACGTCCTGGGAAGGCCCCATCGCGTTGGAAAGCTGGCGGACCCAGCCGCGGCAGATCTGTTCCTGCTCACGCATGCTCAGATGGTGCGGATCGCAGATCACCCCCCCCTTGCCGCCGCCGAGCGGAATATCCACCACCGCCGTCTTCCAGGTCATCCACATCGCCAGCGCCCGAACCGTGTCAATCGTCTCCATCGGGTGAAACCGGATGCCCCCCTTGGCGGGCCCGCGGGCGTCGTTGTGCTGCACGCGGAACCCGCGGAAGACCCGCGACTTGCCGTCATCCATCTTGACGGGAATGCTCACGTGGTACTCGCGCAGATTGCAGCGGAGAAGATCCTTCGTCCCGTCGTCGAGCCCGAGAATCGCTGCAATCCGGTCGAACTGGGCTTGCGCGACCTCGAAGGGATTGTAGGACTTGTCCACCACCCGTCACCAACCTTTCTACTCGAACATGAGATACCGCGAGGATTGAAATCGGCATTGCCAATCAAGGAAGAGACCCGCGTTCTGGGGGGGGCACGTTTGCCCCAATTAGCAGATCGCCAAGAGGATTCCCTGATCGATTCTCTTGAGAATGGCGACCGGCGGGGCAGTCGTCAAGGAGGACACCAGACCATTCCCAACGGAGATTCCAACGGAGACCCCCGGACTGGCCAACACCCGATAACGCTCTGGAGTTATGGCCGACACGCGCGGAGACTGGCTTGCAGCGCCGCCGGGCGGCCGCCGGCTACGTCCCCCGCCGGGAGCGAAAGCCGGGTGGCGTTTGCCGGAGCACCTCGTCGACGATCTGCTGCTCCAGCCCGCTTCTGAGCGTCGCCGGCAGTGCGAAGTAGGGCATCTCGGCGCCGCCCCCGTACCCGCCCTCGCGGAGCAACCGCTCGGAAGGGATGTAGCAGCCGAAATCATTGCTGTACGCGTTCACCCAGATGCGGCGGCTGTCCAGTTCGCGTTTCAACCGCAGTGCATAGTCGACGCAGACCTCGCCGGCCAGAAAGATCATTTGCAGGCTCTCGCCAAACGTGAAGCTCTGCACGGGATAGTCGATCACCCGCTGCAAACTCTCGCCCCGCTCCAGCCGCGCCAGTTGCGTCTGGGCGTTGTAGCCGGCGGGGCCGCCTTGTTCGACCAGCGCCTCCAACTGCTCGCGCGTGGGAGGATCATCCAGGGCCAGCCCGATGCGGCCCAGTCGGGCGGCCGGAGGCCCGGCGACCGGCTGCAGCGGCCCATCCAGCAGCCGGGCTACTTCGTCGGCCATCTGGGTCCCCTGCAACGACGCGATGTCGACGCGGTCTCGCATCACTCCAGACGCAGGGTTGGAATCGGACCCGGCGCCGACGGAGACCAGCGCGATCGAACCGGGGAACCGTCGCTCGATCGCCTCCTGGGCGAAACCGGCCCAGTCGCCGCTGATCTTGTTGTTCGACAGCGTCACGCAGTGGCAGGCATAGCTGGCGTAGATCGCCCTGATCTTCCCGTCGGGCGCGCGGACCGCAAGCACCGGCAGGTCATGATCCACCGGCCCGCCCGGCGTGCGGCGGTTCTTGGCCAGGTCCCATCTGCCGACCGCCCACTCGAGCCGTGCCGGCCGGCGATCGTGCACGGCCTGGGTCGCGGCCTGCTCCAGCCAGTCGGCCAGGTCCTCCGTATAGCGGTCAATGTGCGCTTGATGGGCCGCCGGGATCGGCGTGCTGAAGATGTTGTCCGAAGCCCCGTTCACTTTCGGCGCCGTATGCGAATGGGTGAAGGTCAGCGCTACGTGCGACCGGGGGATTCCCAGCTTCTTCTCCAGCCGCGCGGCCACCTCGTCGACCATCGGCATCCGCACGCCCAGACTGTCGATCGCCAGCAGGACGAGCGGGGGGCCGCCGCCCGCACTGATCGCCAGCGCTTTGGCCCAGATCCGCTGGGTGACCCCCTCCGACTCCTCGCGGCGACCCCCGAAGCCGTTCAAGCGGATCGGGTAGTCGGGCGTGATATCCAGCCTGGCGACGCCGACCTGATAGGCATCCGGCGGCGTGGATTCCGCTGCTTCCGCGGAGTCCGCCGCGGAGGCCAGCAGCAGGACAAGAAGCGGCCCCGACAAGTGCGTTGCAGACATGGCGTTCTCTCCCTCCGGGTGTGGGTGGAAACCGCGTTCGGTATCGACGCGGGGCGGTCCCCGTAACCCTATAGTCTAACCGCCCCTTCGCGGGGAGCGAGTCCTGGTTCCGCTTTGCCCGGGGGGCCGCCGGGCGGCGGCCTTCCCGACCCGGCTGTTTTCCATCGCCCCCGACTTGACAGCCGCGCCGCGGAGGGTTTACGGTTGTGAACATGCGTCCAGAGTGTTAAGACTGTCCCCTTTCGCTATCTAGCGACACTCGAGGTGCCCCATGCAGACAAATCCCGTTTCGCTCCCGCAGGCCAAGGAATCGCTGCAGAAGGTCTTCGGTTTCGACGAGTTTCTTGCCGGGCAGCAGGCGGTCGTCGAACGGCTGCTGGCCGGCCGGTCGGCGCTGGCCATCTTCCCCACCGGCGGAGGCAAGAGCCTCTGCTACCAGCTCCCCTCCCTGCTGTTCGAAGGGTTGACGCTTGTGATCTCGCCGCTGATCGCGCTGATGAAGGACCAGCTCGATTTTCTTCAGTCGCGGGGCCTGCCCGCCGCCCGGCTCGATTCCAGCCTCGATCGCGAGCGGACGCTGAGCGTCTACGAGAACCTCGCCGCCGGCCGCATCCGGCTGCTTTACATTTCGCCGGAGCGGCTCAACAACGAGCGGTTTCTGCAATCGCTGCGGCGCTGGAAAATCGCGCTGTTGGCGGTGGACGAGGCCCACTGCATCAGCCAGTGGGGGCATAATTTCCGTCCGGACTACCTGAAAATCGCCCGTCTGGCGAAAGACCTGGGCATCGGCCGCGTCTTGGCACTGACGGCCACGGCCACGCCGGCGGTGGCCTGCGACGTGGCCGCCGCATTCGGCATCGCACCGGACGACGTGGTCAACACGGGGTTCTACCGCCCGAATCTCAAACTGGCCGTCACCGCCTGCTCGTCCCAGCAGCGAGACGCCCTACTGCTGGCCAGGCTCAAGGCCCGAGCGCCCGGCCCGGCGATCGTCTACGTCACCCTGCAAAAAACCTCCGAAGAACTTGCCGAGCTGCTCCGCGCGGAGGGCTACCCGGCTCGCGCGTACCATGCCGGCATGGAAGCCGCCGATCGCGAGGCCGTGCAAAACGCCTTCATGGCCTCCGACCGGATGATCGTGCCCGCCACGATCGCTTTCGGCATGGGCATCGACAAGCGCGACATCCGCTATGTCTACCATTACAACCTGCCCAAGAGCCTGGAAAGCTACTCTCAGGAGGTCGGGCGCGCGGGGCGCGACGGAGCGGAGTCGATCTGCGAGATGTTCGCCTCGGCCGACGACGTGGTTGTGCTGGAGAACTTCTCCTATGGCGACACGCCGACGGCCGAAGCCGTGGACGGGCTGGTCCGCGACGTGCTGGGCCGCGGCGACCAGTTCGATCTGTCGGCCTACGACCTGTCGAGCCAGTACGATGTCCGGCCGCTCGTCGTCAAGACCCTTCTGACGTACCTGGAGCTCGACGGAGCGATCCGCGCCACCGGCCCGTTCTATGCCCAGCTCCGCTTCCAGCCGCAACGGAAACCCGAGGAGATCTTTCCACGTTTCGACCAACCCCGAGCCGAATTCCTCCGCAAGGTCTTCGGTCAGGCTCGCAAGGGGAGAATCTGGCACACGCTTGACGTGGACCAGGCGAGCGCCGCCCTGCGCGAGCCGCGCGAGCGGATCGTGGCCGCCATGAACTACCTCGAAGAGCAGGGCGACCTGATCGTCGAGGCCGCCGGTCTCCGCGAAGGCTACAAGCGGGTTGGCATGCCGCCGGACCTCGGCGCGGTGACGCGGTCGCTTGCCGAACGGTTCGAGCGCCGCGAGCAACACGACATCGATCAGACCCATCGGGTGCTGGAGTATGCCGAAGGGAACGGCTGCCTGACCAGGCATCTGTTGGCCTATTTCGGTGAACAGCGCGGAGACTGCGGACACTGCGCCCGCTGCCTCGGGGCGCCGGGCAAACCGTTGCCGCCGCCGACCCACCGCCTGCCCGACCAGTCCGACGCGCAAGTGCTCGACGCGCTCCGCCGCGAGCGGCACGCCGCGCTGCAAACGCCGCGCCAAATGGCCCGCTTCCTCTGCGGCCTCTCCTCACCGGCCACCACCCGGGCCAAGCTCCGCGCCCACGCGGCGTTCGGACGGCTGGAATCGACGCCGTTTCACGCGGTGCTCAAGTTCGTCGAGAATTCGTGACTGATCCTGCCAGGCCAACTCGGTTTCACGCCTGAGCCACTCCCGCACGGCATCGAGCCCGATGGCCGAATCGTTCCGGCAGTCATCCCGCCCTTGGTTTCCCAACCGTACCGTCGTGCCGCGATCCTCCACGAAAGGCTTGACAAGGCGCAGATTGCGGAGTTATGCAGTACGCGGCTGAACCTGGAATGATTCAAGATCCAATCCGCACGGCAAGCCGCGAAACATGTTGGCATCACGGCTCGTTGTCCACCAGCGGGAACGCACGCCAGTGCTCATTCCATCAACCGCCGGGACGACCGCGGCGGGCACACTCTCCCAGAAAAGGAAATCCCCATGTCTCGACCTGAATCAGCGGACCCGGTCAGGCTGCCTCCGTTTCCTGCCGCCATGCACGAAAAGGCGGGCGCGTCGCCAAAGCGCGGCGCCGCGGATGCCGACAGACTGTCCATGAGGCCGCGCGCCGCCCGGCTGCTTTCCTTGTTGGCGCTGCTCGCGCCGGCCGCGGCCCGAGGCGGGGACGATCTGGCCGTCCGCCGCGATGTCACCAGCCTTCCCGCCCCGCCGGCCATTACGCTGATCGATCCGGCAAGGACGGGAGGAATCCTTGCACCGGGAAAGGCCTTCCGCTTCCGTGTCAGCGCCGATCGCCCCGTCGAGACCGGCGCGATCCGCATCTGGCTCAACGGCGAAGACGTGACCGAACGCCTGCGGGTCGAGGGGACGCCGACAAGCCGAGAGGCGACGCTCGAAGGCCTGGCGCCAAACACCTTCTACCGCGCGAAGATCACCGCGGAGAACACGCGCGGGTCCACGGAGTGTATGCACCGCTTCTACACCTTCCGCGACAAGGTCGATGGCTACCGGGGAATCTGGTATACCCTCGGGGAAATCGCCGGCCCGTACGGCGACAAGAACTCCGGTGGCCTGGCCTTCTGCGCCAACCA
>JAAYCB010000185.1 GCA_012744395.1 Pirellulaceae bacterium
CGACCAGGCGCTGCAAAGCCTCATCCAACGGCAGATTCGAAAAGCAACGAGTCGACGCCGCTACAAACACTCCGTGACTCCTTTCTGGTGGGAGCAATCTCGGCAGAAGAATCCCTCTGGCTGCCGCAGGCAACCAGATAGCTTACCGCGATTGGCGAGGGCGGGCAACACCACCGCGAAGCAGCCCCGCCCGCATTGCTTCTCTCGTTTACCGAGGTAGAATTATCTCAGTCGTGGCGATTTCTGCTCGTTTTCCGCTCCAAGAAGCGAGGCAGCCAGCGCGCCGGAACGGACAGGGTTGGAGTGCGTACAGGGCCCGCTGCCGCGGGAGCTCGCGATGGAACCGATAGAACCCCAGGGTCACGAAACGATCGTCCAGGCCCAGGTTGCGCCCCAGGCTGCCGATCCTCCCGGCTACTACCCGCCCCAGCGCCGCGGGCGCGGCGGGGGCCTGTTGCTGTTCTTCATCCTGATCCTTGTGATCGCCTTGGGTTGTTCATTTCTCCTCAACCTGGCCCTGCTCGCCAACCAGACCCCTTCGCGCCCGGGGCGCGCGTTGCAGGAGGAGTACATCGCTCATGACAAGTTCCAGACCGGCACGGACAAGGTCGCCATCGTTTCGGTGAACGGCGCGATCCTCGGCTACGAGGGGTACCTCAAACAGCAGATCGACCAGGCCAGCGCCGATGAGCACGTCAAGGCGGTGGTCTTGCGGATCGATTCGCCCGGCGGGACCGTCTCCGCCTCGGATTATTACTATCACCATCTGAGCAGGCTCCGCACCGAATCGAACAAGCCGATCGTGGTCAGCATGGGCGCCATCGCGGCCAGCGGCGGCTACTATCTCTCGATGGCGGCTGGCCCGAACGAGAAGACGGTCTTTGCCGAGCCAACGACGTTCACCGGCTCGATCGGCGTTGTGATTCCGCATTACAACTTTTCCGGCCTGCTCGACCAGTTCGGGATCGAGGAGGACAGCGTCGCCAGCCACCGGCTGAAGACGATGGGCAGCCTGGCGCGTGAAATGACCGAGGAAGAACGGGCGATCTTCCAGCAATTGGTGGATGAAGGATTCGCGCGGTTCAAGGCGATCATCCGCGCGAATCGGCCTACCTTCCAGGACGATGGCGAGGCCCTCGAGAAGCTGGCCACCGGCCAGATCTTCACCGCCGAGCAGGCGAAGCGAGCGGGGCTGGTTGACGAAATCGGCTTCCTGGAAGAGGCCGTCGATCGGGCGATCGAACTGGCCGGCCTCGACCGGAACAACGTCCAAGTCATTCGCTACAAGAGAACCCTCGGTTTGGGCTCGCTGTTGCTGGGCGCCAACGCGCGAGGCAGGGCCTTCAATCTGGCCCAGATGATCGACCTGTCCGCGCCGCGCCCCTACTACCTGGCCACCCAGTTGCCGCTGCTGGTCCGCAGCGGCGATTGAACCCGCGCCCGAGCAAGTCTCCCCCCCCGGTCGCTTCCGGCAGCGCCGTGGATGCCGCCCCAGGGAATTGCGGGCGGTGAAAACGGGGTCTCTCTCCGCCCGCCGCGGCTACGGGGCCGGCTGGCCGCCGGCCGGATCGAGGGTTTCGGCCCAGGTTTCGGCAATCGCCATGATCCACTCGACCGACTGTTCCATCTCTTCGAGACAGGCCCATTCCAGCGGCGAGTGCGGCGTGTGTTGCCCCGTGGAGAGGTTCGGCGTCGGCAGGCCCATTTCCGTCAGCCGCGAGCCGTCGGTGCCGCCGCGGACGATCGCCAATTCGGCCTGGAGCCCCAACTTCTCCAGGGCCCGCTCGGCGCAGCGGACCGCCCGCGGCTCCTTGGCCAGCCCCTCGCCCAGATTGCGGTACTGGACCTTGACCTGGATGTCGAACTCAACGCCGGGCACTGCTCGGGCGGTCTCCGCCGCCGCTCGGCGGAGCACCTCCGCATGGCCGGCGAGGGCCGGCGTGCTGAAATCGCGGAGGAGGATCTTCAGCCGCGTCTCGGCCACGCCGCCGGCCAGCTCGTAGGGATGCAGGAAGCCCTCGCGACCTTCGGTCACCTCAGGCGCCAGGCGGTCGCGCGGGAGGCGAGCCAGGAAATCGCCGGCAGCGCGGACCGCGTTGACCATCTTGCCCTTGGCAATCGAAGGGTGGATGTTCCTGCCGCGGATCGTGACGATCGCCAGGTCGGCCGAGAACGTCTCCACGTCGATGATCCCCGCGCCCTGGCCATCCAGCGTGTAGCAGGCGGCGGCCCCGAGCCGTTGGATGTCGATGTGGTCCACGCCGCGGCCGATCTCCTCGTCGCACGTGAAACAGATCCGCACCGCCCCGTGCGCCCGCTGGCCGTCGGCCGCCAGGCGGTCCGCCGCCTCCATGATCACCGCCACGCCGGCCTTGTCGTCGGCGCCGAGCAGCGTCGTGCCGTCGCCGGTGATTAGGGTCCGGCCGACCAGGCCCGCCAACTCCGGGCAGTCGGCCACGCGGATCACCCGCCGGGGATCGGCCGGCAGGGCGAGGTCGCCGCCGGCGTAGTTCTCGACGACCTGCGGGCGGACATTGGCGCCGGGCGTCTCCGGGGAGGTGTCCAGGTGGGAACAGAAGGCGATCGTCGGCGCCGGCCGGTCGAGCGTCGAGGGAATCGTGGCCAGCACGATCCCGTGCTCGTCTTGCGCGGCGTCCGCGATCCCCATCCCGCGCAACTCGGCGACGAGCATCCGCCCCAACTCCAACTGCCCCGGCGAGCTGGGGTAGCCCGCAGCGTCATCGCGGGCCGTGGTGTCGACCTGAACGTAGCGGAGGAAACGATCCAACAGTCGGGACTTGATCATCGCGAGTCTTCTCCCCCGGGGAAATGGCAGGGCCCGGCCGGGCTGGCCGCCGCGGCATGGCTGCCCCGCCGCAACCGGGCACAACGGGCAAGCGTGATGCCCACGTGCTTATCTTCGCCAAACCGGGCGTGATTTGGTAGGCTGGGGAGGGGGGTTTTTTCCGCGAGACCCGTTCTGGAGAGGCCACGCCATGCCGGCCGCAGATGTCCGCTACCTGGTATTCGATGTCGAGAGCGTCGCCGATCCGCCGCTGATCGCCAAGCTCCAATACGCCGGTCAGAACCTCAGCGGCGACGAGGCGTTGCAGCGCTACCGGGCGGAGTTGCTGGAGAAATACGACAGCGATTTCATCCCCTAC
Organism: Pirellulaceae bacterium; assembly: GCA_012744395.1. Lineage (GTDB taxonomy): Bacteria > Planctomycetota > Planctomycetia > Pirellulales > Thermoguttaceae > JAAYCB01. The sequence goes on from JAAYCB010000185.1 coordinate 3,165, forward strand.
ACGTTCCAGGTCCCGATCGCGGTGGTCGTGGCCAAACTGGCGGCCGACTTCCGGCTGATTGACCTGGTGGCGCTGGATGCACCCGAGTTCCGCCCCCACGTGATCACCGAGAATTTCTGGAGAGGCTGGGAAGCCTACCGTCGGCCGACCCTGGTCAGCTTCAACGGCCGCGCGTTCGATCTGCCGTTGCTCGAGCTGGCGGCGTTCCGCTATGGTTTGAACCTGGCGGCCTGGTTCCAGACGAGCGCCAGGTCGTATGAGCAGCCGCGGAACCGCTACAATATCGCCGCGCACATCGATCTCCACGAGACCCTGACCAATTTCGGCGCCACGCGGTTCACGGGTGGTCTCAACCTGGCCGCCACGTTGCTCGGCAAGCCCGGCAAGATGGATGTCCAAGGCGACATGGTCCAGGACATGTACGGGGCCGGGCGGCTCGCCGAGATCAACGACTACTGCCGCTGCGACGTGCTGGACACGTACTTCGTGTTTCTCCGCACGAGGGTCACCCAGGGCATGCTTTCCCTCGACGAGGAGCAGCGGATCATCGCGGAGACCAAGTCGTGGCTCGAGCAGCGCGCCCCGGCCCAGCAGGCCTACCGCCTCTACCTTGAGAAATGGGGCGATTGGCCGAACCCCTGGGCATCCCCGTAGGGTGGTGCAAAGCGGTCCAATTCGAACCAGTCGGAATGCCCACGGCCGTCTCGCGGAACCAGACTTAGAGATACTTCTGATAGGCCGCCACCGCCAGGGCGTCGCAGCGTTCGTTCTCCGGATGGCCGCTGTGGCCGCGGACGTGGGTGAAGTGAACGCGGTGATTGACCAGCAACTGGTCAAGCCGCCGCCAGAGGTCCTCGTTCTTGACGGGCTTGAAGCTCTGCCCCTCGCGGCGCCGCCAGCCGTTAGCCTTCCATTTGGGCATCCACTCGGAAATCCCCTTGCCCACGTAGGAGCTGTCGGTCACCAATTCGACCCGCGTGGGGCGTTTCAGGGCTTCGAGGCCGCGGATCACCGCCAACAATTCCATGCGGTTGTTGGTTGTCTCCCGTTCGCCCCCCGAGCGTTCGAGTTCCTTGCCGGTGGCCGGGTGGCGCAACACGAAGGCCCAGCCTCCGGGTCCCGGATTGCCGCTGCACGCGCCGTCGGTGTAGAGGATTACTTCCATGTTGGGGGAACCGTCAGCCGTCAGCTTTCAGGTTACTCGTCATTGGTTGCAGGTTACTGATCACGGGTTACAGGTTATCCTTTGTCCCCAAGCTGGAGCTTGGGAACCAGGGGAATGATGGTTGTAACCTGACTACTGAAAACGGACGGCTGACAGCTGATAGCTGACGGCTGACGGCTGACAGCTTTCAGCCATTCACGCCTCGGTCTCCGCGTCGTCCGACGCGACGCGGACGTGCTTGCGGTCGAACCGCGACTTGCCGAACTCTTCGAAATCGGCCGTCAGCGGGGAATCGATCAGCGGCTGCTGCTCGATTTCCCAGGGGAGCCGTACGGTGAAGGTGCTGCCCATGCCCAGCTCGCTCTCGACTGACACATCGCCGCCGAGCAGGTTGCACAATTCGCGGACGATCGACAGCCCCAGGCCGCTGCCGCCGTACTCGCGGGTCATGGCATCCTTGCCGGACATGCCGGCCTGGCCCTGGCGGAACTTTTCGAAAATCACCTGCTGGTCTTCCTCGGCGATTCCCACGCCGGTATCGACGACGCGGAGCACGAGGTCGCCCGGGCCGTCGCGGGCGGCAATCACCTTGATCCGCCCTCCTTCGGGCGTGAACTTGATGGCGTTGGAGAGCAGGTTGTTCAGGATCTGCTGGACGCGCGACTGGTCCTGGTGCATCGGCGGCAAGTCGGGCTCGATCTGTTCGACCAGGTCGATGTTCTTCCGTTCCGAGAGCGGGCGGGCCATGTCGCACTGGGCGCCGATCACCCGGCCGATGTCGAACGACGAGAGCCGCAGTTCCATCTTGCCGCTCTCGACCTTGGCCAGGTCGAGGACGTTGTTGACCATCTCCAGGAGCAGCCGCCCCGACTTCTGGATGTTCTGGACATAGCGTTTCTGCTTCGCGTCGAGCGAGTCGATCGAGCCGAGCACGTCGCTGAAGCCGAGAATCCCGTTCAGCGGGGTCCGCAGCTCGTGGCTCATCGTGGCCATGAAATCGCTCTTCACGCGGTTCATTTCGTAGAGCTGCATGTTGAGCTTCGCCAGCTCGTCGACCTTGACGTCGAGGCTCACGTTCGCCCGGCGGAGTTCGTCCTGGGCGTCGACAAGGTGGCGGAGCATTCGGTTGAAGGCCAGGGCGAGCGACTCGAACTCGTCGCCCGTGCGGATATCGGCGCGCATGTTGATTTCGCCCCGGGCGATCGCGTCGCTCACGCCCCGCAGGTGGCGCAAGGGGCGGACGATCACGTAGCGGATCACAATGTAGAAGGCGATCATCGCCAGGAACGCGGTGATGATCGCCACGCCCAGAAGGAACCCCCAATAGCGATTGACGGCTTCCATCGTCCGTTCGTTGGGGATCGTGATCTTGGCGACGGCCAGCAGCTCGTCATCGGCGGGCTTCTGATCGGAGACTCCGGCCATGTTCAACAGCGGAGAGGCGAAGACGTTGCGCGGCGGCAGTCCCTGGTGACAGAGCGTCGTGCACGACTGGTTCGATCGAATCGCCCGGTAGTAGTAGTACTTCTCGTTGCCCGGCGAAAAGGCCTCGGCCCAATCCTGCCGCTTGCCGTCCTCCGGCGCCGGCTGCATGAACCTGGCGATCAGGTCCCGCTCGAAATCGTTGACCGGCCGCCCCGGCCCGGAGGCCGGATAGGTGGGGCTGTCGGGCCGGTAGAGGAAGGTCGTTTCCACACCCTTGTCGTTGAGGGTCTCGGCCATGTTCTGCGACATCTTCGCGATGAACGGTTTGAAGTCGCTGGTGTCGAGCTTCACCCAATGGACGTCGATCAAGGCCTGGTCGACCAACAGGCCCGCCGTGAGCGGATTCTGTTCGAACACCACCTTCTCGGTCACCTGCCAGTAGAGCCACAGGCTGAACGCCATGACCACCACCAGGAACACGCCGAAAAGGAAGAGGCACTTGATTTCGAGACTCGTCGCGCCGACGGCGCGACTGATCGGTCGTCTGGCCATTTCCGCTCAAATCGGGTTCACGCTCGCGAGACGTAACTCGTTTATTTTACGCAAATTGCGGCACTCTGCCAGAGGGAAAAAGGATAAGGTTCAAGGCTCAATGGCCAGATGGGCGCGACGGGGTCGTTGATCGGGAGCACCGAACTGGCGGAACTTGGATTTTGAACCTTGAACCTTGGATTTTGCAGCCTGCCCGCTGCCCGGTCGATCAGAGCATATCGACCGGATCGATATCCACGATCCACTGGATTTCTTCGGGGGCCTTCCGATCGGCGGTCGCCCGGCGGATCGCCCGGCGGAGCCGATCGCCGTCGGCAGCCTGGACCTGGATCTGGAAGCGGTACTTTCCGCGGAGTTTGGCGAACGGCGCGGGGGCCGGGCCAAGCACACGCGCCCCGGCGTTCTCGGCATCGAGGGCCGCAACCAGCGCCCGCCCCAGGACCTGCGCATACTGTTCGGTTGCCTTTTCCCCCGGCCCGCGGACGACAAACCGGGCGATTGTCGAAAACGGGGGATAGGAGAACATCTGCCGGATCGGCAATTCGCCGTTGGCAAACGCCTGATAGTCGTGGCGGACGGCCGCCTGGATGGCTGGGTGTTCCGGGTTGAAGGTTTGCACGAGTACGCGCCCTCCTTTCTCCCCGCGGCCGGTGCGGCCGGCGACTTGCGTCACCAGGTGAAACGTCCGCTCCGCCGACCTGAAATCCGGCAGGTGCAGCGCCGTGTCCGCGTTGATCACGCCAACCAGCGTGACGTTCGGAAAGTCGAGTCCCTTGGCGATCATCTGCGTGCCGAGGAGAATCTTCACCTCTCCGCTGCGAAACGAGTCGAGCGCCCGCTCGTGGGCCCCCCGCGACTGCATCGTGTCGGTGTCCATCCGCAGGCAGCGGACGCCCGGAAATCTTGCTCTGACTTCCGCCTCGAGCCGCTGCGTGCCCAGGCCGCGGTAGCTGATCCCCGCGAACTGGCAGGAGGGGCAGGCCGCCGGGGCGGGAATCTGGTAGTCGCAGTAGTGGCACAGGGCAATTTCTTCCGTGCGGTGGTGGGTCAGCGCGATTTCGCACTCCGGGCAGCGGACCACCTCCCCGCACGAAGGGCACTGAATGTGCGTCGAAAAGCCGCGGCGATTCAGCAGCAGAATCACCTGCCCCCCGTCGCGGATCGCTTCTGCGATCGCCTGGTGGAGCTGACGGTGGATCGCGCCGCGGGTCGTCCGCGAGCGGAACTCGTCGCGCAGATCGATCGTTCCCACGGCCGGCATCGGGCGGTTGAGCACCCGCCGCGGCATTTCCACGAGCCGGTACTGGCCGCACTGGGCGCGGTGCCAACTCTCCAGCGAGGGGGTCGCCGACCCGAGCACGAGCGGGACATTCTCCTGCGCTGCGCGGCGGAGGGCCACGTCGCGGGCATGGTACCGCGGTGCAGTCTCCTGCTTGAACGAGTTTTCGTGCTCTTCGTCGAGCACGATTAGACCCAGGTTGGGTACCGGAGCGAAAACCGCGCTCCGCGCGCCCACGACGACCTGGACCCCCCCGGCGGCGATCCGCTGCCACTCCCAGTGCCGGTCGGAGTCGCTCAGGTGGCTGTGCAACACGGCCACATGGTCGAAACGCATGCGGAAGCGGCGGACCGTCTGGGGGGTCAGGCTGATTTCCGGGACCAGCACGATCGCTTGCCGCCCAAAACGGACCACCTCCTGGATCGCCCGGATGTAGACCTCGGTCTTGCCGCTGCCGGTCACTCCGTGGACCAGCACCGTCGCATGGCGCCGCTGGTTGAGCACCTCGAGAATCGCCCGCAACCCCGCGTCCTGGTCGGAATTCAACTTCAGGTCCGCTTCCCGGCCGACCGTCGGCTCCGCCCGCCGCGCCGCTTGGACGCGTGCCCGGCGGGCGGTGATCAGCCCCTTCTTGCGCAGGGCTTGGATCGGGGCCTGGGTACACTTGGCCGCGCGGGCCAGTTCGACCGGGGTCAGCGGTTCCTCGACACGGGCGAGCGATTCCATCACGGCCGCCTGTTTTTTGGGCAGGCCCATCTTCCGCCACCTGGCCGCGGCGTCCGCTGCGATGCCCAGCAGCGTGGCCACCCGGGTGCCGGCCTGGGCCCTTACACCCGAGGGAACCACCGTCTCCAACACCTGGCCGAGGTCGCAAAGGTAATACTCGGCGATCCACTCCGTCAGCCGCATCATCGAGGGCGAAATCAGCGCGTGGCCATCGACGACCGCACGGACCGGCTTGAGCCGAAATCGCCCCGGAGGCTTGACCTCGACGCGGACGCAATACCCCTCGACGAGGCGATCCCCCTTGCCCAGAGGCACGCGCAGCCGCCGGCCCGGCTCGATCTTGCCGGCCAGGGCGTCGGGCACGAGATAGTCGTACTCGCCGGGGGCGCCGCCGACGAAGACCACGGTTGCCGCCAGCTGCTCCCCCCGGTCTTCCTCCTCCCAAGGGGCCGGCTCCTCAAACAACCTCCGTTGCTCTTCCGCCATCGCTCCGACCAATCCGTTTATTGACCCGAAACGCCGGACAGGGGTGGCAGGTCCGGTCGCCCGCATTGCCTTCCCTCGCCCCTCATTCCCTCCGCACCCTCGTTTCCAAGCTCCAGCTCGGGAACCAGGGCAACCGTCGGTCCTCCTTCGCGCCAACCCTGGCACGATCGGCCGTTTCAGGCTAACATACCCGCAATATCCCACGTCCCCCACGGCCCTGCAACCGGGAGATATCGCGGCCATGCGCGTTGGACTGTTCGGAGGCACATTCGATCCGATCCATTACGGACATCTGTTGCTCGCCGAGGTCTGCCGCGAGCAGTGCGACCTGGACGAAGTCTGGTTCCTGCCCGCTGACGTCCCCCCCCACAAACAGGGCGAAATGGTCTCTTCGGGGCAGGCTCGCGCGGAGATGATCGAGCTGGCGGTTGCCGGCAACGCCGGGCTTCTTGTCAGTCGCCACGAGTTGGAGCACGGCGGCGTGAATTACACGGTCGATACGCTCCGCCACTTCCGCGATGAAACGCCGGAGGCGGAGTTGTTCTTCCTGATGGGCGCCGACATGTTCAACGACTTGCCGAATTGGCGCAATGCGGAGGAGGTCTGCCGGTTGGCGGTTCCGATTGTGGCCCAGCGGGCCGGCGTAAGCCCGCCCGACTACGATTGCCTCCAGTCGATCGCCACGCCGGAACGGATTTCCGAGCTGCTCAACTACCAGGTCGAGATGCCGCAGATCGAATTCAGTAGCACCGAGATTCGCAACCGGGTCGCCGAAGGGCGATCGATCCGCTATCGGACCCCGCGAGCGGTGCAGAAGTACATCGAAACCCACGGGCTCTACCTGCCCACGTGACTCAGGGGCCGCACGTAGGCAGTCGCCATCCCATTCCCTACGCCGAAGGCGTTGAACAGCAAAGCATGCAAGCCACCCGACAATCCACCCGGAAAGGGTCGCACAACGCATCCCAGTTGTGGAACCCTTTCGGGGTTCTTGAGGCTCCGTGGCTGCATGCCCCAGGGTGCGCCGCTGTGCGGCAACCCTGGGCTTTGCTGTTTAACGCCTTCGGCGTAGGGAATGGGATGACAACCGGTATACTCACATTCTGGTTCCACCCAGGGACGCGGCGCGCACCGGCTTCTTGCCACCCCAGGGCTGTCCCCCTCGAAAGCACCCGGGCTGCCGAGCGTTATATATGCCGCCAGTTCGAGCCTGGGTCAGAACCGGGCTGGCGCCGGCCGGCGGCGGCGCGCCGGCCAACCCCGTTCTCTTCCTGCCCGCGGTTTCCGGGGTGTGTATCAGGAGGTCAAATCCGTGCGAACTGTCTTGGCACTGTTACTCGGTGTCGCTCTCGGAGCGGTCGTGTTTGCCGCAGCCTGGCCGGCCGCGCCGGCGGAGAGTGCGGCGAACGCACCCCCCCAAGGTCCAGCTCAAGGAAAAATCGGCCACGGTCTTTCCCGTGCGGATTGTCACGCCGGCCGGCCCAAACCCAGTCGATCTCAGGCAGCGGATTGCCGAAGTGGTCGGAATGCTCTTGGAGCGGGCAGGCCTCGACGACGTGCGGCTGGCGAAATCCGCGTTCACTAGTCCGGGGTGCCCGACGACAATGAGATCAAGGCGATGGGAGGTCGCGCCGGCCGGCTCCGCAAACAGTTGGCCGAAAGCACGCTCGTCGTTCTCGGCGTGCGGGCTGGCGGCAGGACGGATGAGAAGACTGCCGCGGAACGGGGCGTGTGGCTCGCACCGGTCGGCTTCAAGTCGGTCGTCGCGACCGACGCCGGTCCCATGCTCGATCTGAAGGACAGTCCCAACGAGCAGGAAGTTCTCTGGCAAGCCGCGCGGCAGGTCCGTGCGTGGGTCCAGCAGCACACGCCCCAAGCGGACTACGTACTGATGGCCGATTTCGCCATCAGCCGCATCGGCGGCGAGACCAAGGCCGCTGCCGTGCATTGGGTCCTCTGCGACCGGCAGGGCGACTGGGTGCTGGTCGACTACCAGAACTCGCACCACGCTGATTTTCAGCAGGTCGATCCAAAATCCGTCGAGGACTGCGTCCGATTGGTCGAGATTCGGCTGAAGAAACGGCTCCAGGAGGCGAACAACCCCTAGACGAAACGTCCCCCGAGGAACTATCCAAGGACGATTCCCCCTCTTCCGCCCGGCGCGTCAGACGATTTGACACCCGCCAGTCTCCCCCCTAAAGTGAAGGGCATCGCCGGTCGATGCGTCTCAAGCCGATCCGCCCCGGGCCGCCAATTCCGCGGATTGTTCTCACGGCCGCCTTGCGGAGATTGCCCGATCGGCTTTCCACCCCTTTTGGGACCGCCCTTCGTTCTCCGGGAGCTCCGAGGCTGCTTATGACCGACGTAATGGGCACGGCCAAGCGGATCATCGCCAACGCCGAGAAGGTCATGGTCGGCAAGCGGCGGCAGATCATCCTCTCGCTTGTCTCCTGGTTCTGCGAGGGGCATATCCTGTTGGAGGACGTGCCGGGCGTGGCCAAGACGGTCCTCGCCCGGACGCTTGCCGCGAGCGTCGGCTGCACGTTCAAGCGCGTGCAGTGCACCCCGGACCTGCTGCCCACGGACGTGACGGGGGCCTCGATCTTCAATCAGAAGACCTCGGAGTTCGAGTTTCGCGCAGGACCGATCTTTGCCCAGATCGTGCTCGCCGACGAGATCAACCGGACCACGCCGCGGACGCAGGCCGCGTTGCTCGAAGCGATGGCCGAGAGCCGCGTGACGGTCGACGGCGTCACCCACCGGCTCGCCCCGCCGTTTCTCGTCATCGCCACGCAGAACCCGGTCGACCACGAGGGCACGTTTCCCCTGCCCGAAGCCCAGCTCGACCGGTTCCTGGTCCGCTTCAGCCTCGGCTATCCGACGCTGGAGGAGGAGTTGCGGATGCTCGCGATGCTCCAGCGCGAGCATCCGCTCGACGGGCTCCAGCCCGTCGTGTCGGCCGATCAGATCATCGCCTGCCAGCAGGCGGTCCGCGAGGTCTACGTCGATGAGAAGGTCCGCCGCTACCTGACCGAGATTGTCCACGCCACGCGGCAGCACGAGGACGTGAGCCTCGGCGGCAGCCCGCGGGCGTCGATCGCCCTGTTTCGCACCGCGCAGGCGATGGCGGCGATCTACGGGCGCGGCTTCGTCCAGCCCGACGACGTCAAACGCGTCGCCGGCCCGGTCCTCATGCACCGGATGATCCTCAAGCCCGAGAGCCGGCTGAGAAAAGTCACGGCGGCCGAGATCGTGGCGGAGATTGTTGCGGACGTGCCCGTCCCCACGCTGCGGAAGGCGGGCGCGGCGGAAGACGAGTTGGAAGGTTGAGGGCCCGGCCGGCCGGCGGGAATTACGGACCCTTGTGAAGTGCGGGCAACACGACGATCAAGAACGTGGCAATCGGGCCAAGGATGATCGAGAACAGCCACCACAAGAGCCCGCTCCGCCCCTTGGCCTGCGCCAGGCCCGCGTTGATCAATGTCAGCGTTCCCCATCCGACGAAGTATTCGGTGTGCTGCATGGTGCTGTCCTCAGTTCGGTTATCCGGTGGCGCCGAACGGTCCAACCGGCCGCGGTCGGCCCGCCCCCGGGCTGTCTCGCGGAGCCAAATCATCTCGCGCGGCCGACCGAGCAGCGCCGCCCCACCGACTTCAGGCCTTCCGCAAGCAGCAGGATTTGTATTTCTTCCCGCTTCCGCAGGGGCAGGGGTCGTTGCGCCCCACGCGCGGCTGGCGGTTGCGGATCGGCTCGCGCTTATGGTCGACCTGGGTCCCCTCGATCGCCTCTTGCTGTTGTTTGGCGATCTCGGTGGCCGCCCCGGAGGAGTCCTCGTGAATCGCCGCGGTCTCCGTCCACGTGGAGCTGACGAAGCCTTCGTCGAGCTGCTCCATGCGGAAGATCAGGTCGGTGACGCGCTCGCCGACGGCGTTCCACATGTTCTCGAACAACCGCATGCCCTCGCGTTTGTATTCCACCTTCGGGTCGACTTGCGCGTAGCCTCGCAGCCCCACGCTTGAGCGCAGGTGGTCCATCACGAGGAGGTGCTCCTTCCAGCCCGAATCGAGCAGCTGGAGCAGCAGGGCGCGCTCCATTTTTCGCATTTCGGGGCGGAAGTGGTCGTCGAGCAGTTCGGACAGGCGGCTTTCGAAATCCTTCCGCCGCAGGGCGCCCATCTCTTCTTCGGACCACTCGCAATCGAGCTCCTTCTTCATCCAGGCCGCCAGCGAGCGGAGTTGGCCGTTGGAGCGGGCGGTGTCCGGCAGGGCGTCGGGGGAGCTCTGCGGCCCGAACAGTTCCGCGACGCGGCGCTGGGCCTCCTCGACCATTTGCTGCGCCCGTTCGGCGTGGAGCCGGCTCTGCTCGACGAGGAGGGCCTGGATCTCGTGCCGCTGCTTGTTGCGGAGATCGTCCGTTGAGAGTTCCGCGCCGAACCGGTCTTTCGCCCAGACAGCGAGCTTTTCCCGATCGTAGCGCTTGTGCCCCGCTCCGTCGCGGAGGGTGAAGTGGTACAGGCCCGCCATGACGGGAAACTCGATCTCCTTGTCGCGGTAGGCGGCCTCCGCCCGCTGGCGGATCAACTGGGCGATCTGGCTCGATTCGGCGCCTTCGATTTCCTCCAGGTCGAGTTCGAAGCCGAACTTGTGGCGGACCCAGGCGCAGGCCGTTTGCAGCCCGAAATCGTGGGCCAGGAACTTGGCGCCCTCGCTCAGGTCGATGCGATGAATCGCCGCGCGGGCCTTCTCAATCAGGAACTCCGCCAGCCCCTCGCGTCCGATCTTCTTCAGCGCGGCGGCATTGACGCCCAGCTGCCAGCGCATGTTGGCCATCTTGGCCAAGGCCTCCCAATTCCACTCGCGCGGGTCGACCTCGTCGGGCAGGTTCTCTTCGATCGCCTCGAGCACCTGGCCTTCCGCCATCCTCTCGGCCTGGTCTTTGGCGTACTGCTCGGCCAGGGAGATGTCCATGTCGCGATAGTCGCGGGCATCGAGTTCCGTCGAGAGCAGCTTGCCGGCCCAGATTGCGAAGGTATCGGCGCCGTAGTCCTTGGCCAGGAACTCGGCCAGGTGGTTCTTGATCTGGCGGTCGATCATTTCGGAGATCAGCGTGCGGCACGGCACGCCGTTGAGGATCTGCTGGCGGTAACCGTAGACGCGCTTCCGCTGCTCGTCCATGACTTCGTCGTATTCGAGCAGGTTTTTGCGAATCTCGAAATTCCGCTCCTCGACCTTCTTTTGGGCGCCCTCGATGCGCCGCGAAACCATCCGGCTTTCGATCGCCTGGCCGCGTTCCATGCCCAGGCCGGTGAGAATCTTCTTCACCCACTCGCCGGCGAAGATTCGCATCAGGTCGTCTTCCAGCGAGAGGAAGAAGCGGCTGCTGCCGGGGTCGCCCTGGCGGCCGCAGCGTCCGCGCAACTGGAGGTCGATCCGCCGCGCTTCGTGCCGCTCGGATCCGATGATATGCAGCCCGCCGCTGGCGACGACCGCGCGCCCCTCGGACTTCATCTCCTCGCGCTGCTCGATTTCGGCTACCAGCTCGTCCCATTCGCTCTGGGGAACGTCGAGCCGGGTGGGATACTTCTCTTGAAGGTGCGCCCAGGCCAAGGCCTCGGGGTTTCCGCCGAGGACGATGTCCGTTCCGCGGCCGGCCATGTTCGTGGCGATCGTGACCGCGCCGCGGCGGCCCGCCTGGGCCACGATCTCCGCTTCCCGCTGGTGGTGCTTGGCGTTCAACACCTGGTGCTTGATCCCCTTGCGGTCCAGCATCCCGGAAATCAATTCGCTGCGTTCAATCGACACCGTGCCAACGAGGATCGGGCGACCCTTCCGCTGGACCTCGCGGATCGCCGAGCGGGCGACCGTCTCGCGGTGGCTGGACCGCGGCAACTCGACCTCGACCGAGTCCTCGTCCTCGCGGACGATCGTGCCGACGACTATTTCGCCGCCACGCTTGGCGATCGTGTCCCACTTGTACATCCGCTCGATCTCCTCGACGATCGCCTCGTACTTCTCCTCCTCCGTGCGGTAGATCAAGTCGGGGTGGTTCAGCCGCCGCAGGGGGCGATTGGTCGGAATCGAGATCACGTCGAGCTTGTAAATCTTCCAGAATTCCGCCGCCTCGGTCATCGCGGTGCCCGTCATCCCGGAGATCTTGTCGTAGAGCTTGAAGAAATTCTGGAGCGTGATCGTGGCCAGCGTCTGGTTCTCTTCCTTGACGCGCACCCCCTCCTTGGCTTCGACCGCCTGGTGCAAACCATCGCTCCAGTTCCGCCCCGGCATCAGGCGGCCGGTGAATTCGTCGACGATCACCACCTCTTCCCCCTGGATGACGTAGTTCACGTCGCGCTTGTAGAGGTGATGCGCCTTGAGGGCGTTGTCGATCAGGTGCGGCCACTCCATGTTGCCGGCCGTGTAGAAGCTCTCGACCCCGGCCAATTCCTCGGCCTTGCGGACGCCGTCGTCGGTCAGGTGGGCGGAATGCTCCTTCTCGTTGACCTCGAAGTGCGCGTCGCGCCGGAGCTGCCGGGCGATCCGGTCGGCCATCCGGTAGCGGTTCACATCGTCGCGCGCCGGACCGGAGATGATCAGCGGCGTGCGCGCCTCGTCGATGAGGATGTTGTCCACCTCGTCGATGATCGCGTAGTGCAGCGGGCCCTGCACCTGCTGCAAGTGCAGCGGGTACCGCGCGTCGCCCCAGGCGGCCGGGCGCATATTGTCGCGGAGGTAGTCGAAACCGTACTCGTTGTTCGTGCCATAGGTGATGTCGCAGGCGTAGGCCTTCTGCCGCTGGTCGTTGGGCATGTTGCTCTGGATCGTGCCGACCGTCAGCCCCAGCGACATGTAGAGCGGGCCCATCCACTCCATGTCGCGTCGCGCCAGGTAGTCGTTGACCGTGACGACGTGGACCCCTTTGCCCTCCAGGGCGTTGAGATAGGCGGGCAGCGTGGCCACAAGCGTCTTCCCCTCGCCGGTCACCATCTCCGCGATCGCCCCGCTGTGGAGCACCATGCCGCCGATCAGCTGGACATCGTAATGCCGCATCCCCAGTACCCGGCGGCCGGCCTCGCGGCAGACCGCAAAGGCGTCGACGAGCAGGTGGTCGAGCGTCTCGCCCGCCGCCAGCCGCTTGCGAAACTTGTCCGTCTGGCCGCGCAGCTCCGCATCGGTCAATTCCTGGAAATAGGCCTCTCTCGCGTTGATCGCGTCGATCGTCGGCTGGAGCTTGCGAATGTAGCGGGCGTTCGACGAGCCAAAAACCCCCGTCACGGCGCGCTCCACCCCTCGGGCGAACGCATCCATGCCGTCCGCAAACTTGTCAAAAACGCGTTCGAGCAATTCCATGGCTGGTGGCGGAGAATTCCTATGAAGACACAGCCGGGCCGGCGTTGAAATCCACAGCCTGACGGGAGTCCACCGCGCAGCGAACCGCGCCGAGGCGCTGCCGCCTGACAAGACTCAACGACCGGGACCGACGAACAACCAAAACCCCACCCGTCGCCCCCCCGATTTGCCGGGGAACCTGGAGGGGAACACGATCCATACCATCTTCGCACTTTATCGAATGGCCCACAACCGGTCAATCAAACGGCCCCGACGGGACCAACTCACCAGCGGGCCTGGTTTTCGGGTTGACAAGGCGCGGCAGAATAGGGCAAGTCTTTGTCCTGCCTCTCGTTAAACCTTGGCTCACCGACTCGATTCAGGCACGGTACAAAACCCGAGGTCCCAGGCCCGAGTTCCGCCAATTCGGTGCTCCCAGTGAGCGGTCCAGTCTTGCCCGTTTGGTCATTCGGCAGGGGACCTTGAACCTTGCCTCGATGGATTGTACCGCCGCCGACAATCGATCGGGATGGCTCCTCCTGCGAGCGGATCTGGCATAGGATGGATTGAGCGGGCTGCCCGGTCGATAGGCCCTTCCCCTGGCAGCCAACCCTCCTCCCCCCGCGTTCCCAAGCTGGAGCTTGGCAACCAGGAGGAGGGGGGAGATTGGGAAGGAGGGGGCGGATGGCAGCTTGGGAACGTCAGGCAGATGAAGGCAGATCAAATGTTCGAGAAACTCAAGGCACACGGCCAGGAGCACCTGGTTCGGTTCTGGGACGAACTCTCGGAGACGCAGCACACCGCGCTAGCCGAGCAAATCGAGCGGATCGATTTTCCCCAAATTGCCCACCTCTTTGCCGAACGCGATCAGGCCAACGAGGTGGTTGAACTGGTGGATCGGGCGGGCGAGCCGGCCGCTATGCGGCTCGGCGATCAGAAGAACCGGTTCTCTCCGGAGTCGGCTTGCCGCCGCGGCGCTGAGGCGCTGGCCGGCGGCCGCGTGGCCGTCCTCCTGGTTGCCGGCGGCCAGGGGACGCGGCTCGGCTTCGAGCATCCCAAGGGGATGTTTCCCATCGGGCCGGTGTCGAGGTGCCCGATCTTCCAGATTCACCTGGAGAAGGTGGTGGCGACGGCTCGCCGCTATGGCGCCTCGGTTCCCGTCTATCTGATGGTCAGCCCGGCAACCGAACGGGAGACCCGCAGATTTTTCGCGGAGAACGCGAATTTCGGCCTGCCTGAAACCGACTTGCGGGTTTTCTGCCAGGGTACGATGCCCGCCATCGACGATCGGACCGGCAAGATCCTGCTGGCCGAGCGCGGCCAAATCGCCCTCAGCCCCGATGGGCACGGCGGCGCGCTGGCGGCCCTCCAGGCCAGCGGGGCGCTGGCGGAGCTGGCCGAGCGAGGCATCGAGCAGGTCTTCTACTTCCAGGTCGACAATCCGCTGGTCGAGGTCTGCTCCCCCGAATTTCTCGGCTACCACCTGCTCGCCCGGTCCGAGTTGACCAGCCAGGTGATCGCCAAGCAGGACCCGAAGGATCGCGTGGGGAATGTTGTCGAAGTGGATGGACGGCTGCGCGTGATCGAATACAGCGACCTGCCCGACTCCGTCGCCGAGCGGCGACGCGCGGACGGATCGCTGCAAATCTGGGCCGGGAGCATCGCCGTCCATGTGTTCGAACTCGCCTTCTTGCTGCGGATGAGCGGCAGGGCCGACGCCCTGCCGTTTCATGTCGCCCACAAACGCGTCCCGTTCCTCGATGAACAGGGCCGCGCCCACCAGCCCGAGAAGCCGAACGCCTACAAATTTGAGCAATTCATCTTCGACCTGCTCCCCGCGGCTGCGAATGCCCTGGTCGTCGAAGTGGACCCGAAAACACACTTCGCCCCGCTGAAGAATGCACCGGGCGCGGCCGACGATACGCCGGAGTCGGTGCGAGCGCAGATCGTCGCCTTGCACGCCGACTGGCTCCGCCGCGCCGGCGCGGAGGTGGCCGACGGCACGCCCGTGGAGATCAGCCCGCTGTTTGCCCTGGACGCCGAGCAGCTTCGCGAGCGGATCGCCCCCGGCACCCGGATCAGCCAGCCCATCTACTTCCGCCCGTAAGGCGGGCCAGGGCCAGTCGATCCCAGATCGCCGCGCGCGTTGCCCGCAGGCGCACGAGTCGACCACAGGCCGCGACGCCCGCGGCGGCCCATCACAACACGAGCGGCCATGCCCAGGACTCGGCTTCTCGGTGGGGCGGCGCTGGCGGGTCCGCTTGCGCCAGACTCGCCGGGTTCCCGCTAGCGATTGCAGGCCTACGGGCGCGGTGCATCCGCCTTGAGGCTCTCGAAATCGCCGACGGTGTCGGGCTTGGCAATCGGCTTGGCGGCCGATGCGTCTGAAGCCTTCTCCTCCGGCTTCTCCTCCTCCTTCGCCTTGACGATCTTGTCCCGGCTGAGGTGGATCTTCTGATACTCGGCATCGTCGATCACGTAGTACCACTCGGCGAAGCGGGCGTTCAGTTCGGCGACCTTCTTCTCCGCGTCCTCGACCTTCTTTTCGTACTCTTCCTTCTTGCGATCATTCTCCTTCTGGATCTCTTCGCGCTTCTTTTCGATCTCCTCCCGGCTCAGCTTCGGCTCCTCGGTCTGGGACGCTTCCTCAGCCGCGGCTTCTTCCTGGCCGGCCTCCGGCTTGTCTTCCGACTTCCCCTCGCCCGGCTCTTCGCCGGCCTTGGGCTTTTCCGATTTCTCTTCGCCGGTTTTGGAATCTTGCGGTTTCTCTTCGTCGGCCTTGGGCTTTTCCGGCTTCTTTTCGTCGGCCTTGGGCTGCTCGTCAGGCAGTTCCGGCAGCTCTTCGTAGGTTGGCTTTTCGATCATCTCCGGTCTGAACTCGGCCATCACGAACAGGTAGCGGTTCACGTCGGCCGTTGACGACTCGGGCTTCTCCTCCGCCTGCTTCTCCGTCTTCTCCTCGTTGGCCTCCTCCTCGGAAGCCATACCGGCAATCTGCCCGAAGCGGAGCACGTAGTGGACGCCATCTTTCATCGTGACGGCGATCTCGCCTTCGTTGGATCGCAACTGGTAGGACTTCTTCCCGGGACTGGCCGGGTCGGAGACCGTGACCACGTGGAAACCGGCCCGGGCGAGCGAGCGTTCGGCTTCGGGATCGAGATTGATCGAGCCGCTGCTCCGCAGCGTATCGCTCAGCGAGGCGGGTTTGCGCATCACGTCGACGATCTTCAGGTCGTCGAGGGCGTTCTTCAGATTGTTGAGCGTGTCGGTATTGAGTTCCTCCTTTTCGGAGAGCCCCTGTTCGGCCCAGCCTTCCTTCTTGAACACCCGGTCGGCCGTCATTTTCCAACGCGGCTCCCCGGTGTCGTTGTACTCCAGGGTGATCTTGCCTCGGGGAGTGATGCTCTGCTGGAGGATATCGACCGAATAATCGTCGATGCTGATCGTGCGGATGTCCCACGAGCTGAGCTTGAGCAGGTCTTTTTCGATCCAGTCCTGGAACTTTGTCGAGAATTTATCGGTGCTGACTCTGACGGTATAGACCGGATCCTGGCCGACGCGCCGGACGTAGCGCAGGCCCTGCTGCTCCTCGACCGGTTTGCCGATCACCAGTTCGACAAGCTTCGTGTCGTCCTTGTCGCGGAGGCTCACGCGGGTGCCGATGCCTTCCCCGCTGGCGGCGCCCTTCTCGGCGGGATCGACGACCCCATAGAGCTTGTGGAGTCCCTTGATGTCGTCGGCGCCGATACCGGCCTCCAGCGGATCGGCGGCAACGCTGAGCACCTTCAGGTCGATCAGGTCGGCGGCGGCTTTCGCCAATTGGTCCTGGGCGTCGGCCGGATAATTCTTGGGAGGAATGACCCAGGAATTGCCTTCCTTCTTGACCATGAAGCTGACGGGCGTCGCGGCGGCCTGGTCGAACTTGACGACTTCCAGGCTGGTGGCGGTGAGCGCGTCCTGGAAATTGGGGAACAGGCTCTGGTCCACCATGTCGGCGGGGGACATCAGGTCGGTCTTCGGCAGGGTGAAGTAACTGATCGCCGTGAGGGCCGCGGCGATCACCACGAAAGTCAGGGTTCGCTTGATTTCGGTCATTTCTTATCGTGCTCCTCGCTGAGCCGGCGCAACGGCCGGAATTTCAAGACTCTGCCACGAACGTCCTTGGAAGACTACCGCAGGCGCGAGCGCGAAACGCCTTCTCTCTCGCGGAATCGCCGCGTGAAGAACACGACCACGGCGATCAGCAGCGGGGGGATGGGCGGCAGGAGCACCGCCCAGAGCTTGTAGGTGTTCTGGACTCGTTCGATCTCGAGGTTCAATTCCGTGTCGATCTGGTTCTGCTGCCGCTCCATCTCGGCCTTGAGGCGGTCTTTCTCCGCGTCGAGGCGTTTCTGCCCGCTCTGCTGGGCCATCGCGACTTGCAGGAGCACGTCCTGGGAGCCCATGTTCTCCTTCTGCATCCGCTCTTCGAGCTTCTTGATCCGTTCGTCGAACTTCTTCTGTTCCCGTTCAACGAACTCGTCGTACTCCTTTTGCAGGCGGTTGGCCTCCTTGCTGGTCGCTTCGCGAGACTCTTCGGTCTGGCGCTCGATCGCGGTCAGCGTGCGGTGCTTGACGCGGCGCGAGCGGATGTCGATGAATCGCTGGTCGCCGGCCAGCGCGTCGAGCACGTTGAGGACAAACGTCACGTTGTCGAATTGCAGATTCAGCCCCGCTTCGGGATTGTCGCCCTGCTCGCGGAGCTGGAAGAACGCCCGGTGCAGCATATCGATGTCGCTGACGAGGACAACATTGAGCCGCGCCGGCTCCGCCTCCTGCTGCTGCTCGTCTTCGGCGTCCTTGGCGTCGGCGTCCGTGTCGGGCGTCTCCTCCTCTTCCTCTCCGTTTCCAGAGGCCTTGTCTTCCGCTTTCTCGTCTTCCTCGGCGGCCTTCGGTTCCGCGGGGAGTTCCCCCTCGATCCGCGCGGCGAGCACATAGGTCGCGCCGGTGGGGATCTGCGGCCGATTCTCCTCGATTCGCATCATGCCGAACATGGCCATCGGCGCGATCCGCTGGACGTCGACGGTCCCGGTCTTGGCGCCGGTCTGGACGAGCGGGGTGAACTGCATCCGCGTGGCGTTCAGGCCGCTGATCGATCCCGGGAATACGAAGAGCAACTGCTGGAGCTGCATCGTCGTCGGATCGTCCAGGTTGAACGGCCGCGATTGGGCGTCTTGGCCGCGATCGATGAACACGAACTCCTCGTAGAGGCTGCTCAGTTTGGGATAGGGGTTGTAGGTCTGCCAGATCACGTTGCGGGCGTTGAAATCCACCCCGAGCAGGTCCCAGAGCGGCGCGATGTCGCCCTTGGGCTCCGCCTGCTGCCCCATCATCATCGCCTGGGGGCCGCCGGGCGGCCGTTTCGGGGCGGTTGTGCCCGGCACTTCGGCGGCGAACAGGGGGAACGGGTCCTCGAAAATCGCCGTCGGCTGGCCCGACCGGACCACCGCGAGGAAATTCTCCATCGGCTCGGGGGCGAGCGACGAGGGCTGGACCGCCAGCAGCACGTCGTAGCGCTCCTCGATCGGGCTGGTGGGATCGACCTCGGCCACGTCGTACTGCTTCTGCAACTCCTCGACGATCGGCCAGTTGGGGCTCGACGACATCGCCTGCATGTTGAACTGGCCGTAGAGCCCCGCGTCGGTCTTCAGGATGCCGATCTTCTTGCGCTTCTGCTGGGTGACCGTGGCCAGCGAGCGAACCAGTTCGTATTCGACCGGGATCCCGCGATCGATGAACGGCAAGATCACCTTTTCCAGCCCGCAGGTGACGGCTACTCCGAGAAAGATGTTGTCTTCGCTGAACCGGCCGCGTTTCATGCTGAACACGCGCCGCGCCTGGATCCCGTAGCGCTGCTCGGCCCGCGCCGCCTCTTCCGAGAGCGGCTTGGTGGAGATGATCCGCAGGAGGACCTTGCTGCCGGCCTTGGCTTCCATCTCCCGCAGCCGGTTGAGCATGTCGAGGCGGGTCTGGACGTAAGTCTCGGGGACCTCCGGGCTGACAAAGGCTTCGATCTGGATCGGATGCGCCGCATCGAGGCTGCTGAGGAGCTTCACCGTCTGGGGCGAGAGAGAACTGAGCCGTTCGCTGGTCACGTCGCTGCGGAGGTCATGCCGGCCGGCGAGCACGCAAAGATTCAAGCCGATCAGCAGCAGGGCGGTGATCTGAACCGCGTAGAAAACGTACCGCGGCACGCTCGAACTGCCCGCCCGCCAGTGCCGGGCGCTGATGAAGACCATGCTCAAGTAGAGCATTACGACGACCAGGGTGACGAAATACAGGAGGTTCGAAACGCTGAGGATTCCCCGCCCGAAGGCGGCGAACTGTTCGGCAATGCTCCATTGCTTAAGCAGCCCACCGAAGGCGTCCGGCAGAATCGAATCGGCCCAGACGAGCAGCACCAGCGGCGCGTTGAACACGCCGCCGAGAATGTAGGCGATCGTCAAATTTGCGGTGAGGAACGACGCGACCATGCCGACGGCCAGCATCGCCAGGCCGGTCAGCCAGTATCCGACATAGGTTCCGATCAACAGGCCCGTGTCCGGCTGCCCGAGCGTCTTCAAGACCCAGATGTTGCAGACCATCGAGAAGAGCAGCGAGACGCTGTAGATCGCCACGCCGGCCAGGTACTTCGCCAGCACCACGTCCAGATCGCTTGCCGGAATCGTCAGCAGCAACTCGTCGGTCCCCTGGCGCCGCTCGTCAGCCCAGATGCCCATCGTGATCGCCGGCACGAAAACCAGCATGATGAACGGAAACCAGCGGTTCAACTGGTCGAGGTTGGCCAGGTTCCGGTTGAAGAACTCGTCCGGCAGGAAGGCCGCGATCGAGCTGAGGAGCACGAAAACGCAGATGAACACGTAGCCGGTCGGGCTCGTGAAATAGGCGACGAAATTCCGCTTGAAGACGGCAAGTAAGACTCTCGTATTCATAGGTTCTCGCCTGACTTGGGTCTTTCGAAGGGTGAGAGGTTGGGGGAAAACCAGTCCGCGAACGCCCGCGGCGCGGCGCCCCGCGCCGATTGCCCGCAATCCGCGCCGCCGGCGCGCTGCGGGCTCAGACGGCCGCTCCGGTCAACTCGCGAAAGCGGACGTCGAGCCGCGGGGTGCCCTGGGCGAAGGCCTCGACCGAATCGTCGAAGACCAGCTTGCCTTCGTTGATGAACAGCACCCGGTCGGCCATCGCTTCGACCTCCTGCAAGATATGCGTGGAAAGCAGCACGGTCTTGCTCTCGCCGAGCTTGCGGATCGTCTCGCGGACGTCGTGGATCTGGTTCGGATCGAGCCCGGCCGTCGGCTCGTCGAGAATCAGGACGTCGGGCTGGTGGAGCAGGACCTGCGCCATGCCCACGCGCTGCCGGTATCCGCGAGAGAGCTTGCCGATCGGTTTGCCGATCACGCTCTTCAGGGCGCACAGCTGCACGACCTCGTCGATCCGGTCGCGCTTCTCCGCCCCGCGGCAGCCGCGGGCCTCGGCGAAGAACGAGAGCAGCCCGCGGGGCGTCATGTCGGGATACAGCGGCCCATTCTCCGGCAGGTAGCCCAGCCGGGCCGCCCCCTTGATCCGGTTGGTCGACATGTCGTGGCCGGCAATCTTCGCCGTGCCGCGGGAGGCCGCCAGGTACCCCGTCAGCAGCTTCATCGTGGTGCTCTTGCCGGCGCCGTTGGGCCCCAGAAAGGCCACCACCTCGCCCCGGTGGACTTTGAAGGTCACATCCTCAATGGCGGCAAAACTGCCATAGTACTTCGTCAGCCCCTCGGCCTCGATCATGGGAAGACCTTGCTGTTCACTCATCGCTTGGTCGCTCCGCGCGTGAAGGTGCAATCGGTGGGAGAACTTGGGCCGCGGGACCCCGCGCCCGGTATGCTTAAACCAACGATTATAATCCGGCGCTTTTCCGGATGCCACTGTCCAGAGGACAATCCCCGGCGGATTGTCTGGCACGCGGCCGGAACCCGGCAGAGCCGGACGGCAGTCCGCAGGCCGGAAGCACCGCTTGCCGGAACCCCGGATTCCCGAAAGCCTCGCCGCCGATACGCAGCACACCGCAAAATGGTTCGCGCGAAAAATAGGGCCGCAGGGTGGTGCAAGCGGACCGACCCCAGGCGGCTGGGAGTGCCCCGCCGCGGTTGCACGAAACCGGACGATTCGGCTCGGCCAATCGCGCGAGCGCCGCCCTACCGCGAGCGTGCGATGCAGCGCCCCGGGGGGATGGCCCGCGTTGGACCGGCTACGGCAGAGTCCCCCGGCCTTCCGGCTCTTGCCGGAACGTGATGTGGCGGAGCCAATGGGCGTCGTCCGTCTCCGGAAAATCGGTGCGGACATGGCATCCCCGCGTCTCCGTCCGCTCCAGAGCGCTCCGGATCATCAGCTGTGCGATGCAGAGCATGTTCTGCAACTCCCACCCGCCGGGATCGTAGAATTGGTCGGCCAGCACGTAGCTCGACCAGCGGTCAATATTCTCCACGGCGTCCGTGAGCCCCTCGGCATCCCGCCGGACTCCGACGTCGCGCCACATCAGGCTCTTCAGCGAGTTGCGGATGTCGATCAGGTCGAGATTCTCGGGGGTCGGCGCGACGCGGGGATTGCACAAGGAGATCGCCCGGAAGTCGTCGTCGACCTCCGCGGCCGCACGGGAGGCCCCTTCGCCCGCGACCACGCCGTGGACGAGCGCTTCCAGCAGACTGTTCGAGGCGAGGCGGTTCGCGCCATGCAGGCCGCTGGCCGTGACTTCGCCGGCCGCCCAGAGCCCCGGCAGCGTCGTGCGGCAATCCATGTCGATGGTCACCCCCCCCATCATGTAGTGGGCCCCCGGGCGCACCGGGATCCGATCCTTGGTGATGTCGATGCCGAATTTCTCGCAGATCGCGGCAATCCCCGGAAAACGCCGGCGAACCACCGCCGGATCGAGGTGGTTCAACTCAAGGTACACGCTCGGGTGGCGCGTCCGTTCCATTTGGCTGACAATCGCCCAGCTGACCACGTCGCGCGGAGCCAGCTCGGCCCGCTGGTCGTACTCCGGCATGAATCGATGCCCGCTGCGGTCGACCAGGTACGCTCCCTCGCCGCGCATGGCTTCCGTGATCAGGTGCCGGCTGCTCCCCGCGATATACAGGACGGTCGGGTGGAATTGGACAAACTCCATGTCGCGGAGCTCGGCGCCCGCACGGTAGGCCATCGCCAGGCCGTCGCCGGTCGCCACGTCCGGGTTGGTCGTCTCGCGGTAGAGTTGCCCGGTGCCGCCGGTGCAGAGAATCGTCTCCTTGGCCCAGATCAGGGTCTTGCCGTGGCGGTGGTTCCAGACAACCGCGCCGCGGCAGACACCGTCGCAGGTCAGCAGGTCGATCGTGAAGGTGTTTTGCCAGAGTTGCACGTTCGCGGCCTTCTCCGCGCGCTCGATCACCGCCCGCATCACCTCCTTGCCTGTCGCGTCGCCCAGGGCATGGGCGATCCGGTCCCTGCCATGCCCACCCTCGCGTCCCAGCGCAAGCTGGTCGCCCGAGGTGTCAAAATGCGCCCCCCACCGGATCAGCTCCCGGATCCGCTCCGGCCCCTCGCGGACAATCCGTTCGACAACCTGCCGCTCGCAGAGCGCCCCGCCCGCCGTCAGCGTATCCGCCACGTGTTCCTCGAAGCTGTCGTGTTCGGAGAGCACCGTGGCAATTCCACCCTGGGCGTGGGCACTGTTCGATTGCCAGACGCTGTCCTTGGCAACGACGAGAACCGAGCATTTCGGGTCAATCGCCAACGCGGTGCGCAGACCGGCCAGCCCCCCGCCAACTACCAGAATATCCGTGAAAAAATGGGGGACTTCCTTGGGATGGAAAGGGGCGAGATAGCGGGGAGCCGGAATCGAGTTCATGGTGATGGCAATGGCGGGGGGGGAGTGAAATCGTTCGTCTTCAACCGACTCTTGCGGCATTGATCTTCCCGCATGGGCCGAACCGATCTCCCGATTCTAACGCCCACGAAGCCCGCCCGCCCAGGGCATCACTCACAAGAGGGGCAACCCGTCACTTGGCCGCCGACCCGACCGAACGGGTGTATTCTCGGAACTGCTCGCGCCAAGCGGGCGGCGGGTCCGACCGGATGGCCTCTGTCTTCCGCAGATTGTCTGTCTCAACGCCGCCGGCTTTCAGCGAAGTCCCCGAGGGGCGCAGCCCCAGACTTCGCAGCGCGTCGTCCAACTCCTCGCGCGAGCTGTCGCCTCCCGGCCCCGATTGCCGGGCGTCGGCCTTCATTTTCTGCCATCGGCGGACGAATCGCGCCAGCTCGTCGCGGCTCCAGCCGAGGCGGTCAAGCAATTGCTGATCCGGCTCTGATTGCTGCAATTGGTCTTCGAGATACTCCAGCGCCAGATCGGTCGCCTTGTCGGCATATTCCTTGATTGGGTCCGAGCCCTCCGCGGCTGGGCTCTCGGCCCCCTCGCCGGCGGCACCCGGGCCGCTCGACGTGCCGCCCGACTTCGGATTCCGCGGGCCGCTTGGGCCCTGCTGCGGCCGGCCCCCGCTGGATGGTTCTCCGGCGCCCTTGCCGGGCATCTGCGGCGAGGTCTGGCTGTCCGGACGGTTCTGGCTGTCTTGGGGCCCGCCATTGGCGTCTTCTCCCGGCTTGCCGCCCGGTTGGCTCCGCTCGCCTCCACCCGGACCATCGGGCTTTACCGCCGAACTGCCCGTCGCCGGATCGGTTGGCGACTGCGTGCCGCCGCGCGTGCCTGGTTCTCCCTGGCCCTGCTCGCCGCCTGGTTGGCCGCCCTCGTCGGCGGGCGTGCTGCTGCCGGGATTGCCGAGACCCTGCTTGTCGGAGTCCTGCCCGCCGCCTTCGCCCCCCCCGCCGGATCGGTCCCCGTCGCTTTGCCTGTCGGCTTGGGAATCCGATTGTTTGTGGCTGATCGACGGCGACTGAGGCTCGCCTGCCTGCTTCTCTCCTCCCTCATCGCCACCGGCTGGCTTCTTCGCCTTGGGCTGGTTGTCACCCTGGGGGATGGGGCTTGGCTGGTCGGGCCCGGCCGGCCGGCTCTGCGTCTGCCCCTCGCCCGCCTGGGGCGAGCCCGGTTGGGGTTTCTCAGTTCCACCCGGTTGCTTTTCCGCGGGACTCTGCCCCGGTTGCCGCTCGGCCGAGGTCATGTCGGCCCCGTTGATCTCGTCGGGCTTCGGCGGCGGGCCGTCGACGACATCCTGCTCCTTGGGCGATTGGCCCTCGCCCGGTCGTCCGGTCGGGGTGCCGCCGGCGTCGTCGCTTTCGGTCTTGGGTGCGGGCTCCTTAGTCGGTTCAGCGGGTTTTGAGGTCGGCTGCCCGCCCGCTCCTTCGACCCCTGGCGGTTTCTGGCTCGAATCGCCCGCGGCCTCTTCGTCCGCCGCTTTTTCCATGCGATTCGGGGCAACTCCCGATTCTCCCTGGTGCTCCTTGGCCCCCGGGGTCTCCTCGCCCGGCTGCGGCTGCCCATCCTGATTGCCGCCGTCTTGCGATTGCGGGCCGGGTTTTTCCTGCGGGCCGCCTTGCTGAGACCCGCCCGCCGCGTGACTTCCTTCAGCGGACTGGTCCTGTTCTCGCTGCTTGAGGACCTCCTCAAATACTTCGCCGGGGTTCGATTCGCCGTCGAGCGGTTCCCTGTGCGTTTCCGCCTGCTCGCCTGGTTGCGCGGCCGGCGAGCTGCCCGGCTCGGCCTGACTTTCGGCCCCGCCCGTTTGCTGGCCGGAAGCGGCCGACTCGCCCGGTGGGCCCTCTTCATCGCCCTGTTGCGCTGCCTGGTCCGGGTTGCCCTGTGTCTCCTCGGGCGTTTTCCCCGCCGGACCGTCTTCTTGGCCCCCTTGGGATTCTTCTCCAGCCTCTTGTTGCTTCGATGCTCCCTGGTCGCCGGTTTCTCCTCCGGTGGGCTCCGGCTGGCCGGGATCTTTCTGTTCCGATGCAGCCTCAGGGGGCTTGGCGTTGTCGACGTTCTCTTGACGGGCCGGCGGATCGCGGGTCTCTGCCGGCTCGGCCCCTTGTGCGTCCTGTGGCTGCTTGGGCTGCCCCCCCGCAGCGCTGCCGTTCGCCGCGTCCCGCGCCCGCTCCGGCGGCCCGATTGTCAGCCACCGCCGGTCGGTCTCCGTGCGATTTCGCTCCGGTTCGCGATTGTCTTCCGCCTCGGCCCAGTAGAGCACCTGGTCACCGGATTGAAGCCCCAATTGGGCCGGTGTCAGCCGGTACTTGGCCTTGAACTGGCCTTCGAAACCGCGGGCCGGGGCGACGCGATCGAGCAGCGCTGGGATCGGCAGCCGGCGGTCGTTCGCTTCGCCGCGGATAGCCACGCGCCGGAGCGAGAAATCCGGGTCTCGCGCTTCCACCGCCAATTCAATCCAGCCGTCCAGGGGCACCCTGGCGCGATCGGCCGGTGGACTTACCAGCCGGACTTCCGGCGCCGCATCGACGAGCACCTCGATCTGGTGGCGAACCGGGTCGAGGTTCTCGCGCCGCTCGCCCGTTTCCGCCTCCGTGAACCGGAATTGGTACCACCGCTGCTCGTTTTTCGAGTCGTTCTTCACGGCGCGCAGGGTCAACTCCCCGAGGGCTCGTTTGCCCTCGGCCCGGATTCGAATCCGCCGCGCGCGGTCTCCATTCAGTTCGATCTCGGCTGACTGAATCTGCCGGTTCGCCAAGGCCTCCAGCGTTACCCGCGTGCCGTCGATCGCTCGCAAATCGGCCGTGTCGGTGACGATCCGCTCGGCAATGCCCGTATAGGCCGGATACTGGTATCGCGCAGACTTGAAAAGGATCGTCGGCGGGACCTCCATCTGCATCTTGAAGTCGCGCGTGCGGTGGTCGCCCGCGATCAGGCGGTAGCGAAGCGTCTGCTGCAATCCGGCCTTGCCGGGCGGGAGCCGGCATTCGTAGCGGGCAAACCCCGCCGCTTGCGCCATCGGCACCATCTGGTCGACGATCTGGCCGTCGTCGCTCGAATAGCGGACCAGAACCTGCTCGCCCGACCGGAGCCCCTCGACCACGGCGGAGATCGTCGCCGAACGGCCCTGATAGACGATCGTGTCGCCGGGTTCGACCTGGTCGATCCGCACGCGGGACGGGGCATCAATTGTCGCCCACGGCCAAAGAATGCGGCCAAACGACGGCATCGGGTTCTTGGGCGAGAACACGAGATACACCGCCAAGACCGCCAGAAGCGCGACCAGCACGTAGCCCCGGCGGATCACGTGAATCCGGTCGACCGCGACCTCCTGCGGAATCTGCTCGACTTCATTCGCCGTGGTTGTGGCCAGCCCTTCGAGAATCCGTTGGCTGAGCGGCCCTTCGTCGAAACCTCTCCCGCGGCGCAGCAGCAGCAGATTAATCAAGCCATTCTTCAGGGTCGGGCGCGCCTGTTCGAGCGTCTGGGCCGCATAGACCGGGTTGATCCGGTAGACGAGCGGGGGCAGCAGGTGGCGGGCGGCATAGAAGCCGGCGCCGCATAACAGCCCCAGGAACAACAGCAACCGGCCCGTGAACCCGAGGCCGCCCGAGAAGAGCCAGTGATCGACCAGCGCGGCCACAAGTAGATACGCGATCAGGCCCGCGGAAAGGCCAATCAGGCCAGCGGCGAAATCCGTCACTTTCAACTGCCAGCGCGTCTGGTGAATCCGCCGATCGATCAGCACCACCTTCGCCTCGGCAAAGCTGGACTGTCTTTCAGCACGTGATTCGGCCGCGGGGCTTGCCATTTTGTCGCATACTGTCCAATTGGGGGATATGGATCGAGCGCCGACACAAACCAGGGCTCTCTCGAAAAGACGAGCCCCAGCGATTTCTATATCCTGGGAGTCCTTTAATTATAATCTCTCCAGCCGGATCAGGACGCCCGCGGCGCGTGATTTCCCCGGCTAGGTGGTACCGTGGGGGTGTTTGCGGCCGCCCGACGGGGAGTGTCTGTGCCGTGAAGCGGCAGCCCGGGGTGACAAGGCCGAAGTAGAGGGTTCCCAAGCTGGAGCTGGGGAACCAGGAACACGGCGGGCGAACCAGGAGCAAGAGATCGCCCCCCCACAATGACTGGCGGTTGACCACCTTTGGACAGTTGTGATAGCTTGACCGATCCTCTCCGGTTGGAGCGGGGAAACGAGGCGCATGGGGTGGCATGAACGAGACCTGACCAGTTGAAAGGTGGCAAGCATGGCTCACGAGGTGACGTTGATCACGGGCGACGGCGTCGGGCCTGAATTGGCGCAAGCGGCGAGAAGATGCGTTGATGCAACCGGCGTGGCTATCGACTGGGATGTGCAGGAGGCCGGAGTCGACGTGATGGCGCGAACGGGCACCCCGCTGCCCGACGCGGTCCTGGAGAGCATCCGCCGCACGCGCTGTGCCCTGAAGGCCCCGATCACTACGCCCGTAGGGACGGGATTCCGCAGCATCAACGTCCACCTCCGCCAGGAGTTGGGACTATTTGCCTGCATCCGCCCCTGCAAGTACTACGCGGGTGTGCGGACTTTCTTCCGTTCCGTGCCGGTCGACCTGGTGATCGTCCGCGAAAATACCGAGGACCTGTATGCCGGAATCGAGTTCGAGCAGGGCAAGCCGGAGACCGCGGCCCTTGTCCGGCAGATCAACAGCCTGTCGGCCGACCGCAAGATCAGGACCGGTCCGGACGAGACGGGCATCTCCATCAAGCCGATCAGCATCTCGGGCACCGAGCAGATTGTCCGCTGCGCATTTGAGTACGCCAGGGAAAATGGACGCAAAAAGGTCACGACGGTCCACAAGGCCAACATCATGAAATATACCGACGGGCTTTATTTGAAGCATTCGCGGTTAGTGGCCGAGCAGTTCCCCGACATCGAGTTCGAGGACCGGATCGTCGACAACATGTGCATGCAGCTCGCCCAGAAGCCCGAACTCTATGACGTGATCGTCCTGCCAAACCTTTACGGCGACATCCTCAGCGACCTGGCGGCCGCGCTGGTCGGCGGCCTGGGCGTGGCGCCGGGCATGAATGTCGGTCCCAACGGCGCGGTGTTCGAGGCGACGCATGGCTCGGCGCCCAAGTACAAGGGTCAGAACAAGGTGAACCCGACCGCCCTGATCCTCTCGGCAATGCTCATGCTCCGTTACCTGAAAGAGGGAGAGGCTGCCGACCGGCTCGAACAGGCGGTGGCGGCCGTGATCGCCGAGGGGAAAGACGTGACCTACGACATGAAGCCCGACCGCGACGACCCCACCGCCGTGGGGACCCAGGAGATGGCCGAGGCGATCTGCCGCAAAATGGGTTGACCACGGGACGGTCAAGCCCGGCTCTTCTCCAGGCGATCTGCCGTACAGGGCCCGGGGCGCCGCGGCGCCCCCGGGGAG
Source organism: Pirellulaceae bacterium (assembly GCA_012744395.1). Taxonomy (GTDB): domain Bacteria; phylum Planctomycetota; class Planctomycetia; order Pirellulales; family Thermoguttaceae; genus JAAYCB01. The sequence goes on from JAAYCB010000185.1 coordinate 31,471, forward strand.
GAATCGCTCCGCGCAGCTCTCTCGCCTCCTCCTCCCGCCCGCGAATCCTCCCGGATCATCGAGAAATGCCCAGCCCGGCGGCGGAGGATTGAAACCGCCGAGGCGACAGGCTATTCTGGAAACCACTGCTGAAGCTCTCGCATTTGTGGCATTTTCCTGCCACCGTAATTCACATCATCAATGCGAGGTGTTTTCATATAGGGGCTGCCTTGGGAGACTAGCGGATCGTTGCGGATCCATGGTAAGGGGCAGAGCATGGGAGGGAAAAGTGTGATGAGAGAGTATCGCGCGCTTGTCAGCGGATTCCTGCCGGTTCTGGGCCGCGGAAGAGAGTTGTGGAAATCATCCGAGCTGCAATCCGGGCGAAGCGTTCGCCTGCGCTCGATGCGGATCGAGCCGCTGGAACTGCGGACGCTGCTTTCCGCCGGAGGGCCGCTGCAATCCGGCGATGCTCTGCTCGCCGGCGGGGCGATTGCCGGGCCGATGCAGACCGCGGGGCAGCCTGGTGAACTGGAGTTGCCGGCGGCGGACTACGCCGCCAATGCCCTGGCGGCGCCTCTGCAAACGGAAGAGTCGCGAGCAGTGGGGCGGCTATTCGCCGCCTGTGTTGGCCGGGGCATCATGGAGATCGACCCGGTCTCCGGCGCGGTGCTGAATGTCTTCGCCGCTCCGAAACCCCAGGGGGTCGGTGACGGTCTGGCATTCGATGGCAAGAGTCTCTGGTACCTGGCCGGTTCGTTCGACCAGAACACGCTGTACCAGATGAATCCCAACAACGGGGCGGTGATCCGAGCGTTCCCCTTGCCGGACAATGCGTTTCGCGACGGCCTGACGGCCCTCAACGGCCTGGTTTACATCAGCCACTGGTCCGCCGTGGAACAGGATATCGTCGCCTTCGATCCCGACACGGGGAAGATTGTTCAGACGCTGGACATCAATGGATTGAATCCCGAGGTCTTCTTCAGCGGCGGCCTGGGGAGCCTCAGCGGACCGGACGCTCTGTTTGTCACCGGGGCGACTACCGACCTGGTCTACGAGATCGACCCGGCCACGGGCCACTTGGTCGGCTCGTTTACGCAGACGGACGCTTCCGGAGACCTCGGCGTCGCCGGCTGGGGGGGCGAGATCTACGTCGGCCGGAACGCATCGAACGTGATCATCGTCTACGACCGCGGCGGCCGCGAACTCCGCCGGATTTCCGTCTCCGGCGCAGGGGGCATTCAAGCGCTCGGCGGCGGGATCGTCGAGCCGGGCGTCGAAGTCCACCCCCGGTTCGGATTGACGACCAGCGAGGCGGGCGGGACGGCCTCCTTTACCGTCGCTCTCCGCACGCAGCCCGCGGACAATGTGACGATCCCGCTTGTCTCCAGCGATACGACCGAAGGCGTTGTCTCGCCGACGAGCCTGACCTTCACTGCCGAGAATTGGGCCGTGCCTCAGACCGTAACCGTCACCGGAGTCGACGATTCCGGCGATGATGGCAGCCTCGCCTACCGTGTGCTCACCGCGCCGGCCGTCAGCGCCGACCCGAGATACGACGGCTTGGACGGCCCCGATGTCTTCCTGACCAACCTCGATGACGAGGTCTCGGGCAGCGTTGGGCGGCTGTTTGCCTCGTCCGTGGGCGATGGCATCCTTGAAATCGACCCGGCATCCGGGGCGATTCTCAACCAGCTGGCCGCGCCCGAAACTCTCGGGGTCAACGACGGGCTGGCCTTCGACGGCGTCAGCCTCTGGTTCCTCGCCGGCTCCTTTGCCCCCAACACGCTCTACCAGTTGGATCCCGACAGCGGCGCGGTAATCAACAGTTACCCCTTGCCGAAGAACGGCTTTCGCAATGGGCTTACCGCGCTCAACGGGCGAATCTACATCACGCAGGGCGGCGTCGTCGAAAACGACATCATCGCCTTCGACCCCGCGACCGGAACCGTTGTCCAAACGCTGGATGTCGACGGGCTGAACCCCGGCGTGGCCCTCGTCGGAGGCCTTGGCAGCTTGACGGACCCCGACGTGCTTCTGGCGACGGGGGCACTCGACGACCTGATCTACAAGATCGATCCTTTTACCGGCCTGGTCCTCGGTTCCTTCACGCAGAATCAAGGCGGCGTCGACGATGGCCTGGCCGGCTGGGGGGGAGAAATCTACATCGGCAGGCACATCGGCAACGAAGTCTTCGTCTACGACCGATCGGGCGCCGAGGTCCGCAGCATCACAATCCCCGGGATCGGCGGCATGCAGTCTCTCGGGGGCGGGGCGCTCCGCTCCGGCATCACGGTCAGCCCCACCTCGCAGTTGAGGACCAGCGAGGCCGGAGGCACGGCGACCTTCACCATCGTGCTGGAATCCGCCCCCTCGGACAACGTGACGATTCCGGTCTCTTCGAGCAATCCCGACGAAGGCGTCGCCTCGCCCTCCAGCCTCACGTTCACGCCAGCCGACTGGCGCACGCCGCAGACGGTGACCGTCACCGGAGTCGACGACGACGTGGACGACGGCGATGTCCCGTACACCATTATCCTGGGCGAAGCGATCACCGCCGACCCGACGTATGCGGGTTTCGATCCGGCGGACGTCTCGGTGACCAACGCCAACGACGACACGGCGGGCATCGCGGTCGTGCCGATGTCGCCGCTGGTGACCACCGAGGCCGGCGGCGCCGCCCGGTTCGCCGTCGTGCTCGCCAGCCGCCCGGCGGCCAGCGTCACGATCGCTTTGGCTTCCAGCGACAGCGGCGAAGGGATCGTCTCGCCCGGCAGCCTGGTGTTCACGACGGACAACTGGAGCACGCCGCAGACGGTGACCGTTACCGGAGTCGACGACTTGATCGATGACGGCGATGCGGCCTACACGATCGCCGTCGGTCCGCCGACCACGAGCGACGCGCAGTACGCGGCGGTCCGCCATCCCGGCGTCGCCGTTACGAACATCGACGACGACACGGCCGGGATCAGCGTCGCGCCGACCGCCGGCCTCGTGACCACCGAGGCCGGCGGCACCGCCGAGTTCACCATCGTGCTCGACAGCCAGCCGACCGACAATGTGACCGTGGCGGTCTCTTCCAGCAATCTCAACGAAGGCACGGTCTCGCCCGGCAGCGTCACCTTCAGCACTGCCAACTGGTACGTCCCCCAGACGGTCACGGTCACCGGCGCGGACGATCTGGTGGACGACGGCGATGCGGTCTACACGATTCTTGTCCGCCCGGCGGTCACGGGCGATCCGAAGTACGCAGCACTCAACCCGGCCGGCGTCACGGTAACGAACGTCGATAACGATACGGCCGACATCGTGGCCGTTCCGCTCTTCGGACTATCGACCACGGAAGCCGGCGGCAGGGCCCAGTTCACCGTCGTCCTGGCCAGTGCGCCGACCTCCGACGTGGCCGTCGCGGTCTCTTCGACGAATCCGGCCGAAGGAGTCGCCTCTGTATCCAGCCTGAGATTCACCACGGCCAATTGGAGCACGCCGCAAACGGTGACGGTCACGGGCGTCAACGATTTCGTCGACGATGGCGACGTTCCCTACACGATCATGGTCGGCCCGGTGACCTCGAGCGACACGAAGTACGCGGCAATCGGCACGAAGGAAATCTGGGCAACGAATCTCGACGACGACACGGCCGGGATCAAGATCATGCCCACCTCCGGGCTGGTGACGACCGAGGCCGGCGGCGCCGCCACGTTCAGCGTCGTGCTCAATAGCCAGCCGAAGGACAACGTGTCCATCGCCGTCTCGTCCAGCGACCTGACGGAGTGCGCGGTATCGCCGGCGGCGCTCTCGTTCACTCCAGCCAACTGGCGCATACCGAAGCAGGTGACCGTGACGGGCGTCGACGATTCTGTCGTCGACGGCGATAGAAGCTGCACGATCCTGTTGAGCCCGGCCGCTTCCGCTGATCCGCAATACGCCGGGATGCAGCCGGTCGGCGTCTCCGTCAGGAATCTCGACAACGATGCGGTCGGCATCCGCGTCAGCCCGGATTCCGGCCTGGCGACGAGCGAGGCCGGCGGCGCCGCCACGTTCACCGTCGTGCTCACCAGCCGGCCGGAAGCCGACGTCTCCCTTGCCATCACCTCGAACGACCCCGGCGAGGGAACCGTCTCGCCAGCAGCTCTGACCTTCGCGCCGAGCAACTGGAACGTAGCGCAGACGGTCACCGTAACCGGCGTGGACGACCCGGTCGACGATGGCGATGTGACCTACACGATCCGCATCGAAGCCGCGGCCAGCGCCGACCCCGACTACGCCGCGCTCGTTGCGGTGGACGTCGCCGTCGTCAATGCCGACGACGACGCGGCCGGAATCACGGTCAGCCCGATCTCCGGCCTGGTGACGACCGAGGGGGGCGGCACGGCGGCGTTCACCGTCGTCCTCGACACGCCGCCGGCGGCCGACGTGACGATCCGCCTCGCGTCGAGCGACCTGGGCGAAGGGACGGTCTCGCCGGCCGGCCTGACGTTCACCGCGGCCAACTGGAACCTGCCGCAGACGGTCACCGTGACCGGCGTGGACGACCTGGTGGACGACGGCGATGTGGGCTACACGATCCACGTCGGGC
>JAAYCB010000186.1 GCA_012744395.1 Pirellulaceae bacterium
ATTGACGCCCATAAGGACGCACCTCCTCACTCCCAATCCATTGTTCTCGCGGAACCGAACTGGCGCTGGTGCGCGTCGGGCCGGCTCACAGGGCGGTGGTTTCCGGATGGCCGTACATCAGGTTGAAATTCTGGACGGCGGCGCCCGAGGCGCCCTTGACCAGATTGTCGAGGCAACTGATCGTCAGCACCCGCCCGCGAACCATGCGGACGGTCAGATCGCAGAAGTTCGTGCCCAGCGAATCCTTCGTGGCCGGCAGGTGCTCGACCACCCGGACGAACGGTTCATCGGCGTAGAAATCGCTCAGGGCCTGCAACAAGGCCTCCTCCGAAACGTCGCCGATGGGAGTGGAATACGTCGTTGAGAGAATGCCTCGATCCATGGGGATCAGGTGGGGGGTGAAAACCAGGTCGACCTCGCCGCCGGCAGCAATCCCCAGAATCCGTTCGATCTCGGGGGTGTGCCTGTGCCGGCCGATGTTGTAGGCGGCCACGCTTTCGTTGCATTCGGGGTAATGGGTCGTCAGCTTGGGCGTCCGCCCTGCGCCGGAGACGCCGCTCTTCGAGTCGATGATGATCCCCTTCGGCTGGATCAGGCCGGATTTGAGCAGGGGGGCCAGCGCGAGGATCGCCGTCGTGGGGTAGCAGCCGGGATTGGCGACCAGTTGGGCCCCGCGAATCTGGTCGCGGAACAGCTCCGGCAGCCCGTAGGGGACCTTTCCCAGCCGGCCGGGGTCGGGATGTCTCTGGCCATACCACTCGGCGAACACGTCGCCGTCGCCGAGGCGGTAATCGGCGCTGAAGTCGACCACGCGGCAGCCCGCGTCGAGCAGCGCGGGAATCCGCGACGCGCTGACGCCGTGGGGCAGGCAGCTGAAGACGCACTCAGTCCGCGCGGCGACCTCCGCCGGGCTCAGATCCTGCATTTGGAGGTCGATCCGCCCGATCAGCGAGGGATGGACCATGGCGACGTGTGGGTTGCCTTCCTGGCGGCTCGTCACGGCCACGATCTCGGCCCCCGGATGATGAACGAGGATCTTCATCAGTTCGAGAGCCGTGTAACCGGTTGCTCCAAGAATCGCAATGCGTGTCATGATTGGTTGTGGGGGTGGGATATGGAGGCTGACAATGTAAGGTCTGTTGAGTATAGTCCTTCGCGATCGGCTGTTGGAGGGGAGGCTTGGTTGGGGGCGGGGGTAGGGACCACGGAGGCAGGGTCGGGGGGGGCCCAAGCTGGCGTTTGGGAACCAGGTGGCGTGTCTGAGGTCGGGGGGGCCCAAGCTGGCGTTTGGGAACCAGGCTTGGTGGGAACTAGGGGGGGAACGTGGTGATCGTGCGCGAATCCCCCGCAGGGGGCACGGCGTGGTGGTTGCAAAGTGGGGCGATGTCCGGTTTACTGAAGAGTTTTGTGGCGGTTTGCGAGTCTGCCCGTGCGAGATGCCCATGTTTGAGCCTGTCGAAAGCAGCGTGTCGTTTCCGAAACTGGAAGAACGGATCGTCCGATTCTGGAAGGAGAACGGAACCTACGAGAAGTCTCTGGCGATTCGAGCCGGGGCCCCGGCCTTCGTGTTTTACGAGGGGCCCCCGACGGCCAACGGGCTGCCCCACCCCGGGCACTGCCTGACCCGGGCGATCAAGGACCTGTTCCCCCGCTACAAGACGATGCGGGGCTACCGCTGCGAGCGGAAGGCTGGGTGGGACACGCACGGGCTGCCAGTCGAGGTCGAGGTCTGCAAGGAACTGGGCATCCACTCGAAGGAGGAGATCGAGCAGTACGGGATCGAGCCGTTCATTCACCGCTGCCTGGAGAGCGTTTTTCGTTATACGCGGGAGTGGGAGGAACTGACCGAGCGAATCGGCTTCTGGATCCATCTCAATGAGGCCTACGTAACCTACCACCAGAGCTACGTCGAAAGCGTCTGGTGGGCGCTGAAGAACCTTTTCGACCGCGGCCTGCTCTACCAGGGCCACAAGATCGTCTGGTGGTGGGCCCAGGGGGGGACCGCGCTGGCGGCGGGCGAGGTCGGCCAGGGCTACCGCGAGGTGGCCGACCCGAGCGTCTATGTCCGGTTTCCCCTGCTGGACCGGCCCGACACCGACCTGCTCGTCTGGACGACGACTCCCTGGACCCTGCCGAACAACCAGTTCGCCGCCGTCAAGCCCGACCTGGAATACGCCGTGGTGGCGTTCGAGGGGGAACCGCGAAACCTGATCGTCGCCTCGGCGCTCGTCGAGACGATTGCCGCCAGAGTCGGCAAGCAGTTCAATATCCGAGCGACGCTTCAAGGCGCGGAAATGATCGGCTGGCGCTACCGGCCGCCGATGGATTATTACTACCGGGCGGAGGGCGACAAGCGGGGGGAGTTGAAGGCCGGCGGGTCCCAGGCAATCGCCTGGCGCGTAGTCGGCGCCGATTTCGTGACGATCGACAGCGGCACCGGCGTGGTCCACCAGGCGCCGGCGTTCGGCGAGGTGGACTACGAAGTGCTGCTGGCCGAGCAGGCCAGGTTTCTCGACGGCCAAGGCCCGCCGCTGATCTGCGGCGTGGCGCCCAACGGGACGTTCACCGAGGAGGTGCCGGAGTTTGCCGGCCGCTGGGTCAAAGACGCCGACCGCGAGATCGTCCGCAAGATGCGCGACGAGGGCGTGCTGTTCCACCAGGAGCAATACCTCCACGAGTATCCGTTCTGCTGGCGCGCCGACGAAGATCCGCTCATCCAGTACCCGCGCAAGAGCTGGTTTATTCGCACGACCCAGTTCAAGGACAGGATGCTGGAAAACAACCGACGAATCCATTGGCTGCCGGAACACATCCGCGAGGGGCGTTTCGGCA
>JAAYCB010000187.1 GCA_012744395.1 Pirellulaceae bacterium
GATCAGGACGCGACCCTCGACATCGAGCTGACGGAGCAATAGCCGGCCTTGATCCAGACCGGCGGCGGGCCGGTGCGGCTTGCATCGGCTCACGCCTCCGATGCGTCGCCCCGCGCCGCGGCGGGCCCCGGTTGCGGCGCCTGCCCGTCCGCGGGGAACGGCCGATTCGGCTGCCACGCGGTGCGGCCGGCTGCCCGGCGATACTCGCCGGGCGTCTGGCCGGTGAAGCGGCGAAACACGCGCATCATGTACTCGGGTGAATGGAAGCCGGCCTGGATGGCGATCTGCTTCAGCGGGGCATTGCTGCTGAGCAACAGTTCCTGGACCCGCAGCAGGCGAACGCGCTGGATCTCCTGGTGGATTGTCCGGCCGAGCGTGGCCTTGAAGCGCGGTTCCAGCGCGGCGCGGGACATGTGCGCTGCCCGCAGCACGTCGCTGGTCCGCAGCGGTCCGCAGGCGTGCGCGCGAATGAACCGCACCGCCTGGATCAACCGCTGATCGGCCGTGGCCAGAACATCCGTCGACGCTCGGGCGACCACGCCGCGAGGCGGCATCGTCCAGTGCGGGCACTTCAGCCCCCGGCTGGCCATCAGCGCGTCGAGTGCCTGGGCCGCCTCATAGCCGATCCGCTGCGGGTCGAGGTCGACGCTCGACAGCGACGGCAGCGCTAGGTCGCAGAGGCAATCGTCGTTTCCGACGCCGATCACCGCGACTTCGTCGGGAACGAGGATGCCCGCCTGCCGGCAGGCCTGGAGGATGAACAGGCCCGAATCGTCGTTGCAGGCCATCACGGCGAGCGGCTTGGGCAGCGCCTCCAGCCAACGGGTGATCTGCCGGAGCTGAATCGGCTGGCTGCCGGGCCGCCGCCGCGCGAAACGGAAGACCGCGCAGGGCAGGCCCGACGACGACGCCAGGTGCACAAAGCAATCGCCGCGGGCGTCCATCGCCAGGTGCTCGCCGCGCGCCAGGCCGGCAAAGCCGAATTGCCGAAACCCCCGCTCGACAAGATGCTCGAAAGCCAGCCGCGCGACGGCCTCGTCGTCTGGTCCCAGCGACGGGAAGGGCAGGTCGCGCAGCCTCCGCCGCAGATCGATCACCGGCACCCCCTTGCGAGCCACGGCATCCGCCATCCGCCGGTCGTTGAGCCGCGCCAGAATGCCGTCGCCCTCCCAATCGCGCAGCCAGTCGGGCGGCGGGTCGTCGAGCCCCCGCGGCGTGTAGCTGATCGACCAATCCTGGTGTTCCCGCTGATAGACGGCTACGCCGCGGACGAGCTCCCGCGCATAGGCGCGGGAGGCTTCGATCAGCAAGGCGACCCGCCGCAACTGCACGTGGCGGATGGCAGGCGGCATAGGCAGGGCCCTCTCGGTGTGCGATGTCGGCCAACCGGATTGGCGCTATCCTATTGCAGAAAGCGTCCGCCTTCCACCCAGGGCCGCGGAAACACCGGAAGACGAACGAGGCCGCGACGCATCTTGACAAGGGATGTTACATGATTTACGCATTTCTACATTGACGGCGCGGCGCGGAACGGCCGAGAATCGGGGACTGACGACGCCGTCGCCGCAAACCGCCACGAACTGAGTCCTTGGAGGTTCAAGCTCCCATGCGCAATTCAACGGAAGTCTACCGGTCCTCGACCATCTCGCGCCGCAGCTTCGTCAAACGGAGCGGCGCCGTGGCGGCCGCGGCGGTCCTGCCCGGCGCGCTTTCCATCGCCCGGGCGGCCCACGCGGCGGGCGGCGAAACGCTCAAAGTCGCCCTGATCGGATGTGGGGGCCGCGGCACCGGCGCGGCGGCGCAGGCCCTGGCGACCGCCGGGCCGGTCAAGCTCTGGGCGATGGCCGACCTGTTCTCCGACAAGCTCGAAGCCAGCCTGGCCTCGCTCTGCAAGGGGCAAGACGCCAGCTACGACCGGGAAGCGCACAAGGGTCTTGCCGGGAAGATCGACGTGCCGCCGGAGCGCCGCTTCATCGGCTTCGACGCCTACAAGCAGGCCATCGACTCCGGCGTCGACGTGGCGATCCTCACGACCGCGCCCCATTTCCGACCGATCCACTTCGCTTATGCCGTGGAAAAGGGCAAACACGCCTTCATGGAAAAGCCCGTCGCCGTCGATGCCCCGGGGATTCGCCGCGTGCTGGCCGCCGCCGAGATGGCCAAACAGAAGAATCTCAAAGTCGGCGTCGGCCTCCAGCGCCACCACGACGCCCTCTACGAGGAGACCGTCAAACGAATCCACGACGGCGCGATCGGCGACCTGGTCTACCTCCGCGCATTCTGGAACGGGACCGCCTACCGCGCCCGCCCGCCGCGCGGGCCGGAAATGACCGAGATCGTCTACCAGCTCCGCAACCCCTACCACTACACCTGGATCAGCGGCGACAACATCGCCGAGCAGCACGTCCACAACCTCGACGTCTGCAACTGGCTCGCCAAGGCCCACCCCGTCTCGGCCCAAGGGCAGGGCGGCCGGCAGGTCCGCATCGGCCCGCTCTTCGGCGACATCTACGACCACCACTTCGTCGAGTTCACCTACGCCGACGGGAGCCGACTGTTCAGCCAGTGCCGCCACATGGCCGGATGCTGGAACAGCGTCAGCGAGCACGTCGTCGGCGCCCAAGGGAAGGCCGAGGTCAACGCCGGCCGGATCGAATCGGCCGCCGCCGCGTGGCGCTACGCCGGCCCGAAGACGAACCCCTACCAGGTCGAGCACGATCGGCTCTTCGAGGCGATCCGGGCCGGCAAGCCCTTCAACGAGGCCGAGACGGGCGCGATCAGCACGATGACGGCCATCCTGGGGCGGATGGCCACCTACTCGGGCAAGGTCGTCTCGTGGGACGACGCGCTCGGTTCGCAGATCAGCCTGGCCCCCGACCGCTACGACTTCGACGCCACGCCGCCCGTCCTGCCCGGCGAGGATGGCATCTACCCGTGCGCCGTCCCCGGCGTGACCAAGGTCGTCTGACAGACCTAGGAAAGGACCAGGATGACTCTCTCCGCGATTTATCGGCACGTCTTCTCCGCGGGGGTCTTGTTCTCGGGCATCTCCTCGATGGCGGTGGCCGGCGAGGCGGACGCGCCGGCGGGGACTCTGAAAATCGTCGCCCGCGACGACCACCGGGTGAATCCCGATCTGAAGCCTCCGCGGATTCTCGGGCGACAGTTCTGGAACATGTTGCCCCCCGTGGCGGCAAAGGCGGCGGAGAAACACATCCAGAACGAACCGATGGTCCGCGATGCCGCCAAGCGCTACCACCTGGCGGACCTCCGCGCCGCCGGCGGCGATCGCCTGGAGATCAACGGCGCGGGGCTGCTCAAGCTGCAACCCGATCCGCGCGTGCCGTTTGTCGTATCGATGTCCGCGGGACGCCCGCCGTTCCGATGCATGGACCCGTTCCGGATTGACAACACGGTCTACGAGCAGTGGAAGCGGGAGCATCCCAACTTTCTGGGCTTCTGGACCGGCGTGGAATGGGACAACGAGTACATCACCCCGCTGACCAGCCCGGCCGGTGCGGCCGACTGGGCCCGCAAGCACGGCTGCTCCGAGGCGGCCATCGAGCGGATGCAGGAAATCCTGGCGCGGGCCCGCGCCAGCCGGCAGGGCGCCGTCGCGGGGCTCCGCGAGTGCCATGCCGCGCTGCGGAAGTATTTCTTCGACGATCCCGACAAGATGCTGTTTCTCCGCGCCGGCTGGTGCTTCGACCACTATGCCCTGGAGTGGGGCGCCGGGATGGTGATTTCCGAAACGACCAACACCGGACCGTATCGGCACCAGGTCTCGCTGTTCCATGTCCGCGGCGCGGCCCGGCAGTATCGCAAGCCGTGGGAATGGTACATCGCCAAATACTACAACGGCTACGATCAGAGCGGCGCCCGCTCCGTCAACAACGAGCCCAACTATCTGACCCGAACCAGGTCGGACACCCCGGGGAGCGAAGAGCACTCCGGGCCGGGCTACGGGATGTCGGTCTCGCTCAACCGCCGCGACATGTATCTGGCCTACCTGTCGGGCGCCAGCATCGTGGCCCACGAGGACTGGCCGCGCGTCTTCTGCCAGCGCAAGGACGGGAATCCGGAAGAGTGGGTCCTGTCGCCGCACGGCGAGGCGATGAGAGAATGGTACGATTTCACCGAGCGGAACCCGGACCGCGGCGTGAGCTACGCGCCGGTGGCCCTCCTGCTGCCGTTCGACCAGGGCATGCCGCATTGGGGCGGCAACCCCTGGTCGCATTTCCCGCCGCGGCGGCCCGACATGATGATCGACGCCTTCCTCTACACGATCGCGCCGTTTTCCCAGGACGTCCGCAACGGCAAGGAGGGATGCCTTGCCAACGGCCCGTTCGGCGACGGCTACGACGTGCTTGTGCCCAACCCGCCCAGCGGCCCGATCGCCCTCGACAGGCTGCGGGACTACAAAGTCGCGATCCTGCTCGGCGGAATCGACCTCGATCCCCCGCTCGCCGAGCGGCTCATCCAGTACGTGCGGCAGGGAGGCTCGCTGGTGGTCAACATCCAACAAGCCGGCGACCGCCTGCCGGAGGAATTCCTCGGCGTGAAGCGGACCGGCGGGTCCGCCGCCGTCGCGGGCCGCGTGGCGTCCGCCTCGGGCGGCAGCGCGGACCTGGCCGAACCCTACGACTACGAGCCGATCGAACTCCGCGGCGCCGAACCGATCTGGACCGATGGCAAGGGCGGCGTCCTGGCCTGCGTGAACCGCTTCGGCCAAGGCAGGGTCGGATTGACGACCGTCGATTGCCTGGTCCCCCGCCAGCCCGCAAACCTTGTCGGGGCGAATGCCAGGATGCCGCTCGTCGAGATGCTGATGCGGCAGATCGTCAGCGAGGCGTTGCCGATCGCCGTCCACGGCGACATCCAGTACGGCTTGAACAAGGTGCCCGACGGCTGGTGGGTGTACCTGATCAATAACAAGGGGGTGACGAAGTTCACGACGACGCCGGAAGCGCTGGATGCAGCCGAGACGGCCACGGTGACGGTTGACCTGCGCCGGCTGCGGGCGACCGGTCTCCGCGAGTTGCGGGCGGATCGGCCGCTTGCCCTCGACGGGGACAAGAATGCGTTCACGCTCCAGGTGGGGCCCGGCGATATCCGGATCGTCAAGATCGCAACCGGCGACGGTTCGCCGTCGGAATGAACGCCGCGGAGCGACCGTTCCAGGAAAGGGGATCAAATGAGGACGTTTCCATGCGTGGTGATGGTCCTGTGGGCCGCCGGGATCAGCGGCGCCGCGGAGCAGTCCGGCGATCTGAAGGCCCGGTGGAGCGAGGAGGCGAAGCTGCCGGTGGTCGATCTGTCCGGCGAAACGGCCCGCCAGGTGGTGATTGCCGAGGGCACCCCGGAGGTCTATCAAGGCCACCCGACCACCGTCCTGATGCCCGACGGAACGACGATTTTCGCCGTCTGGTGCATCAACCACGGCGGCAAGGCGGGGCCGATGGCCCGCAGCCGGGACGGTGGCCGGACATGGACGCGATGGGACGACCGGTTGCCGCCGGGTTTCAAAAAGCACGAGAACTGCCCGAGCATCTACCGCCTGGTTGATCCGGAGGGGAAGGAGCGGCTCTGGGTCTACTCGGCGTGGCTGGGAAGGTTTGGGAGCCCCATGCCGCGGGTAATGAGCGAGGACGGCGGCCAGACCTGGCGGGAGATGCCCCCCCTGGGCGACCCGTTTTACTGCGTGATGACGTTCAGCAGCATCGTCCAACTCAAGGACGGCTCGTACCTGGGGATGTATCACCGCGGCCCCAAGGGCGCGGACCGCGCCCCCCTGGAGGTCTTGCAGACGGTCACCAAGGACGGCGGCCTCAGCTGGTCCGAGCCGCGCGTGGTGGCCCGGGTCGCCGGCAAGAACCCCTGCGAGCCGTTCGCCTTCCGTTCGCCGGACGGCGGCCAGCTCTGCTGCCTGATGCGGGAGAATACGCACAAGGGGTACAGCCTGATGATGTTCAGCCGCGACGAGGGCGCGACCTGGACCGCGCCGGTCGATACGCCCTGGGGGCTCACCGGCGACCGCCACATCGGCGCGTACGCCAAAGACGGGCGGCTCGTGGTTGCGTTCCGCGACCAGGCGCCCCAGTCGCCCACCAGGGGCCATTTCGTGGCCTGGGTCGGCACCTACGACGACATCCGGCAAGGCAGGCCGGGCCAGTACCGGATCAAGCTCCTGCACAGCTTCGCGGGGGGCGACTGCGGCTATCCGGGCGTGGAGGCGCTGCCCGACGGCACGATCGTCGCGACCACCTACATCAAGCTCTGGAACGACGCCCGCAAGCACTCCGTCGTCTGCACGCGCTTCCGGTTGGAAGAGACCGATGCCCGGCTCGGTGCAGAGCGTGAGCGCTGACTGGAGAGGGGAGTGGCAAGACAATGAACGGCATCGATGACAGTCTCCCGGGCAGCCGGCGGTCAGGATCGGCCACCGGGCGGATGCTCGCAGCGAGCGCGTCGGAACGAGGTGTCCTTGCTCATCCGGTCCGCGGTTGCCTCGGCGCCGCGCTGTTCCTCCTGACGATGCTGCTGGTCTCCACCGCGCCGGCGGCCCTGCCGGAAGAGGCCCAACTCGTCCAGGCCGAATCGATGACGCTCTCCGGCGAAGGCTGGACCGTCCGCGAGCACTCGCCCGACGCCTGGTACGCCGGCCGGCCGGTCGGCCAGATGCTCGGCGGGCAGAACAACAAGCCCGGCACTGCCGCGGCGGCGCTGCGAATCCCCGCGCCGGGCAGGTACCGCATCTGGATTCGCTACCTCGACATGGTCAATCATCGCAGCAAGTCTGGATTCCTGCTCTCGGGAACGCAGAGCGGCCGGCAGGTCGCCAACAAGGATTTCGACAATACGCCGTCGTCGCCCCGCTCGACGCCCGAAGGCGCGAAGAGGTGGGGAGGCGGCTTCGCCCGCTGGATCTGGGACTTCGTCGAATTCGAAGCGGCGGCCGGCGAGCTGCAGGTCGCCATCGAGAAGATCCACCTGGCCCCCGTCCACGGCTGCACCCGAACGCTCGACCTGCTCGTGTTGACCGGCGATTTGGCCTACGAGCCGCGGGTCACCGACACCGCGCCCTTCTACGTGAAGGTTCGCATGCTGCCGGAACAGAAGCAGCCGGTCGTCGTCCATTTCTGGGGCCGGCGGCCGTTTTCGCCCTGGTACACCCCGCACGCGAACATCAACCGGAAGGGAATGTTCCTCGGCATCGGCACGGGCGCGGAGGACAAGCCCGGCGTCCGCATGGCTGCCGGAGAAGAAAGCCCGTGGGTTGAAATTTCGCCCCACCTGGCCTACGGCGGGTTGAACCGGATCAGCCTCTACGCGATGCGCTCGTATCACGCGCCGGAGCCCGAGGCCTGTTTCGAAATCGCGTTCTCCAGCACGCCGTCGGAGGCCGGGCTGATCAAGAGGGCCGAGCGCAAGGGGGCGGGCGACGGGTTCCTCTTCGCCGTCGACCTGGTCGACTACCGGCTGATCACCGAGACCGACGGGAGCGCCGCCTCGCTGGAGATGGCCCGGGCGGCGCCCGGCGTGCCCGGCGGAATTCCCCAGCAGTTCCCCTTCTTCACCGGCATGTCGCTGAGCGAGCGGCGATCGACCGGCCAGGCCGTGGCCAACGAGCGCGAGGCCCTCCGGCTGATCGGCATCGCCGGCGGCAAGCAGCGCGCCTCGAATTTCTTCTTCCACCTGACCAGGTCGCCCGGCTGCCTGAGCCAGCCGGACCGGGAGCGGATCGACGCCAGCATGAAGGAGTTTGCCGACAAGCACCCGGACCGCGGCCGCCTGGCAATGCTCAACCTGATGGACGAGCCGGGGTTCGCGTTCGACCACGTGGCGAGCTGCCCGGCCTGCCAGGAGGGTTTTGTCCCCTATCTGAAGAGTCTCGGCCTGGCGGCCGCGGAGGTCTCCCGGCTGCGGATCAACAACGATCCGGAGCGGGCCGGCCCCGGCGAGAAGGCGTCGTATTACTATACCCGGCGCTATCTGAATCACCTGATGACGGAGATGCACCGCGCCGGCACGCAAAGCGCGCAACAGCACCTGCCCGGCATCCCCACGACGTCCAATTTCGCCTGCGAGCTGATCTCCGGCAACCTCGTCTCGCGCTGCGTGGACTGGTACGAAATCTACGCCAGCGGCGCGCTCCTGTTCGGGTGGAACGAGGACTGGGGCGGCTGGGCGCGGACCAGGCAGGTCAACGGCTATTACATCGACGTGATGCGCTCCGCCTGCCGCCGGCCCGGCTTGGACTTCGGCATCTACAACGTGCTCGCCCGGCCAGGCTGGGAAATCCAGGCCCGCGGCTTCCTCGAATTCGGGCACGGCGTCAAGGCGGTGAGCTTCTTCAATTACGGCCCCTACTACTCGATCACCAGCGACGCCAACAGCCACCGCCCGGAGGTCTACGAGGCGATCAAGCGAATCACGTTCCCCACCGGCGCGGTGGAGGCGCACGTCATGGCCGGCAAGACCGCTGCTGGCGACGTGGCCCAGTTGCTGAGCGTCACCGGCGATATCTGGCGCGCGACGCGCGACAACGTCTTCGGCAAGGAGCGGGCATGGCTCAATCTGCTCCTGCGGCACTGCAACGCCCGTTGCGACGTCCTCTGCGAGGACGATCTGGCGACGGTGCTGCCCGAGTACAAAATGCTCTTCGCCACGGACGCGAACCTGAAACGGTCGGCCCTGCCGCGCCTGGTGGAATGGGTCCGCGGCGGCGGCGTCTTGTACCTCGGCGCCGGGGCGCTGGCCAGGGACGAGTTCGACGAACCGCTCGGTCTCGACGAAGCGCTGAACCTCCGCCGCGAGCCGCTCGACGACAAGAACGATCCGGGCCGGTCGGAATACGAGATGCGCCGCCTCCCGGAATTGGACCGCTTCGAGGAAATCCCGCTGTTCTGCGCTGCGCAGAAGCCCTATTGGCAGATCGCGCCGGCCGGCCGCGGCAAGGTCATCGCCGCCGGGTTCTTCCCGGCGATCAGCTACATCGCAACCTCCGAGCGGCCCGCCGGCGCCGACCATTCGACGCTCGACTTCCAGGCGGCGCATCGCCAGTGGATGCGGAAGGTTCTGGAGGAAGGCGGCGTGCGCCCGCGATTGGCCACGGACAACTACCGCGTCGAGGCGAATTGGATCCAGGCGCCCGAGGCGGACCTCCTCGCGCTGTCGAACTGGACGGGGTGCGAGCAGACCGTTACGCTCGAATTGGCCGACCCGCCCGCATACCGCCAGATCAGGGCGATCGCGGGCAAGGTGCTGTCGCAGGAGGCCGGCGGCGGGACCCTGCGGCTGCGGGTGACCTGCGCGGCCGGCGACTGGATTCTGCTCGATCACTAGACGGGACACGTTGGAAAGGAAATCGCGATGAACAGGCGGCTCTGTCGTTTCTGGCTGCTGGCCTTGACCTCGATTCTGCCGTTGCCTTCCGCCATGGCCTGGGGGCCGCACGGCAAGATCACCGAGGCGCCGTTGGCTTGCCGCATGCTCGAGGAGGCGATCGGACGGGTGTGGGTCGTCCCGGAGAGTCATCAGCCTCGGACCGCGTCCCGGGATGAAGAAACGCCGCGGAGCGGCCGCGAGAAACCGCCCCAGCCCCCATCCGCCGGATTCCGCGCTGTCGCCTGTGAAGGCGCCTGCCCGCACCACCTGCAAGGCATCTGCGTCGATGAGGAGGCGATCTATTGGAGCTTCACGACGATGCTCGTGAAGACCGGCATCGACGGCAAGCTGTTGAAGAAGATACCCGTCGCCAACCATCACGGCGATCCCTGTTTCCAGGGCGGCAAGCTGTACGTTGCCGTCAACCTGGGCAAGTTCAACGATCCGCAAGGCAAGGCGGATTCGTGGGTCTACGTCTACCACGCCGGCGACCTTTCCCTCGCGGCGAAGCACCCCGTGCCGGAGGTCTTCCACGGGGCGGGTGGAATCGGCTTCCAGGGCGGCCGGTTCTTCGTGGTCGGCGGCCTGCCCGCGGGCGTTGAGGAGAACTACGTCTACGAATACGACGCGGAATTCCGCTTCATCAAGAAGCACATCGTCAACAGCGGCCACACCCTGCTGGGCATCCAGACCGCGACGTTTGCGCTCGGCCGCTGGTGGTTCGGCTGCTATGGCACGCCGCAGGTGCTGCTCGTCACCGACGAGCAGTTCCGCCTGCTGGGCAGATACGAGTTCGGCTGCTCGCTGGGGATCGTGGGCCTTGCGGATGGCCGCTTCCTCGTGGCTGGTGGGCGTTGCGAGAAAGACAAGGGCTGCACCGGCAATGCCAGGCTGGCGGTTCCCGACGAGAAGTCCGGGCTGCGGTTCGTTGCGAACGAATGAGGGGGCGGCATCCTCGCCGCGCGATTGCTGAAGCAGTGGAACCAGACCGTCGGACGCAAGGCCCGCAACCGCCATGAAAATTACCGGCCTGAAAACCTACGTGGTGCATTGCTATCGGACGAACTGGGTGTTTCTGAAGATCAGCACCGACGAGGGCGTTTCCGGCGTCGGCGAGGCGACGCTGGAAATGAAGGAGAAGGCCGTCGAAGCCGCCGTGCTCGAGCTGCAAGACTACCTCGTGGGCAAGGACCCCCGCCGGATCGAGCGGCATTTCCACATCCTCTACCGCGATTCGTATTGGCGGACCGGGCCGGTGCTGATGTCCGCCCTGAGCGGCGTGGAGATGGCTCTCTGGGACATTTCGGCCAAGCAGCTCGGCGTCCCCGTGCACCGCCTGCTGGGCGGCAAGTGCAACGACCGCGTCCAGGCCTATGCCAACGCCTGGTTTGCCGGCGCGACGACTCCCGAAGCGTTTGCCGCGAGTGCCCGGGCGGCCGCCGCGCGCGGCTTCCAGGCGCTCAAGTGGGACCCGTTCGGCAAGGCGTACATGAATATTTCGACCCGTGCGCTGGACGGCGCCCTGGCGGTCGTCGGCGCGGTCCGCGACGCGGTCGGCAATGCGGTCGAGCTGCTGATCGAGGGGCACGGGCGGTTCAACGTGCCGGCGGCCCTGACGATCGCCCGCGAACTGGCGCCATTCCGGCCGCTGCTGTTCGAGGAGCCGGTGCCGCCCGACAACCTCGACGCGCTGGCCGAAGTCCGGGCGAAATCGCCGATCCGCATCGCCGCCGGCGAGCGGCTCTACCACCGCTGCCAGTTTCGCGAGCTGTTCGAGAAGCGCGCCGCCGACGTGATCCAGCCCGACGTGTCGCACGCCGGCGGGCTGGGCGAGTGCAAGAAGATCGCCGCCATGGCCGAGGCCTATCACTTGCCGTTCGCGCCGCACAACCCGAGCGGCCCCGTCGCCAACGCGGCAACGCTCCAGTTGGCGGCCTGCACGCCGAACTTCTATCTGCTGGAGACGATGGCCACCGACATCCCCTGGCGGAAGGACCTCACGACCGAGAGCCTGGTCTTCAAGGACGGCTGCTTCGAGATTCCCGATCGCCCCGGCCTGGGCCTGGAGCTCAAGGAGGAAGCCTTTGCCGACCACCCCTACCAGCCGCGACCCCTGCGGCACTACCGGGGCGACCTGACCGACATCCGCCCGCCCGAGGCCGGGCCCTATTTCTGACAACCCGCGCAACAGGCAAAACGAATCATGTTCCAAGGCAAGAACGTTCTCGTGACCGGTTCCTCCCGCAACACGGGATGGGGCATCGCCAAGGTCTTCGGTGATTACGGCGCGACCGTGTTTGTCCACGGGCGCTCGCTCGCACAGGTCGAGGAGGCCGCGGCGAGGCTCGGCCGCCAGGCCGGCTCGCGGGGCGGCCGATACGTGCCGGTCGCGGCGGACGTCGCTTGCGAGGAAGACGTCCGCCGCGCGCTGGCCTTGATTGAAGCGCGGGCCGGCGGGCTCGACGTGCTTGTGAACAACGCCTGCCACCTCGGCCTCGGCCACGGGTTCCTCGATATGCCGATCGCCTTCTTCGATGAAGTCCTGGCCGTCAACCTCCGCGGCTACGCCCTCTGCGCGCAGCGCGCCGCCCGGCAGATGATCGCCCGGGGCGGAGGGGCGATTGTCAACATCGGATCGAACACGGCGGACCGCGTGATACCCAACCGCGCCGCCTACATCGCGTCGAAGGGGGGCGTGGAGAGCCTGACGCGGGCGATCGCCGTCGAGCTTGCCCAACACGGCATCCGGGTCAATTGCGTCATTCCCGGTTACATCCGCACCGAGCGGTGGGACGATCTCTCCGAAGAGGACAAGCAGCGCCGCTGGAAGAACATCCCCTTGGGCAAGGAATCGACGGCCGGCGACATCGGCGAGGCCGCGGCGTTTCTCGCCTCCTCCAAGGCCGGCAACATCACCGGCTCATCGCTCTTGGTGTCCGGCGGGATCGACATCCAACTCGTCCCGCCGGACTGCTCTGTCTGAAGGACCCGGCGGAGCGGGGGAGGGGAGAGTCCGATTCGCGCGGCGCGGCGGTTTACGCGGGAGGGGAGGTCCGATTCGCGCGGCGCGAAGGTTTATAATGTCGTCCAGCGGTGGTCTGCCGCCGCGAACGAGTCCCCGCCAGCGATTCCATCCGGGCAGAATCAGTAAAATCAGGAGGCTTCTCATGGCACGCAGCAAGTGCGTTTTCCCGGCGGTTGTTCTGTCTCTCTGCCTGCTGGTCGCCGCACAGCCCGCCCGGCCCGCGCAGCCCGCACAGCCCGCACAGCCCGCACAGGGCGGCGGGGAGACCGGCGGCGATCCGCTCGACCTGGCCCGGGCGATCGGCGAGGCCACGCCCGAGGCGCAAGTCGAGCGCGACGGCGCTGCCTGGCGGGTCCGCGTCAGCCGCAGCAGCGGCCGGCCGGGCATCACGTTCGCGCCGCCGGGCGCGGCCTGGGACTTGACGGGCGTGGGCCACGTCGAGGCCCGCGTGAAGAACCTCGGCAAAGCCGCTTTGAGCGTGCATCTGGCCCTGGATAATCCCGGCGCGGACAGGACCGCAAGAAAAGGCTGCTGCATCCGATCGGCGACGATCCCGCCGGGCGCGGAGCAGACGCTCAAAGTCACGATCAGCGCCCGGCCGCCGAAAGCCCTCGAGGAGCCGCTGCGCGGGATGCGCGGCACGCCCGGCGGCTTCCAGACGCGGCGGGGCCAGGGCATCGACCCGGCCAACGTGGTGGCGATCTCCGTCTATGTGTATCAGCCCGGCGGCACGTGCGAATACACGGTTTCCGAGCTCCGCGCCGGCGGCAGCCCGGCGTTTCCCCTGCCGCGGAATCTGGACGACCTGTTTCCGCTGGTCGACCGCTTCGGACAGTACATTCACAAGGACTGGCCGGGCAAGACCCACGGCGAAGACGACCTGGCCGCGGCGCGCAAGCAGGAAGCGGCCGATCTGGCGGCCCACCCGGGCCCGCAAGCCTGGAACCAGTACGGCGGCTGGCTCGCCGGGCCGAAGCTCGAAGCGACCGGCCGTTTCCGCGTCGCCAAATGGCGCGACAAGTGGTGGTTCGTCGACCCGGAAGGGCGGCTCTTCTGGTCGCACGGCCTGGTCCGCGTCACCTGGTCCTGCGGGTATACCCCGATCAGCGGCCGCGGGCACCTGTTCGCCGAACTGGCAGACCGCGACTCGCCGTTCGGCGCGTTCTACGGCCGCAGCATTTGGGCGATCTCGGGCCTCTACGATCGCGGCGCGGAAACCTACAATTTCAGCGGCGCCAACCTGCTGCGAAAGTACGGCCCCAACTGGCAGGCGGACTACGCCGACCTGGTGCACCGCAGGCTGCGCAGCTGGGGGCTCAACACGATCGCCAACTGTTCGCAGCCGGCGATCTACCTGGAGCGGAAGACCCCCTACACGGCGACCGTCTACAGCCTCGATTCGCCGCCCGAAGACACGCCCGGCGCAACCGGCTACGTGGCGACGATCCACGACGACAGCCGCGTCATCGAGGCGACCAGCGGCGGCTGGGGCAAATTTCCCGACGTCTTCGACCCGAGCTTCAAGGCCGTCCTGCTCAAGGAGGTCGCCCAGCACAAGGGCAAGGCCGTCGGCGACCCCTGGTGCCTCGGCTACTTTCCCGGAAACGAGCTGAACTGGGGGGCGGACGAGACAGCGCTGGCCCGGGCGGCGCTCGCCTCGCCGGCCGACCAGCCGGCCAAGCGGGCGCTGGTCGACCAGCTCAAGGCGAAGTACGAGACGATCGAGAAGCTGAACGCCGCCTGGAAAGCGCGCTATGCCTCCTGGGAGGCGATGATCAATTCGACCGCGCCGCCGGCCCCGGAACAGGGGCGCGAGGACCTGGCCGCGTTCCTCGCCACGATCGCCGACGCCTATTTCCGCCAGTGCCGCGAAGCGGTCAAGGAGATCGATCCCGAGGGGCTCTATCTCGGCTGCCGCTTCGCCGGTTGGAGCCACGCCGTCGTCTTCCGCACGGCCGCCAGGTACAGCGACGTGGTCAGCGTCAACCGCTACGCCGAGACCCTCGCCGATTTCCGCCTGCCGGAGGGGATCGACAAGCCGGTGGTGATCGGCGAGTGGCACTTCGGCGCGCTCGACCGCGGCAAGTTCCACGCCAGCCTGCGCCCGGTGGCAAACCAGCAGGCCCGCGGGGAGGCCTACGAAAAGTATGTCGCCAGCGCGCTGGAAAACCCGTGGGTCGTCGGGACCCACTGGCACCAGTTCGGCGACCAGGCGACCACGGGACGAGACGACGGCGAGAATTTCCAGAACGGCTTCGTCGACGTCTGCGATACGCCCTACGTCGAGACGGTGGAGGCCTGCCGCCGGATCGGCTACCGGCTCTACGAGCTCCGGGCAGGGCGAGGCGACCAGCGCTAGCCCGGATTGCCGGTAGCGAATCGGGAAGCTCGCCGCCTGTCAGCGATCCGTGGCCGGCATCTGAAAGGACATCAAGAGCCAGCCGTCGCGAATCTCAGCCTCAACCGCCTCAAGCGTGCGGACCCGTTCAAAGCCTTCCGGCAATCGGATCGCACCGGCATCGATGCGTTCCGGAATGTCGCGTTCCAGTCGATTCAGAAGGATTCGGCGAAACGCCAGATCGCGAAGCTTGAGTTGCGGGCGCGAGCCGTCGTCGAGCAGGCGGGGCAGAACCTGCGGCTTGTCTCTGCGAAGGAACTGCCAACCGTGATCCGTATGCTCCAGCCCGAATCGGACCTGGATCTCCATCCCGGAGTAGCGCCGTCCCTCGTATTCAAACGCTTCGGC
This sequence comes from Pirellulaceae bacterium, assembly GCA_012744395.1. Classification (GTDB taxonomy): domain Bacteria; phylum Planctomycetota; class Planctomycetia; order Pirellulales; family Thermoguttaceae; genus JAAYCB01. The sequence goes on from JAAYCB010000187.1 coordinate 15,159, forward strand.
CAGGATGCGGAGTGAGATTTCATTGTCGGCACAGCCGACGAAGACCGGTGCCAGCGGAGCGAATGTTATTGCCAGCGGATCGTTCTGGGGAACGTCGCTCAGCCAGAGTCCGAGCAGTTCCTGGAACGACCAGGTTCGGGATGCGAAGATCGGCCCCGCATTGTTGTTCAACGACGACTGGTGGCAGAAGAGTCTCACCGTATCCGGATCGCCAAAGTCGGGGGCGGGCGGACCCGCCAGTTGATGTTCGTCCGCCATCGTTGCCATGAGCCAGAGGGTCGAACGGGCATTCTCGAAGGTCACTTCGGCGGGGAATCGATCGTATCGGAGCAACGGGTTGCGGACGTGTTCGTCGATCGCGGCATTCAGGATTCGGCAGCGTTCGCCGAGCTGTTGCGTCAAGTGACCGCCGAGGTCGCGGAGTGCAAGGGATTCGGCGAGGGGGAGGCGCGCAGCATGCTGGGCACGGGCGCGTTGGTTCGCTTCGGATGCCCGTCTGCCGCGATACCCCGACGAGACGCCGATGATCCGACTATCGAGCCTGCCCGTGGCCTGAAAGGGTTCGACCTGGAATCCTTCGCGAGTCGGATGCAGCGAGGCGTTTGCGGAGAACTGGAGATCGGACCGGGTACGCACCCTGACGCCTTCCTCGCGGCTGGTGGACTCGGCGGCGCTGACCCCGTCGATCTGCAACTGGACAACGCCGGGCTTGGCGCTTTCCGGAAGGGTCGCCGTCAACGTTGCCTCGATCGTCCCGCTTGCCGTCACGCTGGCCGCGCCAACCAGGCGATGGTAGTCGTAGGGCTGCCGGATCGGTTGGTTCAGCTCCGCGGCCACAAGCGACGCGGGCAACCCCACGAACAGATTCGGGAAGAGGAATTCCTCGCGGACGGCCGCCACCAGGTCCGGCGTCTGCCGAGACTGTCCCAGGCGGCTGAGGATGCCTGACAATTCCTCCAATTCGACTGCCGAGGGGGGGTGGCTGTCGCCGGGCAGCAACGCAGCCAGTTCATCGAGCAGTGCCAGGTAGTGCGCTTGTGGATGCGGCTGGCGTTGTATCTCGGCCAGGTCGATCAGATCGCGGATTGTCCCGCGGAGGCTGGCGAAACAATCGAGCTCCAGCCCCGGCCAGTTGGCCGCCAGCCGGCGAAGCACCTGATTCCAGAAGGGCCCGTCGATGGGCCCGTCGCCTTCGAGGTGCTGTTGTTGCTCGTCCCACAGCAAGTAGGCCCGCCAGGCCAGCCAGCCCTCCTGAGAATCCGCGGCAAACAGCCGTTCGACCGCGCGTCGCGCGTCGCGCACGTCTTCCTCGGCAGCCCGCACGTCTTCCTCCGTGATCGCACGATACTCTTCTCGGGCATCGTCAATGCGTTCGTGCAGCGCTGCAACGGCCCCCGGAGACAGGCTGGCCGGCAAGAACGCGGCGAGGGTGAACGCCAAGACCCGGAACCGGCATGGCTGCCTCGGGCGGATCGGCGGAGTGCCGGCCAGCGGGCATCGGAGTTCTGGACGTCTCGGTCGGAACGCGGGCTGAGGGAACTCGAACATGGCGGGGTCCGTTCGCCGCTGCGTGCGGCTATTCTGTTGCCGGGGCCCGGCTGAAGAACCAATACCCGTGCGGGGTGTCATAGCCGATCGTCACGGGAAAGCCCTTCAAGAGGGGCAAGGTTGTTGATCGCGCCGCGTCGCCTGCTCGACCGAGCAACCCAGACAGCGCCGAGGCATCGGGAGAGCCGAACAGAAGCCAGGAGACGATGGATTCCGTGCCAGGCGGGCGAGCCGGGTCGGGGGCGGGCCGCGGCTGCGCGCTCTGCCGGGCAAGCAACATGCACGGAGCCCCCAAGCCGAGAGGTCCGGCAAGTTGTCTCAGGTTGTCGGCCGCCGAAACGAGCTCGGTAGCCTTGCTGTTCCCGGCGGCCAGGGCCTGATGGATCAGGCCGACATCTTCGCAGCAGAGGATGTATCCCCGGGCAACGATCACGCCGGAATCCGGGACGCCGCCGCCGCCGGTGATCTGCCAGAGCGGATACTCGCAGCCCGCCACGGACTTCTCCTGCACGTCCGGGTCACCTTCCATCAGAAGCCGCAGCGTCGCCGCAACTTTCTCCGGAGAACCGGTCTGCAAGGCGAGCAGCACCGGTCCCGGTGTTTCATCGCGGGACTTGCCCAGCAGCCACACGACGCGCGGTCCGAGATGGGGATAGAGTTCCTTTTCCAGATCGACTCCCAGCCCGTACTCGTCCTTCAGGTCGGCCAGGATATCTTCGTAGGTCCCTTCGGTTCCGTCGGCGTACAGTCCGTCAAAGACAGCTCCCACGTATCGCAATCCGGCGGGGACGTCGCCATGCAGTACGGCAAGCTCGGAGTATTCCTGCGGGAGCCATTGGGGAAGCTCCCATTGCTCCAGCGGGCCCAACTGCAGAATCCGCAGCGAACCGCGATGGGGCTTCTCGGTGCGCACGATCAAATGGGAGAACACGTCGCCGCTTGTGCGGACCGATACAACACCGCCAACGGCCAGGACCGCATCGAGCCCGTGGCGCTTCGCCGTGGCGACAAGGCTCCGGTCTTCCGCACTGCGGGCTGCCGCGGCATTCAGTTCTATCCAGGGATTGCCGTACCAGGTGATCTGGAGACGATCCTCGGCGCCTCTCTCGGGCAGCGCCCGCATGATCTCGCCGAGCGCTGGCGGACCCGTGCGGGACGGATCGTCAAGACGGGTCGCCAGCTCCTCGGCCAGGGCGACGTCGCTGGCGCAGATCAGCAGATTGCCGTGAAGGAGGTGAACAGCCGTCGATTCGCGGCCATCTTCCGCTTGCCAGGTGTGCTTTACCCCCTCCATCTTGCCGAGACGCGCCGTTGCCGCGGCGCCCCCTGCGTCGGACAGCCGTTGCCTCGCGCGTTTCAGCAGATCGGCCGCCTGGTCCGCGGTCTCCGCCTCGGCCGCGATCAGCCTGGCAGCGTGGCCCTCCGCCTGGCGTGTCTCCGCTCGCAGCAGGCAGGAGACGGGGGTCTCCGCGAGGGCCTCGGGCGCGAGACCGCAGGCGGTCCAGAAGTCGCCGTTCTTCGCGACTCCCTCGGCGTCCTTGCCATGCGATTCCAGCCGCGCTTGAGACCAGGCAGCGGCACAATCGCGTGTCACCACGGCGTAGCTTGTCGATTCGGGCAGCAAGCGCAGCAGCTCTTCCTCGGCGTTGCCGCGAGCCGGCGAAACGGTCGCGAATGCTGCCAGAACGAGCGTCAATTTCACGTCGCTGACTTTCAAGTCTTGTCCTCCTGGAAGATGCATGCACGTGTGGCTTGGGGCTTGGGAAGAAACGGGCGGCCGAGGGGACTGAGCAGAATTGCGGGCAGAACGATCAGGTTCCCCAGAAGGGCGATCAACAGCAGGACGAACATGCACATCCCGAATCGGGCGATGGGGGCAAACGGACTGAGGGCGAATACGACGAGGCCGAGACTACAGATCAACGTGGTTTGAATCATGGCCAGGGCACAGCGTCGGTAGGCGAACGACACCGCTTCCGCAGCGGAGCCGCCCACGGAAATCCTGCGTTGGAACCAGGTAATGAAGTGCAGTGCGTCGTCGACGGAAATTCCCAACGCGGCGCTGGCGGTCAAGATCGTGCCAAGCTCGACGGGCATGTCGATCCAACCCATCAGGCCAAACACCATGGCGCTTGGCAGGATGTTTGGAATGATGCAGAGGGCTCCGCAGGCCACGCTGCGAAACACCAGCATCAGCGCGATCGCAATCAGGGCGAAGGAGAGGACATAGCTGATGATCAGGTCTTTCAGAAGCTGCTGCTGGGCTTGAAAGATCAGCGGCACTCCCCCGCAGACGATGATTCGATCCGGAGCGACCATTCCCTCCACATGGACGGTTTCGACGACGGTCCGGCGCAGGGCGGCAAGCAGCGCTCCGTAATCGCTGCGCCGCGAGGAGGAGGTGCGCAGCGTGATTCGCCAGTAGTTCGTTTCGCTGTCAACCGTCAGGTAGCCCAACTCGCGCAATTGATCCTGGCTGCTCATCAGTCTCTTGCGAAACACGGCCGCCTGGGCAACCTGGCGGAATCCACCGCTCCGAGGCGGCTCCGGTGCGAAGGTGGCTGACGAGATGACCGCGTCGCGCGGATCGACGGCTTGTAGTGCCTCGTGGGCGGCGCGGATTGTGCGGAACTGCGCCAGCAGTTGGCGATCGTCGCCGCGGGGCATCTCGATCAGGACTTCGACCGGAACGAGGGGGCCGATATGGTCTTCGAGCCATGCGTAGTCTTGGATCACCCGCGACCGCGAGGGCAGCAAGTCGTTCAGGCCGACGGATGTTCTCAACCGCAGAGTCCCCAGGCCGCCACCCATGAGCACGGCAAACGCCGTCAGCAGGATCGGCCATTGGAACGCCGTCAACAGGGCGACCAGCCGCCTCTTTGCAGGGCCGGGTTCGGCGGGCTTGTCCGGCTGGATCGCCGCGTTCCAACGGCGAAGAGGCCAGATCTGGAAATGGAGCGCTACGTAAACGATCACCACGAGCATGCCAATCGAGATCGAAGCGGCGGAATAGGCGCCGAATCGGGTGATCGGCCTGATCCGGCTGACGGTCAGCGAGACCAGGCCAAGAGCGGTGGTCAGCGTCGCCAGAAAGGTCGGAGTCCAGGCCGCGCGGCAAGCCCTGGCAACAGCATCTTCGAGGTTGCCGGTGATCATCGCGTCGCGGTAGTAGTTGACCAGATGGATGCCGATCGAAACGGTGACCACGAACGTAAGGTTCGCGGTCAGCAGCAAGATCGAATCGAGGTGGCAACCCGTGTAGTGGACCAGCGCCATACTGAGCTGTTCATTGAATAGGGCGATCAGAAACACCAGCAGGGCCGCTCTCAGGCTGCCGAGACAGACAACCATGATCGCAAGGCATATCGCGAACGATGCGAGGTTCAGGGCGAGCAACCCGCTCTGGCTGGCCTCGTCGACAGCCACGCCCTCGATTGTCGGGCCGGCGACGTGGATCGCCTGGCTGGAGAGGCCCGCTACACGGTCGGCGGCCGCGAACACGTGGGCCACGGCGGCGTGCCGGTTCATCGTCCCCGCTTCGGACACGAGGGCGATCAGGCAGGTCGTGTTGCCGTCGGCCGAGACGATCCAACCGGCCATTCGCTGGAGGGCGTCGTGGCTGCTCATTTCCAGCGGCGGTCCACGAAAGGCGTCGAGAATCGCCGGCCCAGTGAAAACCTCGCGGTAGTAAACCACTTCGCCCGACGCGCTCGCAGCGGGCGCGCAGATTTCCGCCCGCAGCGCGGCGATTCTCGGATCGTCCAGCGTGCAGCCTTCCCAACTGATCATCAGCAACTCGTCGCTGCCGAAAAGGCCGACAAAATAGCCGAGTTGCTCGGTCGCCTCGAAGTTGTCGGGCAGCCAATCGAGCACATCGTTGGCGTTGCTGCGCCAGGCATGCAGCGCCCCGCGGAGGGTGAACGGCAGGACCAGAAGGAGCAGCAGCGACAAGGTCCAGCGATAGCGGAGGAGGCGCGAGAGAATCGTCATGCGGAGACCGTCACGTCAGGCTGTTCTTCGTCGGCCGATTGGTTGAGCCGACTTTGGTATTGGTGGAGAAACGCAGCGGCGTCCTCCGGCGAAAACCAACGCGGATCGACGATCATCGCCAACGTCAACTCGTTCCCATAACTGAACAGGGCAATTGCGGCGCGCGTGCCCGGGCGCACCGGGGGCGCTCCGTAGATCCGCTGCAGCCGTAGATTGCCCGCCTGGAGGCGATCCCCATTGCAGGGGAAGCGGGCCCGGAAACGGCGGATCGGGTCCCCCAGGTTGGAGAGTACCACCGTGGAAAAACGGCGGCTGAAGCGGGCGCCCAACGCAGTCAAACCGGGGATCAACCGGGCCTTGCGGAGCGCCTCGACGAACAGGGCTCCCAGGCCCCAATCGCGAATCAGCTTCGTCTCCACACCGAGTCCGGTGAGCAGTTCCCCGGGCCGGTCGCACTCGTCCGTGCGGCGGGTCACGAAGGCATACCCCAGCGAATTGGTGGCGGGCATTCTCGCGGCGCGTCTGCCCCGCAGCGACGTGGGCATCGTGATCCGCAGCCAGCCCCGAACGCGGCGCCGGCTGCGGGAATCATTCCACGCGCGGACTGTCAAGAACATGTCGCGGAGCAACAAGTCATTGACCGTTACACCGGCATCGTTCGCTCTGCGGCAGAAGCGGCCGTAGGTCTGCGCGTCGAGCCCGGCCGTGTACAACGGCGAGGCGGCAACGTTCCCCAGGCGGCAACGGCTGATGAGCACCTGGGGACGCCGCGCGAGGACCTTCCAGCCCTCTCTCAGCGTGCTGAGCAGCACGTCCCTCGCGGACACGACGGCCGGCAGGCGGATATCGAATCGGCCCCGATCGAGCAGATTGGCCGGTTCAATCGGCAACAGGTTCGGAGCGATGTCTTCCGCGGACGTGCGGCGGCCGTAGAAGGCGAGCACGTCGCCGATGAAACGCAGCGCCCCGATGCCGTCGCAGGCGGCGTGGTGAAACAACAAGGACAGGGTCACCCGGTGATCTTCCACACGGCAGGCGATGCGAACGCCCGGTTCCGACGCCAGGTCGAGCGGCTGGCCGGGAAGACAGGCCGTGGCGGCGCCGGTTGTCTCCCAGTGGAGTCTTACGGGATCGGCGCCAGCCACCCAGTGCCGGCGGAAGCGCCGGCGGCGGAGCCGCGCATTCAGAAGCGGATGGCGGGCGATGGCGTCCGCCAGGGCAGCCTCCAGCGCATCGCGGCAAAGCTGCCCCTCCAGTTCAACGCGGACGGGAAACGTCATCGGATAACCGCGGCGATCGTCGGCCACCATGTAACGCTCGAAGGGAACGAGCGGCAGCGGAAACAGCGGCGCGTCACCGCCGCGGTCCGGGAGACCGTGCCGGTGTGCAGCGGCGCGAAGGGGGGCCGATTCCGCGTCGGTCGTCATGACGGTCTCCCGGGCACAAGCATCTCCGGGCGGATCTCGTCCGGGGCGACGGCCACGATTTCCGGAGCGGGTGCCCCAGAGGCGATTTCGCCCGCCTTCAAGCGGTTCGTGGTGAAGATCGCCTCCGGTCGACAGAGCGAACCGAACCGGGCGAATTGCAGGGCGATCCGCCCCCCAGTCGTTCCGGCGCCGAGAATCAACACGCGTTGGACATCAGGAAGCTTCATTGGCGCTGACTGGATTCCCGGCGGATGTTGAACCTCTTGATCGATCACGGATGACGCGCGGGGGCGCCGCCCTCCTGTCTCGCTTCCGTCTAGATGTGAATGGCTGCTCCACCGTCGACCACAATCGTCTCCCCCTGGACGAGATCGCTCAACGAACTGGCGAGAAACAGCACGGCATCGGCGACGTCGGTGTCGGCCAGGAATCGCTCGCCGGTCATGCTCTTGTGAATGCGGCCGGCGAAAACCGCCTCGGAGTTCGGCAGCGAGCGGGTCGAGTCGGTCTCGACGAGTCCCGCGCGAACGGTATTGAAGTTGATGCCGCGGTCGCCAAGCTCCAATGCGAAATGGCGCATGGTGGCTTCCAGGGCGGCCTTGGAACTGCCGATCGTACCGTACATCGGCAGGGCGATTACCGCACCGTGGCTGGATATCGCGATTACCTTGGCATGGTGGTCGGACTGCTCCAGCAGAGGCAGTGCGGCCTGCACCAGGTAGATCACGGGCCGGACATTGATCTGCATCGCCGCGTCAAAGTTGCGGTCCGTCGTCGCCACGAGCGGGCGGAATCCGCCGGTTGCCGCATTGCTGACCAGGATATCGAGCGTGCCGAACTCGAGTTTGACGTACTCCATCATGGATTCCACGTCGTCGCGCTGGCTCACGTCCGCTCGGACCGCGGCCGCGGTCCGCCCGATGTCGCGAATCTGCCCGGCGACCTCCAGGGCCGCTGCCTTGGAGGAGACGTAGTTCACGATCACGTCGGCTCCGGCCTCGGCCAGGCGAAGCGCGCACGCGCGGCCGATGCCGCGCGACGATCCCGTTACGAGGGCAACCCGTCCAGTCAAGTCGATCATTGTCCCATCCTTCTAGGAACCGCCGTGCGTTCTGTTCGTCGCCTGTCCGCGACCAGCCGCCTGGAGAATCGATCGGCCGCCTGTTCGGCGGCCTCCTGGGGCCCGGTTCGCGGCGCCCCTGCCTGTCTTCTTACGCAAATCGCCCGCTTGCCTCTCCCCCCGCCCTGAGCAGAACCGAGGAGGCAACTTCACCGCCAACAATGCGGCAGACGACCGTGGAATGCCCATCGTCGATCCGTTGCACAGGGCCGCGGTCGAACAGCCCGCTGGATGGCAGGCGCCCCAGGTTCGTGGCGGTCATGCAGTCGATTTGCCGCGGACGAAACGGACTGCCGTTTCCCGCGGCCTTGTAGCACGATTCCTTTACCGACCAGACGAGGCAGCGGAGCAGGCCCGTTGCATCGCGGGCACACCATCGCCGCTCGTTGTCCGTCAGCCAAAGGCGGGCGAAGGAGTCGCTCAAAGGCCGCACCGGCGTGACGTCGACGCCCAGCCGCACACCCCGCGCGGTACTGACCGCAACGTAAACGGACCGGTCGGAATGGGAAATCGACACGACCCACGGGACGAGCCGCCCGCATCGAAAGGCCCGCGGCGGAGCGGGGCGTCCGCGACCGTCGCGCGACTCGATATGCCACCCAGCCGGACCGGGAGACGTTCGGCCGTCCACAGAGCACAGCAGTTCCTTCGCCAGGCGGCGACCGGCGAGCCAGCCCGTTCGCCGTTGCGGGGAACGAATCCGCGCGAGTCGGTCCCGCTCGGCCGCCGACAACCATCTGCCAGGATCGCCCGGCGCCAGGCAAACGTCGTCGCTGAGTGGCTGAAGCTGCTCAATCCACATTGCCGTTCTCCAGACGCACCGAGCGATACCCCTTGACTTCGAGAATCGCATCGCCGGGCTCGCCTACCAGGTTGAAGTCGTAGAGGCTCCCTCTGCCTGCCGGGCCCCGATAGAACAGGCGAAGCGCACACTTCTCGCCCTCGCGAGGCAATCTTGCCTGCCGATAGGAATCGATGCCCCGCGGGATCTCGACCGACTTGTCGACCATGAAGAACACGAACGAACCGCATGCATACATGCAGCCGTCCAGGGCGGCCGCGGCGGTCAACATGCCGTCGCCCGAACGGGCGCCGATCAACTCGTTTCTGGGGCGACCTTCAATCATCGCGTGGCCTCCGCCGTGCTGTAACGCGATCCGGGTGAGCGTACGGTAGGGCGGCCCGTGAAACATCACGAACTCTTCGGGATAAAGGAAGGGGTGCCAGTCCAGGATCGGCTTGCCGGGATCGGCGGCCTCGATCAGAGCCGGCTCGTCGTCCAGCAGGACGAGGCCCGTCGCGAGAAGCCGATTCTCCTCAACGACCTCGTGCCGCGTGTTGTAGAGAATTCCGGTCAGCTCACAGCGGACGCCGTCGTCCGTTTCGGTGAGGACCAGGGTCGCCTCGTGGTCGCGGGCCGGGTCGATCGACCAGCCGTTGACCAGTTGTACGTCGCGAAAGCCGACGAAGCGGGCGGCGGGGCGGAGGATCGCCGCCGCCTCCACCATCGCCTCCAGCGACATGACTCCCGGAAGGAACGGCCGTTGCCGCAGGCGGTGATTGACCAGGAATGGGTCGTTCGTGGCGTCGAGGGGCCAGCGGGCCAGATACCGGCCCGGACGGTCGCTGGGCGCCATCGAGGCGATCAACGACGCCCGCGAGCAGTCGAGTCCGGCGGCCCGCGGAGGCGGAACGCGCCGCGCCGATCCAGAGGTCGGCGGTTGGCCGTCGGCGGGAACCCGCCGCGACATCGTCCCGTCCGTGTCGAGAAGCCCCGGCTTGTCGAGAATCAGGATCTCGCGCTGGCGATCGTCCGTGGACAGTTCCCGGAACAGGTGGTCGACTCCCTCCCTGACGGGCATGAAGGAGATTCCACTGCTTTGGAGGGCCAGCTTGCTCTCCGGGCGGACAGCCATGCCGAGTTCATCCCAGGCCGGCCAGTGGAACGTCAGAACCTTGCAGCCGGGACGCTCTACCGCCAGGCGATCGCTGATCTTGGCCAGCAGATCGGACGCGAGCGAATAGTCGGCCTGCCCCAAGCCGCCGAATCGGCCGCTGGTGGACCCGAAACTCACAAAACACTCCAGGGGATCGCTGCGCGTCAACGCGATCAGGTTGAGGGCGCCGTCGCTTTTCGAGGCAATCGTCGCCCGCACCAGGTCCTGCTGCTTCCGCGTGAATCGGCAAGCGGCCTCGATTCCCGCCCCGTGAATGATCCCATCGATTGCCCCCTCCGTTGCCCGGATCTGGTCAAGCACCCGCTTCAGCGAAGCCCGATTCCCGACATCGCAAACGTGGTAGGTGGCCTGGACTCCAGCCGAGGCGAAGGCCTCGAGGTTGCGATCCAATTCGATCGCCTTTTCGATGCGACTCCAACAGCGTGCAGGGCTCTCGCCGGCTTCCCGTGCCTCGATTGCCACCCGGCGCTTCAGATCGCGGAGTTGGTCCTGGTTGCGGCCCTTCCAGACCGCATCCTGCGCGGGGCGGGGTGACGTGCCGAGCAGATGAAGTCGCAGGCCGAAGCGGCCTCCCAACTGGCGCGCCACGGCGGATGTCACCCCGCGGCCACCGCCCGATACGACCCACACGCCGCCCCGCTTGATGCGGTCGGTCCTGCCTTGGGGCACGGGCTGGGCAAGCGCCTGAACCACGCAGCGCTGGGCGGAGCAAATACCGACTTCGAGCTGCCGATCCCCGCTGTCCATCTCGGCGACAAATTCACTGGCGATGGCGGCAGCGCCCGAACTCCCGTCGAAATCGACGACCTTGACATACAACGACGGGTATTCACGGCGTATGCCTTTCAGCAGCCCGGTCATTCCGCCGCCACTGAAAACCGGCACATCGCGCTGGAATCCCAGATCGCCACCGAGCCGAGTCACGGCGGCAATCGAGGCGCCGGCAATTGCGCCGGCGTTCTCCAAGGATTCGATCCACAGGCGGCACAGTTCGAATCGTTCCAGGTAACTCTCGGATGCCGAGAATGCGTCGAGAGAAACCCCTGCCGAGTCCTCCAGGAAGATCAGGTGACCGGGAGTCTCGCCGCCACGAAGACGCTCGCGGACAGCGCGGACTCGATTGGCCGAGAACGATTCCACCCGACAACCGCGGCTGCTCAATTGCTCGCCGAGCGGCTGCGATGTGGCTGAGGTGCCCACCAGCCAAACCGAATCGCCTTGGCGATACACGGGCTCGCCGGGAGCCGGTCGCGGCGACGCGACCGTCTGCATCACATGCCGGTGCATGGTCAGCGACTCGACGACAGGCGATCGGGAATCGTCGCGCCTGGCGGGTTCGCCAGGAGACGTGCCCAGGATCGAGTCGAGCGGAACACGTTCGACCGCCATCGTGCATCGATCAAACAACCTGAGCTCGTCGGGATGGTCGTTGATGCCCTGGTGGAGCAGGACCTGCTCCCGGGTGCGTGCACTGTCATCGCGGACCGGGTGGCCGCCGCCGCATCTCCAGGCCGAACCCATCCCGCTGCCCGCAGCGCTGATCGCCACGCACCAGCGACCCCGCAAACGCAGCGCGCTGACCCTCGATGCCGCGTCATTCAGCGTCTCGGCAGTGCCCAACGTCTCGTGCAACCACACGGCAACGGCGACAACGTCTCCCGGGGCGACCTGCTCGTCGAGCGGTTCACACGAGCATATGATCCTGGCGGCGTTGATCCCCGCTGTTCCTGTGACCCGTCCAGGACGGCCGATCGTCAGATAATCCTGGCCGCAGCCCTTGCGCAACTGGACCAGGGTGACGGTATTCCGGTCCAACGGCCAGCTCGCAGGCTCTTCGATCTCGCCGAAGGAAGTCCGCAAGCAGGACAGCCGCTCCCCGCGCAGATTCCATAGAACAGCGGCCATTCGATTGACCTGGGCCCCCTCCGCCAACCCCGAGATTTCTTCGGCCCATGCCCCGGGCCAGCGTTCCTGCGGATTGTCTTCCGTGGTCATGGAGAAATCGACGAGACATGCCATCTCGCTCTGGATCGATGCCTTCAGGGCCCGGCCGCGGTCACGCCCCGGCCGCGAGGGGTCACCCTGGGACACATGAATCTTGACAAAGTCGTCTTTCTCCACGGCCTCGTCTGCCGCCGGCGCAGGGGCCGAGCGGGCGGTGGCCGCCGGCGCCCCGTTCTGGCCGGCGAGTTCCACGACGAGGAAGTCCAGGACGTGTTCCAGCGTGGGGAAATCATCGAGCGAGAGATGCTCTTGCGGGGCAATCTGGAAGCGGTCGCCCAGTTCGCCGAACA
>JAAYCB010000188.1 GCA_012744395.1 Pirellulaceae bacterium
ATCCGCTTTTGCCGCCAGCGGACTTGGTCAGACGAAAGTTCAAGGTTTTCGGCGATCTGGCGCGTGTCCAGACCCGCGATCCAGCGGAGACAAAAGGCCTGGTAGGTCGTCTCGGACGCATGGCGCCGGCAGAGGGCCAGAATGCGGCGGACCCGCTGCGCGTCCTCCTGCTGTCGCGGGGCCGGATAGGGATTCGAATCACGGCGGCTTGCGATCTGGTCGATCACCGCCGCCGGCAGAAAGATGGGGAGCTTGCTGCGACTGGTGAGCAGCCGGGCGGCCTTGCGACGCGTGAACGTCCAGAGCCAGGCGCGAAAATGGCGCGGCAGATCGATCGCCGGACGCGTCGAGCCGGCCAGAAGGGCGATCAATTCGGCCCAGACCTCTTGAGCGCAGTCGGCCTGATCCGCCGGCGACATCGCCGTGGTCCGCAGGATGCGGCGAACCGAGCCGGCGTGTCTTCGATAGAATTCGTTCCAGCAGCGATCGAGCGGCGACCCCGACAGCTGGACGTGCCGCGGCAGCCGCAAGTAGGCCTGAACACGCCGCAGCAGGCAGGCATCATCGGCGCGACATGACGCGTGGCCCAGTGGCGGCGAATCCGCCTCGCGCCGGGCGTGCGGCTCGGCCTGCGATTCATTTGCGCGGCATCCGTTTGGCCCGGCCGAAGCCGTGCATTCAGCTGCGTGCCTGCATTCGTGGACTTCTGGAGTCCGCCCGCTGCACCCCGGTCCTGTGCCCGTCGCGAAGCATCTTGGCGCAGTCGCGCCTTGTCCCGCCGACTCGACACTCAAAGGCATGGCAGACCTCTACTGGTTTGGGGAGGGTCTGTGTCGCCAAAAATCCTCGCAAGGATGTAACCAGGGTGTCTTAAGTGAAACAACGCAAATCGACCGTGTCAACCCTCGCTAAGTGGCCATTTCCGACTCTGCGGCGTGCGTGTCAAAGACGAGGCACGGCTGGTTGCCGCGCTTCGTGCCCCGCCGCAGAGGTTGGGAGCAGCACCTGTGTGGGGATGAAATGGCTTGCATGTAGGGGCATGCTCAACTCCCACCAAGGCGGCAGGATGTCTCAAGGGGTTGCCTGCCGGGCGTCCCTTGGCAGGGGGAGCGGCCAGGGGGCCGCCCAGAGAATCAAGCCGTGCAAAAGGGTATGCAACGCCCAAATCGTCGGCAACCGGGCGGGTCGGGCAAGCGGACTGATCTTTCGTCGCCGGCAGGAAGACGGATCGTTCGTCTGGCAATTGCGCACGCAGAACCGCAAGGAGGGGAGGGAACGGGAGGCGGCAGCATGGCGACTCCGGTCGCCCCAAGCTCGCAGGGCGCCTCATTTTTCACCAAGAGCCGAACGCCATCGAGGTCTGCATCGGATAGCCGCAGACACATCCGGAACTGGCTTCCGGGATCATGATCAAACCTCCGGCGGGAATCATATTGATGAAACATCCCGGCCTTGTGACTTGATTGAGTCGCACGGCCGCGCCGCCTTGCCGCAGATCGCGCATCCACGGGTTATTCCCCCGCCAGAACAGGCAGTCGGCCGACGCCGAGACGAGTCCGCAGCCGTGCCCGTGGCGATCGAATGTCCAGTCTTCGTGCCGTTTCCCCGTCCGCAGATCGTAGGCGTACGGCCATACATAGGCCGTGCCGCCCAGCAGGTTGGGATGCTGGTTGTACTCGCCGTGGCCGCCGCGAACCTCGAGCTTCGTGGGATGCTCGGCCTGCCAGAGTGGGTTCCCCGTGGCGGCGTCGAACGCTTGAAGACAGTAGTGGATCGATTCGCCTCCGCGCTGCTGCCGCAGCGCCGCGGACCCGCTTGCCGTGATGTGTTCGCCGCCGGCGATTCGGCAGCCGCTCAACAGCAACACGCCCGCGGAAGAGCTGAGATACGTCGGCTGTTGAAAGCTGCGCACATCGATCGGTTTCCGGAAGACGGCCTCTCCCGTGCCAAGATCCAGGGCCACGAGGAACGTCTGGCCGCTTTGGACAATTTCCCGCATGGCCACCCGACCCGAGGTGCTGGATGTGGCGGCGTCGTTTTCCAGGAAGAAGAGCCGATTGCCGGCGACCGTGAGAGTCGTGTCGATCACGCGGCCGGAACGATACGTCCAGCGCGTCGTGCCGCCGGAGTGGTCCAAGGCAAACAGCGAATCGCTCGTGGCAAGCTGCATGTTCGGATACCAGACGGGCTCTTCGTCCAGCTCGGCTTCGCGGGTGATCTGCCGGTAGGTCGTCCCCTCGCGCCGGATGCTTCCAAGCACCAGGTCGGCGGTGCGTGCAAGATACCCCCATTCGGTCGCCTGGCCGTCCGCCGCCGGCGGCGCTTGGTAGCTGCCCAGCGGTTGACCCGCGCGCACGTCGAACAGGCGGCACTCCCGGCCGGCGACAACGTATAGCGCCCGACTGTCGACCACGAGATTGCTCGTATCCAGGAAGACGCCCAATCGTCGGGAGTTCGGCACTTCGGCATTCCAAAGCGGAATGCCATTGTAGGCATCCACGGCGAATACGACCTGGTCGCCGGGTATAAACAGCCGCCCGTCCTTGTACAGCGGCGGCACGTTGCGGATATGGCGATCGACCATGCGTCGCGGCCCGGGCTCGCCGAACCACTGTAGGCGCGGAGGCGAGCCGACCAGGCGATCGCCGCTGCACGAAGTATTGGCGGGGTCCGCATAGGTATGCGTCCACTCGCCGCTGCCGGGCAGAGCATCTCTCCTGCCGACGCCGACGAGCCAATCCTCTCGCTCGACCACGCGCCAATCGGGCAGCCGCCCTTCCCCCCATGCTTTCAACTCGGCGGCCGTCACTTGCTCGCCACGCGCCACGAGCACAACGAGCCCGCCGCAGGGGCGAAGCACCTTTGCCACTTCGTCGGCGGACGCCGGCAATTGACCCGTCTCCAGCAGCGATTCGCAGACGACGAGGTTGGCAAAGCCCGGCGGATAGGGCAGCCCGTCGCCGGTTTGCTCATGGACGACAACGCGCGGACCGTAAAGGCCGCTGCTGTCCAGTGCTGCCCTCGCGGCGGCCACTCGAGCCGGATCGCGCTCGACGCCAATCATCCGCAAATCGGTCCGCGTTGCCAATTCACGCGCCAAGCCGCCCGTCTCGCAGCCGAGCACAAGGCCGTACCCCGGTCCGGCGCCGCTCTCCTGGCAGATGATCCGAGCGGCATCGCGGCAGCTTTCTTCCGTGGCATCGGGATGCGACTGGGCCGTGGGAGGGGACTCCGCTGCCCGCGGCCCCTTTTCGGCGGATGGGGTGAAGCAGTGGATCGATCCCTGATCCGTGCTCACCAGCAAGCGACCGTCCGCCACGGTCAACCCATAGGCCTTTCCGGATACCGGCGCCGTCCACACGATGCCCCCATTGGCTGAATCGACCGCGGCGACTTCGCCGTCCCCGCCGAGAATCAGGGCATCGCCGGCCGCGATGATTGCGAACGGCAGCTGGCAAGCCGTGCTCCAGAGGTTGCAGCGAGGGAATTCCTCCGCGAGCTGGCTGGACCGCTTGCTCAACAAGTCTAATCGCCGATCGATCGCGTCGATCGCCGCCCGATCTGCGTCGGACGCCTGCCGAGAGCGTTTGAGCTGCTGCAGTTCCGCGACGAGGGCCTTGCGTTCTGCGGCGAGCGAGGCGTAGCGGAGGCGATCGAAGGCGGAAAGCGAGGTCTCCGACTGCATATAGGCGATCGGGCCCCGGACCACCATTCTCAGGCCGTCGAACGTCGCGATCGTTTCCGACGTCCGGGCGTCGACCAGATTCAGTTGCTTCGGCCCGCGCCCCGGCCCGGCGACAACCGCGTCGCCGGTCAACAGCGCATAGGCCCCCCCCGCGCTAGGCACTTCGCCCAGCGGCCGCCCATCGTTGCGGGCGAAGATGGCGGGGGCGGTTCGCCCTGTCGGCACGTAAAGGCGCTGTGCGGAGGCCAGCAGGTATCCTTGGGCTGAAATGGCCACTTCGCGTTTCCATTTCATCGTGCCGTTCTCCGCGTGGAGCGCGGCCAGGTAGACTTTCTGCTGGGGAAACAACCCGGCCGCGAAATAGGCGGCGCCATCCTCGACGACGACGCTTGTGCGAACGGGCCACAGGGAGATCATCCGGCCGTTGCCGGGCAGAAAGGCGGGGGCTTCCGCCGGAGTGTGCTTCCAAATCAGCCGACCGTCGTTCGCTCGCAGGCAATACACGCAACCGTCGTCGGATCCGAAATAGACACGGCCGCCGGCGATCGTAGGCGCCAGCCGCACGGGCCCGCCACTAAAAAAAGTCCAGAGAATCCCGCCCGTCTCCGCGTCCAACGCGTAGAGCTTGTCATCGGCGGACGAGCCGAAGAAGACCCGCCCTCCGGCACTCACCGTTTGGAACGCCCGATCGAACGTCATCACCGCCCGGAGGCCTTCGTGTCGATTGGTCACGTCGCGCCGAGCCGGATCGGGCCATGCCGGCCGCGGCGCGTGCGCCGACCGGTGCGCCCAGCTCTCCCCTAAGGGAAAAGCCAGGCTTTCTTGCGTTACGCCGCTGCGGCTGTAGTCGGCCAGATAAGTCGGCCAGTCGGCGGCCTCAGCCGGGCCGGCCCCCGGCAGCCAACGCGAAACCAGCAGCGCAACAAGGAT
>JAAYCB010000189.1 GCA_012744395.1 Pirellulaceae bacterium
CGGCCGCGCCCGGCGATGCGTAATCCGTGGTTTGCTGGTAATCCGCCGCCGACTCGCCCGAGCCCGCCGTCGAATTCGGCAAGCGCGTGTCCCGTCTCTCGACGTCCCTGTCGGATCGTGATTCACCGGTCACATTCTACCTCCCGCCAGTCTTGACCCTGAGCACACGCCGGCCTGCGTGGAGAATCATCGGGCCACTGCCAACGCCCCCCGCAAGGCAACCGATCGCCTACTTTGAGCCGGCGATCGCGGACAACGCGCTGGTGAACACCTCGGCCTGCCGCATCATTCCCAGGTCGTTGGGATGGCAGCCGTCAACCGTTCCCTCCGTGTCGTCTCCGAGCATCCCCTCACTGGCGAGAAAATGCAGGTTCTTCACGCCTTCGGCCGTCAATTTCTCGTGGATCGCGCGGAGAATCCGCCCCTTCTCCGTGGGGCAGACGTTCCTGACACTGCAATCCTCGGCAAGCAAAATCGGCGTATCCGGGCGGGCCGCGCGGAGCGTCTTCACGAACGGCTCGATCCGTGTCGACACCAGGTCCGGCGTCATGTTCCACAGGCAATCGAGGACATAGACGGATGGATCGAGCTCGGCCAACAGATCGGCCATCGCCGGCTCCATCCGCCCGCTGCCGCTGAACCCCAGGTTGATGACCGGCGTGTTCAAACGCCGGCCGACGATCGCCGGAAAGGCCATGCCCGGCCGCGATGCGCAGCCGCCGTGGGTGATCGACGTGCCGTAAAACACGATCGGTTTGCGCCCCGTGCGCGCCGCGTCGGCCCCCGCAAGGGTGTACTGCCTGGCAACGCCGATTTCCACGGATGTCACGCCGTTGTAGAGTGGCAGATAGAGCAGGCACGGCTGCCCGGCGGGCGGCGTGAACCTGGCTGTGTTGGTCGCGGCCGCCGGTCTGCCATTGGCCACGAATTGCCACCGCCCGGACGGATCCTTGCTGTACAAATCCACGCCGCTGACCCCCGTGGCCGGCATGTGGGGCATGCTCAGGCGGTCGTTGATCAGTGTCCAGCGGACCTGGATCGACGGGGCATCCGTTGAAAACGGGACGCACATCCCGGCGCTGTGGTGGCTCAGCCCCCAGACCGACGGCGTCACGACGCCCTCGGCCTTGGCCGGCAGGCGGTCGTAGAACGCCCTGGTGTTGGTCCACCCCTTCCCCTCGACGACGAGGTCCTTGCAGTCATACCACCGCGTCGCGCCGTCCGCGGCCGCCGTGGCCGCCGTGGCCTTTTCCGCGGCGGTCTCCGCGGCGAAGCTGACGCTTGGCGCGGCAAAGGCGAGCAGGCAGACAACGAAAATCCGGGATTTGCCCTGGCCAGGTTTCATTTCGGTCGCTCCTTGCAGAAGAATCAGTGAAGTGTTTGTTGAAGCCGGAATGGCCGCGGTCGAGGCCATTGAGTTTTGCGTCATGGCGCCAGGTCAAACAGCGCCGTGTCGGGAGTCTGGAACCTGTATACGAAGCGCCGCTGGGCGACGGGGAGCGTCTTCCCGGAATAGAGTTCCCGGACTGATGAAGAAGTCGAAATCCGCTGAACTGTAGAGCCGTTCATACTCCAGGTGGCCGGCCCAGACCATCCGCGCGTTGGTCAACTCGATGATGTATCCGAAGAACATCCCGATCTGGCGATGCTTCGGAACGAGCGTGCGCGTCTTCGCGGCCAGCTCGAGCGCCGTGTCGGCGATGAGGTCGCCGGTAAACTGCGCGTAATCGACGACGTCCTGCTCGGTCGCGGGATCGCGGATCAGATTGTCGAACGAGGCGCGGTCGAGGCGTTCCAGCGCGGGAAGGGGCGCTTCCGGCTTGCCGTGCGCTTGGCGCCACGCCCGCCAGGCCTGCGCCTTGGCGCGGCCGGCGACGCCGCGGCTGTAGTCCATCCACTCGTCGGTCTGGCCGCAGGCCAGCAGGCATGCCTTGACGCGGTCGCCGTACCGCTGTTCCATGTGCTTGACGACCGCCTCGAGGTATTCGGCCGTCGCCTTGCGCCAAGCCGGGTTGGCACAGACGCAGCTCAGCATGGTAAAACTCTCGCACTCGGCGCTGTGGCCGCCGAGGGCCAGTTGGCGCTGGAGCCAGATCGGCGTGTTCAGGTCGATCATGCAGATGAAATCCGCGTCCGGGTTCACGGCAAGCACGTCGTCGAATTGCCGGTTCAGCGAATCGAAATCAACCTTGCCGAACCAGCGCCACACCGGAGGATACTTGCTGTAGGGCTGCCCCAGCGAGTTGGCCGTGTTCGCCGGGAAGATGCAGACGGTGTCGACCCCCGCCTCCTTGAACTGCCGCATCGCGGCGAACTCCGGCCAGAACGACCGGTAGGCAAACAAGGATTGCTTCGGGGCATCGGCGGCCCGGACGGCGCAGACGAACAATCCCGCCAGCGCCGGCACAACGGCCGCGACACACCAGGTGGATCGTGCTTTGCGATTCATCAGATCTCCCATCCGCCTCCCCATCGAGCGGCTGTTCCGTTCACCCGCTGGGCCCATCGCGACCCGGCCGGCCAACGGATCGTCCAAAGACGGCACGTTTCCACGGGCCAGCCGATGGCTGTCGCTTGCCGCGGCGGGGCAGCCGACAACGGGCGGGACTCGCGGCCGGCGGGCTCCGCTGAGTCCGGAGACGGGCGATGGCCGCGTGCCGGCGCGCCGATCCTCACGGCTTGAGCTGCTGGAGCAGTCGCACGGCGCAGTCCGCAAGCATCTCGCCGCCGCCCGGCTCGATCCAGCTGCAAACGGTCTCGTAGCTGCCTTCGGCGAAGGCCTTGCGGGTGGGCACGTAGTCGGGGCAGTCCTGGGAGAGTTCGACGACCATCGTGTTGGGAAACGGCGAGGCCTTCTTGATTGCCAGCCCGAGGTCGACGAACACCTCGCCCGGCAGCCCGACCAGCGCCGTGTCGTTGCCCAGGCGGATGGCCTGGACCAGCGCGGGGAGCTTGCCGGCGGGGCGGTACTTGAAGCTGATGATCTCGTAGGCCTGGACCATGTCCATGGGGGGCTTTTTCCCCGTGCCGATCGTCTCCAGGGCCCGCTCGGCCAAGGCGACCTCCTCGGGCGTATAGCTGCGGAGCGGGAGTTCGACGACCTCGCTCCGCACCGCCAGGCCGGGCCGGGCCAGCGGTTTGAGTTCCGGCAGGCGGGTCTTGACGGTCGCCGCCAGCGTCTCGCCGATATACGCCGTCTTGAGCGTCTGCCGCCCGCTGACGTCAAAATGATTGATGTCCCCGCAGGTGCCGTTGGCAAACACGGACACAAACTGCTCGCCGAGGGATTCCCGCAAGGCCTGCTCCAGGTAGTATGGGTAATCGGCGCTGTACAGCGTGCCCCCGGTCGTGTCGAGGTGCAGCGCGAAGACGGTCAGCGACGCCAAGGGCCGGTTGTCGGCGGCCTGGCGGATCAGAACCACGCCGACTTGCGGGTCGATCGGCCCGGCGGGCCGGACGATGTCCGGGTTCCGCGTGCCCGGGTTGCATCGCACCGAGCCGTCCTTCATGTGGAACCGGCGGTTGAACGAGAGGTCGTGCTGCAAGGCGGCGCCGGAGTCGATGTGCGCCGGTCGGGCCGCCGCCTGGGCGCTGGCGATCACCTCGACGAGCTTTTCGGTCAGGAAGGCCGCGTAGTCGATCTGCTCGTGGGGATCGATGCCGCCCTTGGCAACCGCCTTTCTGTGAAAATGCTCGCGGAGGCCGCCGAAATACAGCGGTCCGGTGTGCGTGTGCGTGGCGGCGATCAGAATCTGCGACGCCGGAATGCCGGTCTTCTCTTCGGCTCGCGCGCGGGCCGGGCCGGTCACCGCGGCGTTGATCGCGCACAGGTCGCAGACGACCAGGGCCGCCTGCTCTTCCCCCTCCTGCAACACGATCGCCTTGGCCTGCAAGGGATCGTGCGTTCCCGTGCTCGGCCGTTCCGAAAAATATCCCTGCATGCGATAGCCGATCGGCGGCGTGATGTCGACCACCGCCACGCCGGCGCGGATCGACGACTCGGCCGCTCCGGCCTGTCCCGCGCCGCACGGCAGTGCCGCCGCCAGCCAGAACGGCAAACAGGCAGCGCCCATCGCAAGCCAAACGCGTCCCATGGCAAGTCTCCCATTCCTTGATTCTCGGTCGCTGTCGCCAACTCAGCGGGCATTATCGGATTGCGGACCGACCGCGTCAAGAAAGCCGCCAGGGCGACGGCTGCCGCCCTGTTGTTCGTGCTGACTCCGTCTGTTCTCGCGCCCAGGGCTGCTGCTTGGCGGCGCGGCAAGCGTGACTGGCCGAAGAATCGAACGCCGCCGCCGCGTTTCGTCCCGGAGCATACACGGCTCCGAGAAAATCGGCGCCGGATGTTGAAATCGCCCCGGCTTTCGGCAAGAATCAAGGACGTTCGCCGCATCGGGCGTCTCCAGTTGGCGGCCAGGCAGCAAATATCGGCTGGGAGGGCAACATGACCGATCACGCGGAGCGAGCCCGCTTTGCGGCGCTAAACCGCCGCGGTTTTCTCCGATCGGCGGCGGCCGGCACAGTCATCATGGCAACGCAGCGGAGCGTGTCGGCGGACGCGGCAAGCGCAGTGAAAATCGAATCACCGTTTGACGGGGCGATACTCAACAGGCGGCACGGGAACCCGGTCGACGGCGGACTGTCGATCCCCGTGGTCTGCGCCGCACCCCGTTCCAGCCAGGTGACAATCAACGGCCAGCCTGCGCGGCGCGAAGGCGAGAAGCTGGTCGGCCAGGCCGTCTTGCGCGAGAAGGTGACGGAAATCGTCGCCGTCTCCAGCGATCCCGCCGACCGCGGCGCGGATCGTGTCCGCGTCGTCTGGGACCGCTACTCGCAGCCCCGGTATCACTTCGCGGTTGACGACAATATCTTCTTTCTCCGCGACATCGCGGGCAACCGGTATGCCTCGCTGTTTGACTGTTTCTACCTGAAGATTCTCCGCGATTTGCATCAGAAGTACGGCACGCGGTTCTCGGTGAACATCTACTTCGCGTCGGAAGACGGCTTCACGTTGCCGGAGTTCCCCGACGTCTACAAGAGCGAGTGGAAAGACAACGCCGGCTGGCTGCGCCTGGCGTTCCACGCTTATGCGGATTCCCCCGCCCGACCGTACCAGGACGCTCCGGCCGAGAAGCTGATCAGCGACTACGACCGGGTGGCGGAGCAGATTCACCGCTTTGCCGGCGCCGAGGTCTTCGCCCCGCCAACGAACCTGCACTGGTCCATGGCAACGCCCGAGGGGCTGAAGGCGCTGGGGCGTCGCGGCGTGCGCGTGCTCAGCGGGTATTTCCAGCCGAGCGGCGGCCGCTGGGACATCAACTACAACTTCGACGCCCGGCGGTCGGAGTATGTCTCCAAGCATGACCTCTGGATGGATTTCGAGAGCGGCATCCTCTTCATTCGCGACGCGATCGTCTGCAATTCGACGCCGGTCGACCGCGTGGCTGCGACGCTCGACCCGTTGGCCCGGGAGCCCGATCGCCGCGAAACGGTGAACTTGCTGACGCACGAGCAGTACTTCTGGCCCTTCTATCCGGCCTACATTCCCGACCATGCCCAGCGGTGCGAAGCGGCCATCCGCTGGGCCACGGAGCACGGATACAAGCCGGTCTTCTTCCACGAAGGGCTTCTGGGCGGGCCGGAGTAGCTGATCGACGCGGTCCTGCCATTTCGCCCGATGAGCCGCGCTGGTTCGGCCGCCGACGAAGTCACTCTTCCAGGTGCGCCAACAGCCACCGGCAATGGACCACTTTCTCCCTAAGGAACCGCTCGGTTGGCGGCGTAGAAGCGGAGCACCTGCCCGAGGTTGACGCGAACATACGGCTGATCGCAGGCGAGCGTCGAGCG
This sequence comes from Pirellulaceae bacterium, assembly GCA_012744395.1. Lineage (GTDB taxonomy): Bacteria > Planctomycetota > Planctomycetia > Pirellulales > Thermoguttaceae > JAAYCB01. The sequence continues at coordinate 5,848 of JAAYCB010000189.1, forward strand.
GCCGGCGTCGGCGGCCCACATGTCGAGCGTTTCGGGCGTGAAGATCGCGTTGTGAAGATTGCTCTTCATGGCCACCGGCCGCTTGATGATCTCGATCATCTCGGCGACGCCAATCCGCCCATACTGCTCGTGCAGCCGCCGGCTCAATGCCTCCGCCCGATCGCCCGCGGAGATGAAAACCGCGTCGGCGGGCACGGGGGGCAGATCGGGGTGCCGCTCGCCCGGCCGAAGCACGAGCAGTTCGCCTGGCGTGGCCTTGACGGCGGCGAGATTCCGCGACTTGTCGCTGAGCACATAGTAGTATTCGCACGTCCTCGGCGCCGCCTCGAGGATCGCCAGCGCCTGCTCCACGTCGTCGGCACGTTCCATGATGTCGCGGAGCAGGAAGCTCATCGGCATGCCATCCCACTGTCCCTCGCCGCCGCCGCCCATCTCGCCGACGGCCAGTCCCTCCTGGTTGATTGCCGTCACAGTGCCGATGAAGCCCGCGTAGCCGAGTGTCATCCACGCGTAGCGGCCGTCGGGGATGAAGACGCCAATCACGGCCGTCTCCTGAAGGCCGATGTCGCGCATGTAGTCGAGCACGCGGGCGTGGACCACCTGTCCATTGGCGCTGGCCTTGCCGCGCACGGCCACGCCCGAGCAATGGAATTTCTCGGGAAACAGGTTGCCGTAGCGGCCGTCGCGGCGCGAGACGCCGGCGGCGGCGGCCATCGCGTCGCACTCGCGGAGGAATCGCTCGGGCAGATGGGGAGCGGTTCGCCGCTCGATCTCGGCCATTTCATCGAAAAACCACCTGCCCGACTGGACCGTTGAGGCGCCGCCGACCAGGTAGACCACGCGCTGGAGCGTCTGCCGGACTTGTTCTCGAAGGAGCCTGCCGTGGGCCCCGCCCATCTCTTCTGGAGTCCCGCAAACGATCAGCAAGCGTTTGCCATCGAGGCGGCAGAGCATGCCGCAACCGTCTGGATCTTGGGCGGCGATCTCCGGTTCGCCTGCTGAGACGGCTGGTGAGGCGACCACCAGCAGAACCAAGAGAGCGGCTGGAAACAGCCCCGTGCAGTTCGATCGGCTGATGAGCATCGCGTCTTTCTCCCGGCGGCTACGGTGTTGGTCAGCGGTCAGCAGTCCGATGGCTGATCGCTGATGGCTTTCTCCGCTCCCCGAAACGATTTGTCCAGTCGTGGGAGGCACAATTCACACTATCCGCTCGGGGCCTGGCCGTCAAATCCAGGGAGGGGTGCGTATTCACAAGATTGCGGGTGGCCGGTGGAGTCGATAAGCTGGTCTGCGGTTGTTGCCCGGACGCCCGCAGGCGTTCATCAGGGCCGTCCCGGTTTACCTGGCGGACGATGCTGTTCGACAGCCGGCGAAACGCGCCTCTCGCGGCGATCGGATTGCCCCCCAGGGCGGTCCACGGTTAATTCGGCGAGACGGATTGCTGAAAGGAAACAGGAACATGTTGAGACGAAGTATTCAAGCGATTGTCGCAGTCGGGTTGCTTTCGGGCGGCGCTGCCCGTCTGGCCGCGGCGGAAGGCGTCGAGCGGCCGAATTTCATCGTGATCTTCTGCGACAATCTGGGCTACGGCGACGTCGGCTGCTTCGGTTCGAAGGTCCACCGCACGCCGAACATCGATCGGATGGCCGAGGAGGGGATCAGGCTGACCAGTTTCTACGCGACCAGCGGCGTTTGCAGCCCCTCGCGCGCGAGCCTGATCACCGGATGCTATCCGCGGCGGGTGGGCCTGCACGTCAACAGCCAAGGCCGGGCGGTCCTCGTGCCCAAGGACAAGAAGGGGCTGTCCGCCGGCGAGGTGACGATCGCCGAGGTGCTCAAGGGTTTGGGCTACGCGACGGCAATCGTGGGCAAGTGGCACCTTGGGGATCAACCGCCGTTCCTGCCCACGCGGCACGGTTTTGACAGTTATTTCGGCATCCCCTACAGCGACGACATGACCGCCACCGACGACGGCCAGCGGCCGCCGCTGCCGCTGATGGACGGCGAGCGGGTGATCGAGGCGCCGCCCGACCGCAACCTGCTCACCAAGCGCTACACGGAGCGGGTGATCGAGTTCATCACGGAGAATCGCCACCGGCCGCTGTTCGTCTACATGCCCCAGGCGATGCCGGGCAGCACGGCGGCCCCCTTCGCGAGCGAGCGCTTCCGCGGCAAGTCGGCCAACGGTCCGTGGGGCGATTCCGTGGAGGAGCTGGACTGGTCGACCGGCGAGCTCCTGGCGGCGCTGAAGCGTCTCGGCCTCGACGAGCGGACGCTCGTCGTCTGGACATCGGACAACGGCGCGCCGCGGCGCAATCCGCCCCAGGGCAGCAATCTGCCCCTGGTCGGATGGGGCTACACGACGGCTGAGGGGGGCCAGCGGGTGCCGTGCGTGATTCGCTGGCCGGGAAAGATTCCCGCGGGCGCCGTCTGCGACCAGCTCTGCTCGACGATGGACCTGTTGCCTACTTTCGCCTTCCTGGCCGGCGGCGAGCCGCCGCGGGATCGAACGATCGACGGCCACGACATCCGCCCCTTGCTGTTTGGTGCGCCCGGCGCCAAGTCGCCCTATGAGGCGTTCTATTACTACCACATGGAGCAGCTTCAAGCCGTCCGTTCCGGTGATTGGAAGCTCTACCTGCCGGTGGAGGCCAAATGGCAGAACCTCCGCGGCCAGGGCAAGCCGGCCGAGGCGGCACTCTACGATCTGAAGAACGACCTGCGGGAGACCCGGAACCTCGCGGGGGCGAGGCCGGAAGTCGTGGCGCGGTTGCTCGAGTTGGCCGAGAGGGCGCGCGGCGAGCTCGGCGACGTCGGCCGCCGCGGCAAGGGCCAGCGCGAGCCCGGCTGGGTCGAAAACCCGCGGCCGCAACGGCTCCGGCCGTTGGACTAGCTGCTGCCGCTTCCTGCTCGATTCGAACATCTGGATCTCCGCGCTTGCCGCCGATCTGGTGGTTCGGCAATTCCTCGAATCCGCAACATGGACCGGTTGGGTTGGCTACTCGGTGATCTCGAAGATCGAAGTCTCCGGATATCCGGGCATGGCCGCTGAAGCCGAACTGGCAGCGCGAGCGGTACTCGGCCAGTACCACGAAGCCCAACGAGATGCAGAAGTCACCGCGCGGACGATCACCCTGTGCAAGACCGCCCGAATCAAGACACCCGATGCAATTGTCGCGGCCAGTCTGCTGGCATATCCGGCAACACGCGTCACGCGGAACGTCGCCGACTTCAAGGGCCTGGAAGGCAGCGCGCTGCTGGAGTCGTTCGCCTCGCCAGATGACACATCCCAGCCAGGAGACAAGAAGGCGGGGGCCGTTTTGACCCTTGGTCATTCGTGATCAGGCGCGTTTCGGCACACCGATCAGAGATTCTCTCGGGTCGGGCTGTTCCACAAGTGCAAATCGCTCCCGTTTAAGGCCTGGTTGTTCGGCGCTGGTCCTGGCGCTGGCTGTGGCGTTGGCGCCGGCTCGGGCTCCGATTCCGGCTTCGGTTCAGGGGTGGGCGTTGGCGCCGGCTCGGGCTTCGATTCGGGCTTCGGTTCAGGGGCGGGCGTTGGCGCCGGCTCTGGTTTCGATTCGGGCTTCGCTTCAGGAGCGGGCGCTGGCGCCGGCTCGGGCTTTGGCTCGGGCTTTGGTTCCGGCTTCGGTTCAGGGGTGGGCGTTGGCGCCGGCTCGGGCTTTGGTTCCGGCTTCGGTTCAGGGGTGGGCGTTGGCGCCGGCTCGGGCTTCGATTCCGGCTTCGGTTCAGGAGCGGGTGCTGGCGCTGGCTCTGGTTTCGATTCGGGCTTCGCTTCAGGAGCGGGCGCTGGCGCTGACTCGGGCTTTGGCTCGGGCTTTGGTTCCGGCTTCGGTTCAGGGGTGGGTGCTGGCGCCGGCTCGGGCTTCGATTCCGGCTTCGCTTCAGGAGCGGGCGCTGGTGCTGGCTCGGACTTCGGCGCCGGTTCCGGTTTCGCTTCGGGCTTCGCTTCAGGGGCGGGTGCCGGCGCCGGTTCCGGTTTCGCTTCGGGCTTCGGTTCAGGAGCGGGTGCTGGCGCTGGTTCGGGCGTTGCCTCGGGTTTCGCCTCGGGTTTCGCCTCGGGCTTGGTTTCAGGAGCGGGGGCTGCCTCCGGCTTGGCCTCGGGCGCCGGCTTCGGTTCCGCCCCCGGCTTTGCCTGGGCTGCCGCCTTGAGGGCTTCCTGTTCCGCCCGGACGGCCTCGACGGCCAATCGGGCCTGGGCGACGCGGTCGTGGAGGGCGTACAGCTCTCGGGCCGTAGCCACGTAGAGCGCGCCGTTGGCAGCCACCGGCGACGAGACGATCGGGTCCGGCATGGGAATCCGCGCCAGCACCGTGAGGGTCTTGTCGTGTTTGAGGATCCAGAACACGCGGCGGTAGGTGCCTACGTAGACCTTTCCGTCGGCCACGAGCGTCGATGCCCAGATCGGGCCTTCGGCATCGAACGTCCAGTGGCACGCGCCCGAGTCGGCATCCAGGCAGTGCAGCCGATGGTCGTGGCCGCCCACGTAAACGAGCCCGTCGGCAATCGAGACGGTGGCCGAACAAGCTCCGAGTTCCGGATACGCCCAGACGCAGTTGCTTCGGGTGACATCGCCGCTCCCACTGGCTTCGAAGCACATCAACACGCCTTCGCGGTGGTGGTTGAAGGGGTCCTGTGTGGGCGCCACATAGATGCGGTTGTTGTCGAACACGGGATTGTTGAGAATCTCGTAGCTCTTGCTGCGAAAGCCGTGTTCGATCGGCACGGAATCCTGAGTCTGGGCGGCCGGATGGCCATTGGCCCACCAGATCTTTTCAATCGAGAGGGGGCTGGGCGGAACCTCTGCCGCCTCGACCGGCGCGAACCCATAGAGCACGCCGTTGCCCGCGCCTTGAAAGATGCGGACAGCATCGCCGATCTTGGCGAGCATCGGGCTGCTCCACTGGCCGTGGACAATGTCTTCCCCGACACCGAAATTGTCGCGCGCCACCAGTTTGCCCGACTTCTTGTCCAGCGCGATCAGCGTCGGGGCCGCCGGGTTGCCCACCCGGTTGTGGGTGCTGTCCACGCCGTTGGACGTGCATACGTACAGGTGATCGCCATACGAGAGCACGGAGCAGTTCACGGCATTGTGCGGCTGGACGCCCAATTGGCCGACCATGTCGTAAGCCCAGATCATGTCGGCGGCATCATCTCCAGGATCGACCGGTTCTCTGCCCGGCGGAACCATCCGCGCGCCCTCATCGAGGATCGGCCCATCGTTTCCGTCGGCCATGCCGTCCAGGTCGAGGCAGAGCACCTCGCCCCGATTCGAAACGACGTAGACCAGTCCGTTTTCGACCACGGGCGAGGCGGTCAGTCCAATCCGGTAGAAATCGCCGTAGCGGATATGCGTCAGTTTGGGCACGACGAGCTGCCAGAGGAAATCGCCCGACTTTTCGTCGAAGCACATCAGCACCCCGGCGTCGTGCGTGAGCAGCGGATCGCGGGGCACATCGTTGTTCGTGCCCACGAGCACGCGCCCCTCGGCGACCACCGGTGTGCTATAGGTCTGCCTGCCGAGTTGGGCGACCCACTTGACGTTTGACGGCAAAGTGGTGGCCGCTCGCCCGATCAGGGGGCTGCGCGACACCGGCGCAAACGTCTCGGGCAGCCCTCTTTCCGCTGAAACCATGTTGCGTGTGAATTGCTGCCCCCATTGGGGCTGGTCGCCGGCGTTGGCGACCAGTGCGAAAATCGACGTGCTGGCGATTGTCCAGCACGAGAAGTATCTAAGCAACGTCACGAGGATTCTCCCTGGATGGAGGCTGGGTCGCACGCTAGGCGGTTTTCATCGGACTGTTTTCCGCCGGGGCGAGGTCTGTTTGGCTGGGAAAGTCGGCATATTCTTTCCAGATTTCCATGATAATCCCCCCCGGCTGCGGATTCCAGCAGAAGCCTGTGGCCTTACCGAGACGACCGCCGGAGCATAGACTGGAGTTAGTGGCGTCCCATTGGCAACCTTGGATTCCCCCCCGCTGGAGAACAGTCGACTTGCCCCCGTTTCCGCCCGACGATCGGCGTCGCCTGGCCGTTACCGTGCGCGGTGTTGTCCAGGGGGTTGGGTTTCGCCCATTTGTCTACAATCGGGCACGGTCTTTGGGGCTGGCCGGATGGGTGCTCAACGAGGCGGGCACTGTTCGCATCGAGGTCCAGGGCACGCGCGATCGGATCGGTGTTTTTCTGGCCGATCTGCGTGAGCGGCCTCCGCGGCAAGCGCGGATCGACGGCGTGGACCTGGCCGAGCTTCCGCCGATTGACGGCCAGCCCGGCGTCTTCGAGATTCGTGCGAGTCTGGGGGAGGACTCGCCCCGGCCGACGATTCCCGCCGATCTGGCCACGTGTCCCGAATGCCTTGCGGAGGTCTTTGATCTTGGGCGGCGCTACCGCTACCCGTTCACCAATTGCACCAATTGTGGGCCGCGCTGGTCGATCATCGAGCGTCTGCCGTACGATCGGCCGCGGACCTCGATGGCGTCGTTCGCCATGTGCCCGGAGTGCCGGGAGGAGTACGAGAATCCGAGCGACCGGCGGTTTCACGCCCAGCCGATCGCCTGCCCGGCCTGCGGACCGAAATTGGCTCTGCTCGATCCGTCGGGCGATTGCCTGGCCGAGGGAGACGCCGCCTTGAACCGAGCCGCCGGCGTGGTCGTCTCCGGCCGAATCGTGGCCCTCAAAGGACTGGGTGGATTTCAGCTGTTGGCCGATGCCACAAACGATGAAGCGGTCCAGCGCCTGCGACGGCGCAAGCACCGCCACGACAAGCCGCTGGCCGTAATGGTCCAGCGTTTGGAGGATGCGGACCGGCGTTGCCGGGTCTGCGCTGGGGAAGCCGAGGCTTTGTCGAGCCCGGCGGCGCCGATTCTGCTCCTCCGGCGCCGCACGGATGCGATGGCCCGCCAGGATATCGCGGCCTCGGTGGCGCCGGGCAATCCGTATCTGGGCGTGATGCTGCCCTGCACTCCGCTCCATCACCTGCTCATGGAAGGGATCGACCGGCCGATCGTCTGCACGAGCGGCAACCTCTCGGAGGAGCCGATGGCCACGACCACCGCCGAGGCGCTGGAGCGGCTCGGCTCGATCGCGGACCTGTTGCTGGTTCACGACCGGCCGATCGTCCGCCCGGTCGACGATTCCGTCGCCCGCCTCGGCTCCCGGGGGCTCCAGGTGCTCCGCCGCGCCCGGGGCTACGCTCCCCTGCCGATCCCCCTTTCGGTCGCCGCGGAGTGCATTCTCGCCGTGGGCGGGCACTTGAAAAACACGGTCGGTCTGACCGTCGGCGGCCAGGCGGTACTGAGCCAGCACGTCGGCGATCTCGACAACCTCGCGAGTCTGGCGGTGCATCGGCGGGCGATCGCCGACCTGGTCGACTTCTTTCAGGTCCGGCCAAAAGCGGTGGCCTGCGACCTGCATCCCGACTACGCCTCGACGCGGGTTGCCGAGGAGCTTTCGCAGGAGTGGAACGCGCCGCTGGTGCGCGTCCAGCATCACCACGCGCACGTGGCGGCCTGCATGGCCGAGCACAATCTGGTGGGGCCCGTGCTGGGCCTCGCCTGGGATGGGACCGGCTACGGCCCGGACGGCACGGCCTGGGGCGGCGAAATCCTGCTGTGCCGCGACGCCGATTACGCGCGGGTCGGCTGCCTGCGGAGCTTCGCCCTGCCGGGCGGCGATCGGGCGGCCAGAGAGCCCCGCCGTTCGGCCCTCGGGTTGCTGTTCGAGTTGTTCGGCCCGGAAGCCGCCCAGATTGCCGGCGAATGGTTCCGCGCGGCGGAGTTGAAGAACCTCGTGCGGATCTTGGAGCGCCGCGTCTACGCTCCGCGGACGAGCAGCCTCGGCCGATTGTTCGATGCGGTGGCCTGCCTTTGCGGCCTGGGTGCGGAAATCAACTTCGAAGGCCAGGCCGCGATGGCGCTGGAGTTTGCCTGCGATCCGAAGGAGACGCAGGCCTACGAGTTCAGCTATGCCGAGGCGGGGGCGGTCTTGACGGCGGACTGGACTCGGCTGGTGCGTGCGGTGCTGGAAGACCGCCGGCGCGGAGTCGGCGCGGGTCGGATCGCCGCCCGGTTCCACAACGCGATTGTCCAGTGGGCGGCGGATGCGGCGGTTGCAGCGGATTGCCGTTCCGTCGCGCTGTCTGGGGGGTGTTTTCAGAACGCGATTCTGTCGGAGCGGATCGGGAGGCGGTTGTCGCAACTGGGCTTCGATGTATACACTCAGATGATGGTGCCGCCGGGCGACGGTTCGATTGCCTTGGGCCAGTTGCGGGTGGCGTGCGAAGCTTTTGAAAGGGGAAAACTCTAATGTGTTTGGGTGTGCCCGGCAAGGTCCTTGAGGTTTTCGAACAAGACGATTTACCGATGGGCAAAATCGAATTTGGCGGCATTGTCAAGGAAGCTTGCCTGGCCTACACGCCCGAGGTTGCCGTGGGCGACTACGTGCTCGTCCACGTGGGCTTCGCCCTCAGCCGCATCGACGAGGAGGAGGCCCGGGAAGTCTTCACCTACTTGGACGAGATCCACGCGGCGGGGCTTGCCGAGGAACTCGCCGCTGGCGGGCCCGATCGGCGGGACAGCGGGGATCGGCCGGGAGCGGGTGGTGAGAAGTGAAATACGTCGACGAGTATCGTGATCCCGAGCGTGCCCGGCGGTTGGCCGAGTCGATCCGGCGGCTGGTCACCCGTCCCTGGAGCATTATGGAGATTTGCGGCGGCCAGACCCATTCGATCCTCCGCTTCGCGATCGACGAGATGTTGCCGAAGGAATTGACGCTGATCCACGGCCCCGGCTGCCCGGTCTGCGTCACGCCGATCGAGATTCTGGACAAGGCCTTGGCGATTGCCGCGCGGCCCGAGGTGACCTTCTGTTCGTTTGGCGATATGCTCCGGGTGCCGGGCTCCGGGAAAGACCTGTTGACAGTCAAGTCAGAGGGGGGCGACGTGCGGATTGTCTATTCGCCGATGGACGCCCTGCGGCTGGCGCGCGAGAACCCGGACCGCGAGGTCGTATTCTTCGCCGTGGGCTTTGAGACCACGGCGCCGGCCAACGCGATGGCCGTGGCCCAAGCCGCCCGGCTGGGGCTGCGGAACTTCACCCTGCTCGTGTCCCACGTGCTGGTTCCTCCGGCGATCACCGCGATCATGGAGTCGCCCCAGTGCCGCGTCGAGGGATTCCTCGCCGCGGGGCATGTCTGCACCGTGATGGGGACGGCCGAATACGAACGGCTGGCCGAGCGGTTTCGGGTGCCGATTGTCGTCACCGGTTTTGAACCGCTCGACATCCTGCACGGCATCCAGATGTGCGTCAGGCAGCTTGAGGAGGGCCGCGCGGAGGTAGAGAATCCGTATGCTCGATCGGTCCGCGCGGAGGGCAACCCGGCGGCCCGGCGGCAGGTCTTCGACGTGTTCGAGGTCTCGCCGCGGAAATGGCGGGGGATCGGCGAGATCCCCGCCAGCGGTCTGCGGCTGCGCCCGGAATATGCAGCGTTCGACGCCGAGACGCGGTTTGGCGTCGCGCACCTTGCGGCCGACGAACCTGCCGAATGCATCGCCGGCGAAATCCTCCAGGGATTGAAGAAACCACACGAGTGCCCGGCCTTCGGCCTCCGCTGCACCCCGGAACACCCCCTGGGAGCCCCGATGGTCTCGTCGGAAGGCGCCTGCGCGGCGTACTACCGATACCGGAGAGGATAGAATGGCTGTCAGCCGTCAGCGATCAGTGCCAATTTCCCGAAAAGTCTCCCCTCTTCCCCGCGATCCGTGTAACCTGTAACCTGATGTCTGAAAGCTGACTTCTGACTTCTGACTATCTGACTGCTGCAATGTCTCAAGAATTCTGTTTTGCCTGTCCGCGCCCCTTGGACCAGCAGGAGACGATCCAACTGGCCCACGGCGGCGGTGGGCGATTGATGCAGCGGCTGATCGAGGGGCTGTTTGTGCCGGCGTTTGCCGGCGGCGCGCCTCGCGGGCCCCTGCACGACAGTTCGGTGGTCGAGGTCCGCGAGGGGCGTCTTGCCTTCACCACCGACACGTTCGTCGTGGACCCGATCTTCTTTCCCGGTGGCGACATTGGCAAGCTGGCCGTCTGCGGCACCGTCAACGATCTGGCGATGTCGGGCGCGGTTGCCAGGTGGCTCAGCGCGGGATTCATCCTCGAAGAGGGGTTTCCCATCGAGTCGCTTTGCCGCGTCGTCGAGTCGATGCAGCGGACCGCCGCGGCGGCCGGTGTGCAGATCATCACCGGCGACACGAAGGTCGTCGACCGGGGCAAGGGCGACGGGGTCTTCATCAACACTGCGGGCATCGGGCTCGTTGCCCCGGGGATTGAAATCTCGCCGGACCGCGTGCGGCCGGGCGACGCCGTGCTCGTCAGCGGCGACCTCGGACGCCACGGCATCGCCATCATGTCCGTCCGCGAGGGGCTGCAATTCGAGGGCGCCCTGGATAGCGACTGCGATTGCCTGGGCGAGCTGGTGTCCGCCATCTGCGCCCGCGGCGCCGCCGTCCACTGCCTGCGAGACCTGACGCGCGGCGGATTGGCCGCCGCGCTGAATGAGATCGCCACGGCGGCCGCGGTGGGCATCGAGATCGACGAGTCCGCGGTCCCCGTTGCGCCCCAGGTGGCCGGCGCCTGCGAAATCCTCGGGCTCGATCCGCTCTACGTCCCCAATGAAGGCCGGCTTGTCGCCATGGTCGCCGCGGACGCGGCCGCGGCGATCCTGGAAATCATGCGGGCCCACCCGGCGGCTCCGCAACCCGCCCTGGTCGGCAAGGTGACCGACACCCACCCGGGCGGCGTCGAATTGCGGGGCGGGTTGGGGGGCAGGCGGATTCTGGACCTCCTTTCCGGTGAACAGATGCCGCGGATCTGCTGAGGCCGTGGGGCGGAGTGGTAGTCGGAAGCCGAACGATCCGCCGGGCAAGCCGGCGGGATTTAGTCGGAAGCCGAACGATCCGCCGGGCAAGCCGGCGGGATTTAGTCGGAAGCCGAACGATCCGCCGGGCAAGCCGGCGGGATTTAGTCGGAAGCCGAACGATTCGCCGGGCAAGCCGGCGGGATTTAGTCGGAAGCCGAACGATCCGCCGGGCAAGCCGGCGGGATTTGCGGTGTGGGCAAGCCGGCGGGATTTGAGGTGTGGGCAAGCCGGTGCGTCATACGTCCAGAGTAGGGTAAAGTTACGTGATCGTAACGTTTTACCCGTAATGTCACTCCTGATAGCTGACGGCTGATAGCTATTCCCCCGGCGGAGAACGCTATGCAAAGCAAGATCGGTATCCCCCAAATGCTCGCCCGCTCGTGCGTGCTTGTCGTTGCCGCGTCTTCCCTGCTCGGTCGCGCAGCCGGCGCGGAGGATGGGCGTCCCAACATTCTCTTGGCGATCAGCGATGACCAGTCGTTTCCCCATGCCTCGGCGTATGGCTCGAAGATGGTTTCGACGCCCGCTTTCGATCGCGTCGCCAGCGAGGGCGTCCTGCTGACGAACGCAATCTGCGCTTCGCCCGGCTGTAGCCCCTGCCGCGCGGCGCTGTTGACCGGCCGGCACACCTGGCAACTGGAACACGCCGGGACCCATGCCAGCTCGTTTTCGCCGAAATACGTCACGTATCCCGACCGGCTGGAGTCGGCGGGCTATTTCGTGGGCTACACGGGCAAGGGGTGGGGGCCGGGCAACTGGCAGGACTTCCGGCCCCGCAATCCGGCCGGCCCGGCGTTCAACGCGCGGAAGAACAAGCCGCCGTTCGCCGGGATTTCGAACAACGACTACGCCGGCAACTTCGCCGAATTCCTCAAAAGACGTCCGCCGGGCCGGCCGTTCTGCTTCTGGTACGGCGGAAGCGAGCCCCACCGGGCCTACCAGGCGGGCGCCGGGGTCGATTCGGGCAAGAAGCTGGAGACGGCGGAAGTCCCCCCATTTCTACCCGATACGCCGGAAATCCGCTCCGACCTGCTCGACTACTGCGTCGAAATCGAATGGTTCGACGAGCATCTGGGGCGGATGCTCGAGATGCTCGAAGAAGCTGGCCAGCTGGACAATACCCTCGTCGTCGTGACGAGCGACAACGGCATGCCGTTTCCACGCGCCAAGGCCAACTGCTACGAATATGGAATCCATATGCCGCTGGCGATCCGCTGGGGCGGCAAGGTCAAGGGGGGCAGGGTCGTCGACGACCTGATCGGGTTCGTCGATCTGACGGCAACCATCCTCGACGTCGCCGGAGTCGAGCATCCGGGCGAACTTCCCCCGTCGGGCCGCAGCATCCGCAACATCCTCGAGTCGGACAAGAGCGGCCGGGTCGATCCCTCGCGGACCGCGGCGTACACCGCGCGCGAACGCCATTCTTCATCGCGCTACGATAACCTGGGCTATCCGCAGCGCTGCCTGCGGACGCCGCGGTTTCTTTACATCCGCAACTTCCGCCCCGACCGCTGGCCAGCCGGCGACCCGCAGAAATACGACGCAACGGGCCGCCTCGGCCCGATGCACGGCGGGTACCACGACATCGACGCCTGCCCTTCGTTGACCTTCCTGGTTGACCACCGCGAGGAGGCCGGAGTCAGCCGGTATTTCCGCCTGGCGGTCGACAAGCGCCCCGCCGAAGAACTGTTCGACGTGGTCAGCGACCCCGGGTGTTTGAAAAACCTGGCGGGCGATCCGGCGCACGAAGCCGCCCGGGCGGAACTGGCCGGCAGGCTGGAGAAATATCTCCGCGCCACCGGCGATCCGCGTGTTCTTGACGGCGGCGACCTCTTCGAGACGTATCCCCGCTATAGTCCCATCCGCCAGTTTCCCCCGCAGTGAATAATCGGCCGCACTACCGGCCGCTCATCGTCTTGGCCCATTCTTCAGAGCGGCAGGCGGCCGAAAAGGACCGTGAACCCGATGGCGACAAAAATGGCCGGGAGCAGATTTCCCACCTTGATTTGCAGCCGATCGGTGAGCATGTTCAGCCCGATCGCAAAGATCAACAGCCCTCCGGTGGCCGTCATTTCCCGGATGATGCCGTCGGTCAGCAACGGCTTGACGCTCGTCGCGGCAAGGGTTACGGCGCCTTGGTAGAGGAATACGGGCAGCGCGGCAAACGCGACGCCGACTCCCATGCTGGAGGCAAAAACCACCGCCGTGACCCCGTCCAGAATCGATTTGACGAAGAGAATCGTGTGGCGCCCGGTGAGCCCGCTGTCCAACGGTCCCATGATCGCCATCGCTCCCACGCAATAGACGAGGCTGGCGGTGACAAAACCCTCGGTGAACGCGCCGTCCCCGCCGCCGAAACGCTGTTCCAGTCTCCGCCCAAGCCGGTCCAGCAGGTCCTCGATCTTCAACACTTCGCCGCAAATCCCGCCGATGACAATGCTCAGCGTAACCACCAGGACATTCTCGGTCTTGATTGCCATCGAGAGCCCGATCAAGATCACGGTCAGGCTCACGCCCTGCATGATGATCGCCTTGATGTTGGCGGGCAGGCCGCTTCGCAACAGGCTTCCCAGCACTCCGCCGGCAATAATCGCCGCGGCGTTGACAATGGTTCCCAACAAGTGGTTTCCTCCCGGCGGGTTGGTTTCACGTTGACAATAACCCAGCCATTGTAAGTTCAGAAAGCGGAGTTCGGCAATTCGCTCAAGCCCCGCAAGGCGGATCGGTGGAATGGGAAAGCGAACGCGGAGCGGGCGGAGGAGTCCGTTCGCGCGGTCTTCCGGTGGTGCTCGCCTGATGCGCGGGAGCCTGAAGAAACGGCCGCGTCATTCCTTCCAGGAGTCGTCCGATTGGGCTCCCCAGAGGTCGGTCTGGGGCAGCAGCAGTTCGGGCAGATTGCCCCCCGACAAGTCATCGGGCAGCGGGTAATGCCGCGCCGGCACGCCGTAGGCCAGCGTGTCGGGCGGCACGTCCTTGCTGACCACCGAACCGGCGCCGACAAAGGCGCTTCTCCCGATCCTGACTCCCGGCAGGATTGTCGCCCCGCCGCCGATCGTGACATGATCTTCGATCCGCGGGCCCTCGACCGGCGCGGCGCGGCGCATCGGATACTTGTCGTTCAGAAACGTCGTGCCCGGCCCGATGAACACCATGCTGCCGATCACCGTGCCGCTGGGAACGTAGACGTGCGCCATGATCTTGACGCCGTCGCCGATGTGGATTCGCCCCTCCAGCGTGGCCTTGTGATGGACCACGCAGCGGTCGCCGATCGTCACCTCGGCGCGGATCAGCACATGGTGCCCGCACTGGAAGCGATCCCCGATCGTAGTGTTGGCGTAGATCACCGTCCCGGACCGGATGATGGCATCGTTTCCGATCCGCAGCGGTCGCGAATCGCCGGGGTAGCGGTAGCCGAGCACCACACCCTCGTCGATCCGGGCGTGCCGTCCGAGTTGGCAGTAGGATTGGTCAGCGATTGGCAGGCTCCTCGGCGAAGCGGCGGAGGATTTCGACCGCCCGCTCGGCCAGCACGTCGCCGGCCGGCTTCTCTAGCGGCGGCCGGTACTTGGTATAGCGATAGAACGCGCTCATGTATTCCCGGTCGCCCGTGTTGGGGCCGTCCGTGATGTATCCGTGCGAAACGTTTGCATAGCCGCAGGGGACGCTGATCGGCAACGGTGAATCGCGGCGGATGATCCGCCCGATCCCTTGGAACGGCTCGCACGGCAGCCCGACGATGCCCACATCGCCGACACGGATCACGGCGATCTCCATCTCCAGCTCTTTCGGCACGGAGTCGGCTTTCCCGTTCTCGTGCAAATCTAGCGCCCAGAGATTCCAGTCGCGAGGCATTTCCACTAGTCGGCCGCGATACAGGGGCGACAGCGCCCGGGGGAAATTGAGCCCCACGCACCCCAGCGCATCCTCGTCGCCGGCGCCGGTCCGTTCCAGGAAACCGTCCATCTCCGCAAGCTCGGCGACCAGTGTGCTCCGCGGGGGCAACGGGGCCAGCGGCACGCGGACCGTCTCCACCGCCACGTCGAGCCCGCCGCGCCGCGAGGGTTTCAGCTCGGCGAGCGCCATGACGTAGCTTCCTCCCAGCAGGCGGCCGAACTCGGTGGCGCGCGGGACGCCGCCGGAAAACATCTCCTTCGAGTTGACGTCGCCGGCGCATCCTTGCAAGAACCCGACCGGCACGCTGCCCGCCGCGCCCAGATGTTCAGCCAGCACGTCGGCGGCGACCTGCGGCCAGTCGCCGAAGACCACGGGCTTTTCCGGATGGTAGCTGGTGACCGGGTGCCCCGTGAACTGGCAGAGTGCGGCGATGCTCCGGCC
>JAAYCB010000190.1 GCA_012744395.1 Pirellulaceae bacterium
GAGAGGCGCCGCCCGGATTCGAACCGGGGATGGCGGATTTGCAATCCGCTGCCTTAGCCGCTTGGCTACGGCGCCTTGGAGCCGGTACTTGGAACCTACATCGGCTCATCTCCGCGACGCAGATGAGTGGAATTGTAACAGAGTTCCCGATTGCGAGGAAGAGGCGGGTTTCAAAGAATTGTGCCGGGTCGGCAGCGTTTCACCGACCTGGCCGCCCCGTTCGGCGCCTTCGGCGGACTCTAACTGGTAGGGGCTTCCGGTGTGACTTGGCAGAAATTGGGTGTGATGTCGGCGTCAACATCACCCGGAGCCCAACTCAGGCCTCCCAGCACGATCTGCTGGAAGGTCTTGCTGGCCAGATATCCTCGCGGTGCCCCATTGACGTGTAGAACACGCGCCCGCGGCCATGCATCTTGACCCAAGTGGCCGGATACGCTGGGCGCTGGTACGCCCTTCATATCCTTGGTGTCCTGCACGAGGATCACGTGCATTTCGGGGTTGAACCGGTACATGGCGTACCATTTATCGTTCAGCCGGAAGCTCTGGCCGCAGCCGGCCAAATCCGGAAAATTCGGCGAAACCACTTTCATGGCGGCCGCCTGCTGGGCGCCGTGGCTGCCGAATTGGCAAAAGAGTGTGTGGATTGTGTGGTGACGTCGTGGCGCCGAGCCAGTTCGCCCAAGCGGGTTCCGACCAGCCGGCCGCTGGTGATTGCCCAGGCAATGTGCAGCCCATGCCCCCAGAGCACCATACCGCCCAAGCCGTTTTGGCCTACGGCGTAGAGGCCCGGGATCGGGCGGTCATCGCCATCCAGAACCTGCATTTGCTCGTTGATGGCCGCACCACCCTCCGTGGTGGTGAAATACGCCTTTACCGGCCCCAGCAGCACCCAGCGACTGCCCGCCAGGGGCGACGGCCGGTCGGTACGATGGAAGGGGTCTTTTTCTAGGCCGGCGGCAAAGGCATTGTAATGATCGAGGGTGCGATGGACTTCAGCCGCCGGCATGGACCGCGCTTCGGCCACTTCGGCCGCTGTCTTACCGGCGATGGCCACGTCAGGCCGCAGCCGCAAGTAGTCGCTGACGTAAGCGTACGCAATCTCCGGCGCCGTTGAGATAAAGTGCGGCCAGGCGCTATACCGCGTGCAAAGCCGCTGGTCCATGAGAATGTAGGCAATCTTGTCCGTCTGGTTGGCCACGGCGACCTCGCGCGAGGGCGAATGCAGCTCGTTGCAGAAACGTTGCCCCTGCCGGCTGACCAGGATCGCACCGTCCGCCAGGATCGCGTCTTCCGGATGCTGCCATGTGACCAACAACCGCTTGATCATCCAATGGACGACCGGCTTGGGAACCAGCGGCAGCATCAGACCCATCAGCCGCATGGCCGGACCCTTCGACGGCAGAAGCTGCTCGAAGCCGTCGCGGGCGCGGGGCACGAAACGCATCTCGGGGCCATAGGTGATTTCCATATTCACCAGCCTCGCCCCCACCTGTTCGGCCAGCCGGTGGCCGTCGCCCAGCGCGTGCGGGTTGATCCCCTCGATGGCGGTGAACTCCGGCCCCCGGTATCGGGCGATGATGTCGGGCGCATTGGCATAGTCGCCGGCGGCCAGCACGACGCCGACCCGCGCGTGGAAGGTGCGCCTCTCGCCGTTGACGCTCGCCACCAGGCCGGTTACACGTCCGGCGTCGGCGACAAGCTGCTCGGCCGGCGCGCCGCACAGGATGGTCCCGCCGGCCCGCAACAGCCCCAACTGAAACGCGGCAATGTACGCCTTGGCGTTCGGCACCACGTTGTGCATCCGCGGCACGCGGTTGGGCGGTTCCGGGCTCGGGCCGTAGAACCGCAGACCCATCCGGCCCATCCACTCAAGTGTGTCGGCCCCATGGTCGAAGAAGAACCGCCGGAGACGGCGGTTGTTCTTCACCTGGTAGGCGTGGGGCCCGAACTTCGCGGCGTCTTCTTCGTGGTCGTCCGGGTTATCCTGGATTCCGGCCTTGATTTGCAGCGCCGTTCGGTTGGCAGTGAACGAGCCGATGGCCAGGCCCGTGGCGCCGCCCAGCTTCGGCTGCCTTTCCAGCAGCAGCACGTCGGCGCCCCCTTGGGCGGCCGCCATGGCGCAGGCCAATCCGCTCCCCCCGCCGCCGACCACAATCACGTCATACTGCGTTTTCACGATCGTTTTCTCAAGGCAATCTCTCTTCACCGATAAGACTTGTCATGCCATACTGACCGTGAAGGCGGATGGCATCCCCCAAGTCAAAACATCTTCCCTTCAGCGCAAGCCGGCTTGCGCAAAACTGGGATCGTGGCGGCGGCGGAGTCCAACGGGCTACTTCAATTCGCGCAAACGGACTTCGTCCACGGGAAAGCGATCAGGCAGCGGGAGAGCGCACTTCCCGGTAGCCAACCACTGGACGCCTCGGATGAGGGTTACCTGGAATCCGACGCACTGCATCGACTGAAGCGTATTGCCGGGCTGTCGCATCATGACATGGCCCATCGTGTTCGTCAGGCACTTCCCCTTGCCGTAAGGGATCCACCACAACACGGGCTCTTCGCGGCCGGTGCCGCCCTTGGCCGCGTCAGAGTAACCCGAAACCAGAATGTGGACGTTACTCTCGTCGATCCGGCTCCGCGGCGCGTGGTAGAACTCGTCGAGCGCATGGACCCAATGCTTGGGAAAATCGCGCGTGATGGGGTGCGAGGTGTCGCGGGTGGTCATTTTCCAGGGGTAGTTGCTCCCGTGGGCCGAGGCCGGTCCCTCGCCGGGTTCGTCGCGGACAAGCCGGCCTTCGGCGTCATAGTAGGGCGAATAGCCGAACTGCGAATTCCGCCACAACAGACCCACCATATCCTCGTAGGCCTTCCAACCGGGAAAGGCGTTCTTCGCCGCATGGATGACCATCACCCCGCCACCACCGGCTACATACTCCTCCAGCGCGCGGTTGACCTCATCCGGCCACCGCTCCTGGTTGTAGTCGATGATCACGCAATCGTACCTCGCGAACTCCGGGCGCCAGCCGTCCCAGGCAGTCTTGGGTGACCCCTTCTCGGGCGTCCGGCTCACATCGACCTCGATGCCCGGCACGGTCTGTAGAATCTTCTGCATCATCGCCGTCGATTCTTCCCAGTCGTGGCTGTGCTGTCCGGTGACGATCAACACGTTGATCGGCTCCGCCAGCGCCCCTGAACCGGACAGCAACGCGCTCGCCAGTGCGACCACGGCCCAATGGATTGCCTTCCAGTTGTCTGTCTTCATCGCATTCTCCTCCCATCCCGGCGATGCCGGTGGCCTTTCATCTGAGTTGGATCTCCCGCTAAACCGTTTCCGGCAATTGGTGGGGTTTGCGTTGCGGGCGGTCGAGGCAAGCGTTCGCTTCGTCGTCGCCGGGGAATATCTCCCGCTGCGGATCCCAGCGGAGCTTTCGGCCCAGTTTCCGGGCGATCCCGCCCAAATGGCATATCGTGCACGCGCGGTGCCCGATCTCCACGTCGGCTGCCGGCTGCTGGCGCGACTTAATGCAATCGATCCAGTTCTGGAAATGGTGGTCGCTCTTGTAGACCCGCACGGCATCGCTCGGAAGCGGCTCCTGCGAGAGGGCGATCGGGATCGTGTTGAACCGGCCGCGGTGCTCGAACAGCCGGCCCCGTTCGCCATAGAAAATGCCCCCGAATGCGGGCATCTCTTCCTCGGGCGGTCCCTTCTTGCCCGCGGCGCTGGTCTCCTCCAACTCCGGCGGGAAGCCGATGTGCAGCATCACGCCGTTGGCATACCGGTACGTGAGCCGGGCGTTGTGGCTGGCGCTCTCCGCCCAGACTTCGACCGGTCCGGTGTCGTCCGTGCCAAGCCCCCACTGCACGATGTCCAGGGCATGGGAGCCGGTGTTGGCGAGGTTGCCGCCCGAATACTGCCAGATGTTGTGCCAGCCCGGGTCGTTGTAGGTCAGGTACACGCGGTCGTTGTAGGGGACCGGTTCGGTCGGCCCGCACCACCTGTCCCAGTCCATGCCTGCGGGAATCGGTTCGGCGGGAATGTCGAAATCGGCGTAGGGGCGGGAACTGGCCCACAGCCCGCAGACAACGGCCGAGAGCTTGCCCAATCGCCCGTTGCGGAGCAACTCGGTCGCCTCGCGGTTGCGGAACATCGAGCGCTGCTGGGTGCCGACCTGGAACACGCGTTTGTACCTCCGGGCGGCCTGGACCATGGCCCGGCCTTCGCGGACGGTCAGGCTGAGCGGCTTTTCGGCGTACACGTCCTTGCCGGCCTGGCAGGCGTGGATGCAGGCCAGCGCCCGCCAGTGCTCCGGCGTGGGCACGATCACCGCGTCGATGTCGCCGCGGTCGAGCAACTCGCGGTAATCCTGGTAGACGGCGATCGGACCGCCCTCGGCCTTGAGAACCTTCTCCCGGTACGCCTCGATGTAGAGGCGGCACTTCTCGAGGTAGACGTCGCTGACGGCGACGACGCGGGCTTCGCCGGGCATGCTCGGAGCGCTGGCCAGGTCGCCGTGCATCTGGTGCGCGCGGCGGCCCACGCCGATCCAGGCAAGGTTGATCCGATCGTTGGCCCCGGCGCGGTCCGCCCCGGCCAGAACCCCCGAGGGAAGCAGGTAGGGCGCTGCAAGAGCCGCTGTGGTACTCAGAAATCGCCGCCGAGAAAAGGAAGCTCCCGTACGCATGGCAAATCCTCCGCAAAGCAGGGCTATGGCAAATCACGGCGCGGCCAGTTGTCACGGCCGGGCAACGCTCACGCGGATCGCCGTTTGCGCTGCCTGCCGATCGCGCGTTGATCGAATCCGGTTCGAAAACACCGGGCAATCGTCGACTTCTGCAACCGGGGGGACGGCCATCGCCAAGTCAGACTCAACCGCCGCCAGGATCGACCCCGTCCAGGCGGCAACGGGACGATTCTGCGGACCCTTGTGGCACGCCGCCCTGGTGGCAAGGTAAACTGGACAGGCCACCGAGGCAACCTTTCCACCTGTTCAACCCGGGAGTCCGCCATGCCCGCCGCGCGCCGTGTCTGGATTGTTGTCTTGGTTTGGAGCCTGCTGCTGTCTTGGGCCAGCGCGCCGCTGTTGGCCTGCTATGCCGTGGTGGTGGGCAGGGCGGCATCGGCCGACGGCTCCGTTCTGGTGGGCCACAACGAGGAAAACGGCGGCCGGCGGGTGCTGCATTTCCACAAGATTCCCCGCCGGCAGCATCCGCCCGGCGCGCGGGTCGACTTGCAGTTTGGCGGGCAGCTCGACGAGGCGCCCGAGACCTGGGCCTTCTTGTGGAGTGAAAATCCGGGGCTGGCCTACAGCGACGGATATCTCAACGAGTGGGGCGTGGCCATCGCCAGCGACGGCTGCCGGAGCCGCGAAGACGGCTACGATGCGCTCGTCGCGCGGGGCGAGATTCGCGACGGCGGCATCGGGTACATGCTCCGCCGACTGGTCGCCCAGCGAGCCAAGACCGCGCGCGAGGGAATGGAGCTGATCGGGCAGTTGGTCGAGTGTTTCGGCTACGCGGATTCCGGTCGGACCTACGTGGTGGCCGACCCCCGCGAGGCGTGGCTGGTGGCCGTGGTCCGCGGCCGGCGCTGGGTGGCGCAGCGCGTGCCGGACGACAAGGTGGCGATTCTGCCGAACGTCTACATTATCGGCGAAGTGGACCTCGACGACACGGCCAACTTCTGCGCCTCGCCGGATCTTGTCAGCTACGCCGCGGCGCGGGGCTGGTTCGATCCGGAGCGCGAGCGATTCAGTTTCCGCAAGGCATACCAGAAGCCGGAGCGACTGGCGCCCGACCGGCGGCAGTTCCGCGGCCAGGAGATGGCCAGCGGCGGCACGTGGACCTGGCCGCCGGCCGAGGCGCTGCCGTTTGCCGTCACCGCGCACAAGAAACTCGCCGTGGCCGACGTCGCCGCCATCTTGCGCAACCGGGAAGGGATCGTGCCCCTGTTTGGCCGCGCGACGCAGGAAGCGGCCGTGTTCCAGCTTCGCGACCGGCTGCCCGCCGAGATCGGCTGCATCTACTGGCGCACGGCCTGCCGGCCCGACATCAGCCCGCTGACGCCCTGGTACGTGGGAATCACATCCACGCCGGAGGCCTACGGGCCGCCGGTCGAGCCCGGCACGCTGCTTTCACTCGAGCACCACTTCCATCCGCCGGCGGGCACGTTCGATTCCGATCTGCGTCTGGCCTGGTGGAAGTTCAAGGCGTTGGCCGACCTGGTGGATAAAGACTACGAGGCCCGAATCGGCCCGGTGCGGACCGCCTGGGCGGCGTTCGAGGCCCGCTGCCTGGAGAAGCAGGAATCGGCCGAGGCCGAGGCGCTGCGACGCTGGCAACAGGCCCCCGATGCGGCACGGGCGATGCTCACGCGGTATTGCAGCGACCTGGCCGCCGAGGCATGCGGCGCGGCCGATCGGCTCCGCGAGGCGATCGCCCCGCCGGCCAAGAGCCGGATCCACTAAGGGTCCGCGAATTCGTCCACGATCGCTTTTCCAATCAAGCCGAGGAGACCGCCCGATGAAATCGGCCGCCACGAGACTGCCCGCGTCCCTGTTGCTGCTTGCCGCCGTGCTGGTCGCGCGGCTGCCGGCGGCGGAAGGGCCGCGGGAAAAGAATCTACTCGCCAATGGCTCGTTCGAGCAGGCTGCCGGAGACGAACCGACCGCCTGGAAGACGCACACCTGGCAAGGCAGCGGCTTGTTTGAACATGCCGCGGCCGGCAGGACCGGGCAGCGGAGCGTGATGATCTCTTCGCAGTCCGGCGGCGACCTCTCGTGGTTGATCCGCGTTGCCGTCGAGCCCTTCTCCCGCTATCGACTCTCCGGCTGGATCAAGACGGAGAATCTCCAACTCCGGGGCGGACAGGGGGCCCTGCTGAATATCCACAACATGCAGCAAGTGCGAACCCGGGCGATCGAGGGGACCCGCGACTGGACGCGGGTCGAAGTGGAGTTCGAGACGGAGATTGCGGATACCCTGCAAATCAACTGCCTGTTCGGCGGCTGGGGGCTGGCGACCGGCAAGGCGTGGTTCGACGACGTCGAATTGGAGTTGTTGGCCAGGCTGCCGGCCGAGCCCGCGATTGTCGTTGACGGGGCCCGGCGCGGCGCGAAGATCGAGAAGTACGTCTACGGCCAGTTCATCGAACACTTGGGCCGCTGCATCTACGGGGGAATCTGGGCGGAAATGCTCGAGGACCGGAAGTTCTTCGATCCGGTGGGATCGCCCGCCTCGCCCTGGAAGCCGGTCGGCGAGGCCGAAGTGGCGATGATCGCCGAGGGAGCGTTCGTCGGCCGGCATACGCCCGCGATCACGGTTGCCGGTGGCGCGCCGTGCGGCATCGGGCAGGCCGGTCTGGGATTGAAGAAAGGCAAACAGTACACGGGGCGAATCTGGCTGCGGGGCGACGCCTCGGCGGCGCCGGTCGAGGTGAGCCTCGTCTGGGGCACGGAGCGCGCCGATCGCCACACGGTCAGGATCGATCGGCTTTCCAGCGACTACGTGAAAACGCCCTTGGAGTTCATCGCCGGCGCCGACAGCGACCAGGGGCGGCTGGAGATCAGCGCTTCGGGCGGCGGGCGGTTCTTCGTGGGCACGGTCTCGCTGATGCCGGCGGACAATGTTCAGGGGATGCGGTCGGACACGCTGGCCCTGCTCAAGCAGCTCGACGCGCCCATTTACCGCTGGCCTGGCGGCAATTTCGTCAGCGGCTACGACTGGACCGACGGAATCGGAGCCCCGGACCGCCGTCCGCCGCGAAAGAATCCGGCGTGGCAGGGAATCGAGCACAATGATTTCGGGCTCGACGAGTTCACCGCCTTCTGCCGCGTGCTGGAGACCGAGCCGCTGGTCGTGGTCAACTCAGGGCTCGGCGGAGTCGAAATGGCGGTGCAGCAGCTCGAGTACGCCAACAGCGCGGCCGGCACGCCGATGGGCAAGCGCCGGGCGGAGAACGGGCACGCCGAGCCCTACCAGGTCAACTGGTGGGGGATTGGCAACGAGATGTACGGCGGCTGGCAACTCGGCCACATGCCGCTGGAGGAATACACCAAGAAGCACAACCTGTTCGTCGACAGGATGCGGGCGGCCGACCCCTCGATCAAGGTCATCGCCGTAGGGGCCGTCGGCGCTTGGAGCGAGGGCATGATGCGCCATTGCGCCGACCACATGGACCTCGTCAGCGAGCATTTCTACTGCCAGGAGCGCCCCGGGGTGATCGCCCACGTCAACCAGATGCGCGACCAGGTGCGCAACAAGGCCGAGGCGCACCGCCGCTACCGCGAGGAAATCCCGGCGCTGAAGGGCAAGCAGATTCGCATCGCCCTGGACGAGTGGAACTACTGGTACGGGCCGCACGTCTACGGGGAAATCGGCACCCGCTACTTCCTCAAGGACGCCCTGGGGATTGCGGCGGGACTCCACGAGATCGGCCGCAACAGCGAGATGTTCTTGATGGCCAACTATGCCCAGACGGTCAACGTGATCGGCTGCATCAAGACAACGAAGACCAGCGCGGCCTTGGAGACCACCGGCCTTGTGCTGATGCTCTATCGGCGCTATTTCGGCGTCACGCCGCTGGCCACGGAGAGCGGGCGGCCGCTCGACGCCCTGGCCGCGCTCAACGAGGAAGGTGCGGTGCTCACGCTCGGCGTGGTCAACCCGACGGCCGAACGCCTGGCCGTGCCGCTGACTCTCAACGGGCTTTCGATCACCGGCAAGGGGACATTGCGCGAGATCGCCGGCAGCGATCCGATGGCCTTCAACAGCCCGGGCGAACCGGCCAGGGTCGCCATCGAGAAAAGGCCCGTCGAAGGGATCACCGATTCCATCACGGTCGCCCCCTACAGCATTTCGCTCTTTTCGCTGCCGCTCGTGCCGTAGCGCGCGGTAGGGGTGCGGGAAGGCAATCCGAGGCTGATGCGGCTCGGGGAATTGGAAATCCTGGAGAAGGTGGCCACCAGCGGCAAGCTGAACGTCGTACTCGGCGACAAGGGCGGGCTCCGGCAGGATTTTCCGATTGGGCAAAATGCGGGTACCGTGCCTGGCCATCGTCGGCGTTGCGCCTCTTGAGCCGCCGATTCGATCTGGTAGGATGAGATGTGGAGCGGCGTCTCCGCTGCCCGGGCAGAAGCGTCGCACGCCCACGCGGCGAATGTTGATATTTCCGGTTTGTGTTTCATGTTTCCCCCTCGTCGCCCTGCGGCCAGGAAGGACTGCCCGACGCGATGTACTCCCGCCTCGGTGGCTTCATTTCGCGCTGGTGGCCGGCCGTGCTGGCGGCCTGGGTGGTGGCACTCGTTGGCGTCCGCTGGGTCGCGCCGCGATGGGAGGAGGTGACCCGCGACGGCGATTTCGCCTACCTGCCGGCGGAAATGACGAGTGCGAAGGGGGAGAGGCTTCTTGAGCGGGCGTTTCCGGACGTGCTCGCCAAGAGCCAGATCGTGCTCGTCGTCGCCCGCCACGATGGGCCGCTCAGGCCCGAGGACCTCGCCGTCGCCGATCGGCTGGTCCTCCGTTTCTCGCCCGCCGATCAGGAGTCCGGGCCGATCGCCAACGTCATCAGCCAGCGGACGGAAGTGGTCGGCCAGAAGCTCGTCAGCGATCCCGGCGAAATGGGGCAGGCCCTGCTGATCCTGCTTCAGCTGCGCAACGAGTTCATGGCGATTGACAACATGCGTCTGCTGCGGATGGTGTCCGAATCGCTCGATGAACTGGCGGCAGAGCCGGACTTTCCGCCAGGGCTGAACCTGGGCGTGACCGGCTCGGCGGCGATCGGGTCGGACATGCTCTCCGCCGCCGAGGAGAGCATCCGCAACACGGAATGGACGACGATCGCCCTGGTGCTGCTGATCCTGCTGGCCGTCTATCGAGCGCCGGGACTGGTGATCGTGCCGCTGGCCACGATCGGCGTCTCGGTGGCGATGAGCACCGGGCTGGTCGCTCTGGCGACGCAGTGGTGCGGTCAGGCCGGAATCGACTTCAAGATTTTCAAGACGACGAAGATCTTCGTGACCGTGATCCTTTTCGGAGCCGGCACCGATTTCTGTCTCTTTCTGATCGCCCGATACAAGGAGGAATTGCAGCGCGGGCTGGCCCCCCCGCTGGCGATCCAGGAAGCGCTGGCGAACGTCGGCGGCGCGCTGGTGGCCAGCGCACTGACGACGATCCTCGGCCTCGGCACGCTGATCTTCTGCGATTTCGGCAAGTTTCGCAACAGCGGCCCGGCAATCGCGCTCTGCCTGCTGGTCGCGCTAGCTGCCGCGCTGAGCCTGGCGCCGGCCCTGCTCCGCGCCGCCGGGCGGGCCGTCTTCTGGCCCTGGGGGATCGGTCCGGTGCGTCCCAAGCCACCCGGCGAAATGCCGTCCGTGACCGGGGAAAACCGCCCGGGCCCGCGCGGCCTTTCCAAGGGTAGCGCGGTCTGGGAAGTACTCAGCCGGCTGATCATCGCCCGGCCGGGACTGATCTTCATCGGCAGCCTCTTGCTGCTCCTTCCAATCGCCCGCGAGGGCATTCAAACCGACATCACCTACGACCTGCTGAGCGAGTTGCAGACCGGGCGCCCGAGCGTCCGCGGGACCGACCTGCTCCGCCGCCATTTCCCCGGGGGGGAAGTCGGCCCGGTCACGGTGCTGGCCTACGACCCGAAAGGTGGGCTGGACACCGACGAGGGCCTGTGGCAGAAGATTCAGCCGCTGGCCGACCAGTTGACCAAGTTCCGCCCGGCGGACCTGCCACCGCACGCGCCGCCGCCGATCAGCACCGTGCGAAGCCTCACCGCCCCGCTGGGCGATGCGAAGAAGACCGGGCTGTTTGGCACGATCAAAGATACGATGATCCGCCGCCACGAGAGAACGCAAAGCACCTACCTCGCCCAATCGCCGGAATACGCGGGCAAGATCACGCGGCTGGACCTGGTCCTTCGCCACGATCCGTTCTCGATCGAGAGCATCCGGACCCTCGATGCCGTGGAGGATTATCTCTGCTCGCTGGCCGAACAGCCCGAATCGCCCTGGCACAAGGCCTCCTTCTATTTCGTGGGAACGACCGCCGGGATTCGTGATCTCCGCGCCATCACGGCAAGCGATCTGGTTCTCATCCAGCGACTGGTCCCCCTCGCCGTCCTCGCCGTCCTGATCGTCCTCCTGCGGCGCCCGTGGATCTGCATCTACCTGATCCTCTCCGTCCTGCTCGGGTACTTCGTCACGATCGAGATCACGGAGACGTTCTTTCGCGGGCTGTATGGCGCGAGCTATCACGGGTTGGACTGGAAAGTGCCGGTCTTCCTGTTCGTGATCCTGATCGCCGTCGGCCAGGACTACAATATCTACCTCGTGACCCGCGTGTTCGAAGAGCAGCGCCGGCGAGGCGTCGACGAAGGGATGCGCGTCGCCCTGGTCCGCACCGGGGGGATCATCACCAGTTGCGGCCTGATCATGGCGGGCACGTTCGCCTCGATGGCCAGTGGCACGCTCCGCGCGATGCATGAGTTGGGCTTCGCCCTGTCGCTTGGAATCCTGCTCGACACGTTCGTGATCCGCACGATCCTCGTGCCGGCCTTCCTCCTTCTCTGGGAGCGATGGTCCGCACGGAAAACATCGGGCGACCCCCCCGGCGAAGAACAGGCCGAGCTATTTCCCGCTCGCAGGCAGATTGCCCGAGACGACCGGGTCTCCGCATCCGCTTCCGTCACGGCCTGGCGGCGCGATTCTTGACAAGCCCCAACTGCCCCCGGCGAGCGGGCGGGAACTCTCCCGGGGCGCGCGCTGCGCGTGGTCTAGGCATGTCCTGCCCAGGAAACAGGCACCCGCGCGGCGGCACGTTCTTTTCCGCGGCGATCAATCAGAACATATAACTGATTGTGCTACAAGGATTTGCGTGTTGACACCTTGCCTCGGCGCCGGGTCGCGGCACCGGGTTTGCATCAGCGGGTGCTCACGGCCGGGCTGCAATTGCCACCGATACCGCGCTCATCCGGCCCACATCCGCGCGTAATCGGGGCCCTTGCGCAGATTAACATTTACCCCGTTTCTGGAAGGAGCAATCCGTGACGCCGAAGGAAGTTCTGGCCATGTGCCGGGAAAAGGATGTCAAGTCAATCGACCTGCGATTCATGGACTTTCCCGGTCTGTGGCAGCATTTCACGATCCCGGTGGGCAAGCTCGACGAGGACGTGTTTGAGGACGGCCTGGGGTTCGACGGCTCGAGCATCCGCGGCTGGCAGGCGATCAACGAGAGCGATATGCTCGTCGTCCCGCAGCCCGAGACGGCCTCGCTCGACCCGTTCACCGAGCTGCCGACGCTGTCGATGATCTGCAACATCCAGGACCCGATCACGCGGGAGGACTATTCCCGCGATCCGCGGAACGTCGCCCGCAAATCGATCAACTACTTGAAGAGCACGGGCATTGGCGACACCTGCCTGATCGGCCCGGAAGCGGAATTCTTCATCTTCGACGAGATCCGCTACGACCATTCGAACAACCAGTGCTTCTACGTGGTCGATAGCGTCGAAGGGCAGTGGAACCGGGGCCGCGACGAAAAGCCGAACCTGGGCTACAAGTTGCGGTTCAAGGAGGGTTATTTCCCCGTCCCGCCGGCGGATCAACTGATGGACATCCGCAACGAGATGATGCAGACGATGATCGACTGCGGGCTGGAAGTCGAAGCCCAGCACCACGAGGTGGCGACCGCCGGCCAGTCCGAAATCGACCTGCGGTTCAACGACCTGGTAAAAATGGCCGACCAGATGATGATGTACAAGTACATCGTCAAGAACGTCGCCCGGCGGCACAACAAGGTCGTGACCTTCATGCCCAAGCCGCTCTACGGCGACAACGGCTCGGGGATGCACACCCACATTTCGATCTGGAAAGGGTGCGAGCCCCTGTTCGCCGGCGGCGGCTACGCCGGCCTCAGCGAAATGGCCCTCTACGGGATCGGCGGGCTGCTCAAGCACGCGCCGGCGATCTGCGCTTTCGCCAACCCCACGACGAACAGCTACAAGCGCCTCGTCCCCGGTTACGAGGCGCCGGTCAACCTCGCCTATTCGCAGCGAAACCGGTCGGCCTCGGTCCGCATCCCGATGTACAGCCCGAACCCCAAGGCAAAACGGCTGGAATACCGGTGCCCCGATCCAAGCTGCAACCCCTACCTGGCCTTCTCGGCGATCCTGATGGCCGTGATCGATGGAATCCAGAACAAGATCGATCCGGGCGAACCGCTCGATAAGGACATCTACGACCTCGGACCCGAGGAACTCGCCAGTGTGCCGAAGACGCCCGCCTCCCTCGAAGACGCCCTCGCCGCGCTGCGGGCGGATCACGACTTCCTGCTCCGCGGCGACGTCTTCACTCCCGACGTGATCGACACCTGGATCTGGTACAAGTCGGAAAATGAAGTCGATGCCCTGCGGCTCCGACCGCACCCCTTCGAGTTCTGCATGTATGCGGATGTCTGAGCCGGCAGGTTGCAGGCGGAAGAGGATCGCGAAAACACGAAAGGGCGAAAACGCGAAACAGAAGGCGATCAGTCGTCAGGCCTACCTCGTTCTCAGGCTCCAGCTTGGGAACGCACGCGACACGTTCGCTCCCGGCCCACCGCCGTGCCTTCGAGCTGCAACTGCTTCAAGTCCGGCAGTTGCTTGAATACCTCTAGCGACTTGTCCGTGATGCCGAGATTTCCGCGGAGGTCGAGGCGCACGAGGCCTGGAAAGAGCCTGGGCAGGTGGGCGACCGTTTCGTCCGCCAAGAATCCGTTAGCCAGGACCAGCGTCTTCAGCGGCGGCACGTTTCCATCCGATTCGCTCAGCGCTTCAAGAAACGCACCGCTGAGCAGGATGTTGTTGGTCGCCAGGGTCTCCAGGTTCGGAAACTTTCCGATCGCCTGGAGCGTCTCGTCGGTAACGTCAAAGCAACGGGCCAGTGCCAGCGAGCGCAGCCTTGCCGGGACCCCTTCCACCTCGGCAAGCCGATCCAGACAGGCCGAGGTGACCTCGGCCTCCTCGATCGCCAGCGACTCCAGCCGCGGAAGCCCGGCCAGCGCGACGAGCACGCCGTCGTCGATCACCGGCCCGCCGAGCTTCAACTCGGCCAGCCGTGCCATCGCCGCCAGCCGGGCAAGGTCGCCGCTGGCCAGCCGGCCGCAGTTGCGCAGGTCCAGCGAGCGGAGTCGCTCGATCCGCGCGATCCGCTCGAGCCCCGCTCCGCTCAGCTGGTTCATTTCGATCAGGGCGAGCACTTCCAGCCGGCCGCAGCCGGCCACGGCTTCGAGCCCCGCGTCGGTCACCCGGCTCATTCGACGCAGCGTCAACCGGCGCAGCTGGGGCATCTTCTGAAGCAGCGCCGCCAGACTCTCGTCCGCCAGGGGAGCATCCTGGAGCAGCAACTCTTCGAGGTTCTCCAGCGCAGCCAGTCGAGCGAGGGTCTCGGCGGAGACGGAGCTGACGGCCAAGCGGAGCTTGTTCAGCCTCGGGAACTCCAGCACGGCGAGCACTGACTGTTCGTTGGCGAACACGCGCTCGCTCGCCAGATCGATCTCGACGGCAAGTCCGCTGCCATCCAATGTCGCGCTCCCGCCCGCCGCGCCGATCCGCTCAAGCGCGGCGGTCTGGGCCGCGGAGACCGGGGCGGTTTCGGCGGCCCGCTCGGGCGGCGCTGGCGCAGCGCGCTCCGCCACTGCTTGAGCAGGGCGGCGGCAGCCGCAGCTTGTGCAGGCGAGGATTGCCGTGATGGCGACGATCGCTCTCATTGCAACTGGCCTAGCGCGGATTCCCTACAGCGTCCAGGGCCCGCGGATCGGCCGCGAGAACATCGCCTTCGCCCGCTGGCTCGGATTGAGCAGCGCGCGTTTCACCGGGTCCCAGGTGATCTTCTCGCCGGTCCGCACGGCGATGTCGCAGAGCAGGCTGAGGATGTCGCTGCGGACCGCGTCGGCGATGTTCGAAACGGGTGTCTTGCGGGTCTTGACCGCGTCGATGAAGTTGGCCGAGTGGTTCGTGCTGACTTGCAGACTCTCGGGCTCGGGAACCAGCGGCTCTAGCAACACTTTCGGATCGAAGGCCGGATCGCTGGCCGCGTTGTGCTGGGCTCCCCGAGCGACCTGGATCCACCCGTCGGTCCCGATGAAGCGGGTCCGATCGGCCCC
This sequence comes from Pirellulaceae bacterium, assembly GCA_012744395.1. Classification (GTDB taxonomy): domain Bacteria; phylum Planctomycetota; class Planctomycetia; order Pirellulales; family Thermoguttaceae; genus JAAYCB01. The sequence continues at coordinate 15,145 of JAAYCB010000190.1, forward strand.
CGGCCGGAAGACCAGATCGACCTGGCCGAGCTTGATCTTCATGTCCCAGTTGTAGACCGTGTCGTAGAGCCCCTCGGTGGGGATCGCGCCGGTGCCTTCGACGACGACCGGTCCCGTCAGGTCGGCGTCGCTGCCCCAGACCATGATGTCCAGTGGATGGGCGCCCCAGCCGCCCAGGTATCCGATCGAGTAGTCGTAGACCCAGTAAGTGCCGGGGGTTTTGCAGAGGTCCGCGGTGTACGTCCGCGAGGGAGCGGGTCCGCACCACATGTTGAAGTCGAAGCCCGCGGGGATCGGGGCCTCGGCGGTCGATCCGCCCGATCCGCCGTTGGGAGCGTCGACTTCGATCGCCTTCAGCTTGCCGATCGCGCCGCGGCGGACCAGTTCGCAGCCGTTCCAGCAATGGGGGATGCTCCGCTGCTGGGTCCCGTACTGGAAGACGCGCCCGGAGTCTTCGATCACCTTCTGCATCGCCAGGTCCTGCTCGATCGAAACGCCGAGCGGCTTCTCGATGTAGACGTCCTTGCCGGCCCGAGCGGCGATGACGCCGATCGGAACGTGCCAGTGATCGGGGGTGGCGATGACCACGGCGTCGATGTCGCCGCGCGCGAGCAGTTCGCGAAAATCGGCGTAGGCAGTCCCCTTGCAGACGGCGGCGATCGCCTGCCGCCTGTTCGCGTAGCAGTCGGCCGCGGCGACGCTCTGGGCCGCGGCAAGGTGTTGCATGCTGCGGAAGAGGGCCGTGCCGCGCCCGCCACAGCCGATGTGGCCAAGGGTGATCCGCTCGCTTGCGGCAACCTTGTCTTCCGCTCCCAGGGCTCGCCCCGGGACAAAAAATGGCGCCGTCGCGGCCAGTCCGGCAAGCTGCTTCAGAACATCGCGGCGATGGAGATGCGTGGCTCCGCTGGCGTTCATGGCATGGTTCTCCCAGTCTTGGTGGGCAACCGCTGATCGAGACCGTCGCGCGGCGCGAACGCTTGCCCCGGTGGTTGCCGCAGTGCAATTTGAGGAAGGTTGCGTGCCTCGGATTTCCGGGCCGGGAATCGGCGGCGGCTGCCGGCCCCCCTGATCCGCCTTGGCAGGATCCAGATTATAGCCGGAGCGGGACGCGGGAGCACCTGCCCCGAATCCGTCTCCGGCGACTGCCCGCCTTGCGGGTTGAACGCCCATGGCAGGGCGTCCCACTCGGCAGGTTGACAGTCCCGGACGGCATTGCCTAAGCTTGCATCCGGGGGAAGGCAGACGCAAGGCCGCGCGTCTCGAACCGGCGGAGAATCCTGCCGAAATCTCCACCCGGCGTTCAACCGCCGGCGCGGCAGCCGGAATCCGTCGGGAAGTCCCCAGATTCCCGTCCGCAACGGATGTCCAGCGATGCGAGACTCCGGGCAGCCATGAGCGAATACCAGTACATCGCGTTTCGAGCCGTCGATGCGCCGGTCAGCCACGAGAATCTGGCTTACATGCGCAAGCAGTCCTCGCGGGCGAAGATTACGCCGTGGTCTTTGGACAACGAGTATCACTTTGGCGATTTCCACGGAAACACCGCGGAGATGCTCCGCCGAGGCTATGATTTTTATCTGCACTACGCCAACTTCGGCATTCGCTCGCTGCTTGTTCGCCTGCCCCACGGCCTGCCCGACCCGGCGGCCGCCCAACCATACCTCGACGGCGAGTCGGTTCGATTCGTGAAGGACAAGCAGGGCAGCGGCGGCATCCTTTCGATCATCCCCTACTACGAACCCGGCGAGTTGGAGGAGCTCTGGGACATCGGCGTCATGGTCGACCCGCTCGCTCCGTTGAGGGCCGAGATACTGGCCGGCGACCTGCGGCCGCTCTACCTGGCCCGGCTGGCGGTCGACTGCGCCAGCAACCACGCTCCGGAGGAGACCTTCGAAGCGCCCGTCCCGGCCGGCTTGAACGACCTGTCGACCGCCCAATCCGCCCTGGCCGAATTCTATGGCATCCGCCATGCCTTGATCGCGGCGGCGGGCCGGCAGAGCGGTCCGCTGCCGCAGCAGGAGGATCCGTTCACCCAATACAGCCGGTGGCTTGCCGGCCAGCCGGCCGCGGCGAAGGACCAGTGGCTGATGGAAATCCTCGCCAACAAGGATTCGCCAGTGCGGTCGGAGATTCTGGCGAAATTCCGGCAAGAGTCGCAATGCCCGGCGTGGCCGACAACCCCCGCCAGCCGAACGATCGCCGAGTTGTCCCGTCTCGCCGAGGACATCGCAGGCGAAGAAGAGGCCAAGACCGCGGCCGAAGCTACCCGCCAGCGCAAGCGGGAACTCAAGAAGATGGCCGCTGACCCGACCTTCCATGTGAAGAAGATCAAGAAGCTGGTTGACCAGCGTTCCACCAGGGCATATCAGCAGGCAGCCAGAATCCTCGCCGATCTGCGCGAAGCGCTCGCCGGCACCGACCAGGCGGGCCTGGCCGAGAGGCAAGCTCTGGCCTTAAGGGCGAAGTATCCCAGGCTGAACCGCCTGCTCGGCGCGCTGCGGGAGGAAGGATTCGGGCGGAAGTAGCCGCCGGCTGGCGCAGCGCCTCCGGCGGGCTTTTCCTTCCGGGCCAACGTCCGCGCTGGCCCGCCGGATGGCGGCGGCTGAACGGCCCGCCGCTGCCCGCCGCCCTTACCTGGACGCGTTCCACTCCTCGATCTTCTTTTCCCACTCCTGGCGGTTGAAGCCCTTGGGCTCGAAGTCCTGATTCTTCAGCAGCTCGTCGATCGTCGGCCGCGGGGTATCGAAGCCGCCCGGCGGCACCTCCATCTTGGCCGTCCAGAGGATGCCGTTGACAACCGCCTTGCGGAAACTGTCGCAGGCCCAGTTCCAGTGCCAGTGGCCGCCGGTGAAGCCAAAACCGCGGCCGCCGTCTTCGCGCTCGACCACCCAGGCCAGGTGTTCCGGCATGCCCTTGCGGGCGCGGACCGTGGGATTGTTGCTGTGCGCGCCGTCGGGTCGCTCCCGCGTGCTGTCGGGCGGCACCGTGGTGAGGATCGGCGTTACGTTCTTCATGCCCTCGGGGAAGCGCATGTGGTAATACCACTCGTCGTTGATCGCGAACGGCTTCAAGCCCCGAGCGACTGGATGCTCCGGAAACGTGGTGAACTCGGCCTGGAAATGCGGATTGACCGACCAGTTGATCTCGAAATAGCCGCCGGTCCACTTGAGCATCAGGTCGCCGGCCTTGCCCTTGGGCACCTCCACGCCGTAGTGCAGCGCGGCGATCCCCACGCCCCGCCTGGCCATGGCATCCAGCTCGTCCAGATGCTGCATCACCACGTGCCCCCCGCCGCCGTCGCAGAACATCACGACCGAATCGGCGTTGTCCAGGGCGGTCGGATCAGCCGGCCAGCCGTTCCGATACACGGTGGCGTAGGCGCCCGGCACGTTCTCGTTGATCAACCTGGCCAGCAGCAGGCAGCCGGCGTTGTGCTCGTGGCTGCCGTAGCCGTGACTGGGCCGGCCGGCAATCAGGACGATCTTCTTCACGTCTTCCATGGGCAGCCGCTTGAGCCGGATGTCTTTGACCTGAACCTTCATCTCCGGCCCCTGGTGAATCTGGAAGGCAAGCAGGCCGCTGCGGCGGCGCAGGGCGCGATCTTCGTCGACCGCCTCGATCATCTTGTGGCCGTTGATCACATGCGTGATCGTGTAGCCCTTGCAGGCCACCTCGTAGTCGTTCCAGCCGCCCATGTTGATCTGCTTCTGCAACTCGGCCGCGTCGCCGAACTGCTCGACCAGCTTGGGCTTGTGGTCCTCGCCGATCACCACCTTCTGCCCCCGCAAGGCGAGAATTCCACGGTAGCGTTCGCCGTAGAGGATGCCGGTGTACTGCTCGTTCGAGGCGAAGTCGCCCTGGTATCCGCCAATCGCCCACTTGCCCCATTTCTCGGGCTCTTCCCAACTCCGGTACTGCACTCCCGAGTTGCCGCCGATCAGGCGGAACTTGAAACGCAGCACGAAGTCGTCGAGTTCCCCTTGCCGCCAGATGCAGAATTCGTTGTAGGTGAGCGGGTCTTTCTCGCTCGTGATGCCCGTGATCGCACCGTCCTCGACCGACCACCATTTCGGGTTGCCGTCCCAGCCGTTGAGCGTCTTGCCGTCGAAAATCGGCTTGAAGCCCGCCTCGTCGGCGGCGGCAAACGCCGCACAGGGCGCGATCGCCAGGGCGGCTGCCAGACCGGCCAGCCCTGCCGAGAGAAGGGTCCGAGAACGCCGTTTCATGTCTTTCTCCTCGAAGAGTCCAAGGTGCTCAATTTTCCGACACGGTCGCCCGACGCAGCGAGCGAGCAACCGGCAATTCTAATCCAACCGGAAAGGGGACGCAAAGCGGACTGGGAATCTTGGGGAATCCGAGAGCCGCGCAAACCGGACGGCCGCGCCGCCGCCCGGCAAACACCAACACCACCGAGACGGTCGACGGCGGAGGTCGCCGAGGGGCGAAAAATAGCGGCAGACAACAGGCTCAGAAGATTGCCTTCTCTGGGTCAGTCGAGCAGCTTGATCCGCAGATTGCGAAACTGCACCTTCATCGGCGGGCCGGGATGCATTTGCAGCGCGATGATGCCCCGCTTGCAGGCGAGCCTGGCGTGGCGATCATCCACCTCGCACATCAAGTGACCGTTGATCGCCAGCGTGATCCTGCTGCCGCGGGCAACGATCTCGTAATCGTTCCAATCGTCCGGCTTGACCTTTGCCTGGAGCTCATCCCCGCTGGCGAATTCCTCTTCCACCCGAGTGCCGTCTTCGCGAATCACGGCCTTCTTGCCGCGCATCACCACGCCGTCCCGGTCGTGTTGGAAGAGACAACCTGTCCATTGCCCGCCGGCTTCCATGTCGGCCTGATATCCCCAAGTGTCCCAGTCTGGACGCTTCTGGCTGCGGATCTGCACGCCCGAGTTGCCACCGATCAGCTTGTACTGGAAGCGCAGCACGAAATCGGCCGGCTCGCCGCCTTTCCAATAGAGATAGTGGGCCTTGAGGCAGGGTTGTTCCTTCGTGCTTTCCGACGTGATGGCCCCTTCCTCGACCCACCATCCGCCCGGCATGCCCTCCCAGCCGGCGAGGTCTTTCCCGTTGAACATGGCGACGAAGCCTTGTTCAGCCGCCACTGCCGGAGTTGCACCGGCCAGCACCGCCAACAGAGCCACCGTGCCCGCTGTACGCAACGATCTCATGCTCGTCTCCTTCGGCTGAATTCGCCCCTAATCGAAACTCGGGAAGAGTCCCGTTCCCCGCGGGGCACATGACCAGGGCAGCCGGGCCGCGCAAGGCGCCGGCTAGACGTCGAGCTCATAGCCTTTCCGCCTGGGCCTCTTGATCCAGCGGTTCTCGTTCGCCTCGTCGCAGTTGGTGAACCGTTCCGCCTTCGGGTCCCATTGCAGCGTCTTGCCGACCAGCCCCGTCTCTCGAACGGCGTTCACCAGGTTGCAGATCATCGTCGAATAGTGACCGTACTCGACGTCGGCATTCGCCTTTTCGCGCGACTTGATGCAATCGAGCCAATTCTGGATGTGCGGCTGGGTCTCCGAGAAACCGAGTTCGCCGAGCGTCTTCGGCCGATCGTCCCTGGCGAGAAGCTCCTTGGGATTGGCCGATATCTTGTCGCGATTGACCTCGATCTTGCCGCCGGTTCCCACGAAAATGCAGCCCAGCCCGGGCCCGCGATCGCCATCCAGATGGAGGCGCAATTCGGCGCCGTTGGCGTAGCGCATCGTGATCCGCGCGCGGGGGCCGCTCAGCTTGGCCATGCCATAGTAAGGGGCGCCCGTCTCATCGTCGCCGATCTGCCGCTGGCCGAACCTGCCGGAGTCGCGCGTCTCCATCTTCTCCTCGAGCAGAATCGCCGTCGGCGCCGTGTCGCTGGTCCCCAGGCCGCGCTGCACCTGGTCGTAGGAATGCGTGCCCCAGCCGCTGACCCCGAAGCAGAGCCCGCCGGCGTCGTAGTCCGACCACCGCGCCCAGCCGTAGTGCAGCTCCTGATGGTACGGCCGCAACTCGGCCGCGTTCGTCCAGATGTCCCACCAGTCGTCCGATCCGCCGTCGGGCATCTGCTGCGCCGGCTTGTCGTCCCACTCCATCGGCCCGATGAAATTCGGCGCTTCGACAACGCGGACCTTGCCGATCGCTCCGGCCTGGATCAGATCGCAGGCCCAATTGTTCAGCGGAATCGACCGCTGCTGCGTTCCCACCTGCGTGACGCACTTGTGTTTCCGGGCCGCATCGACCATCGCGCGCCCCTCTTCAATCGTCAAGCACATCGGCTTTTCGATGTATGTGTCGATCCCCCGCTTGAGGCACTGGATGACGCACCATGCCCGGGCGTGGGTCGTCGTCTGGACCATCACGCCGTCGAGCTGTTCTCTGTCAAGCATCTCGGATATCCGCGTGTAACCCTTGATCGGCCCGCCGGCATGATCCTTGTTGAACTGGGCGACGTAGCTGTCGACGCGGGGTTTGAAAATGTCGCAGACGGCCGCCAGCCGGTAGTCGGGAGATCTCAGCCCGTCGCCGATCACGCCCCGCGCCCGGCCCCCCAGGCCGATCACGGCAATCTTCAACTGCTCGCTCGGCGCGGCGGCC
>JAAYCB010000191.1 GCA_012744395.1 Pirellulaceae bacterium
CGAACCGTGATCGACACTCGCCAGGGCCGCCTGGGGCGACAAGAGATCGTGCACGCTGACCATGTCGTCGGAGACGACCACGAGCCGCTCGCCGAGGCGGACCGCCCGGCTGACGCGCGAGCCGAACCAGCCGAAGTCCGCGTCGTGCTCGATCGTCGCCAGATGCGTGATCGCACGATCGCCCTCGGCGCCGGAGGCCGCGGTATCGATTTTGTAGACCCAGAGCGCGCTTTCACCCGTCTGCTCTGCAACCGGCGCGACCACCGTGAGCACGCCATCCTCGGAAAAATACGCGACGCGGTGGTGATCTGCGAACAGGTTCAATCCGCCGGCACGGCTCGTCGGGATCGTGGCGGCGTCCACCCGCTCTGGATTGCCGATGTCGGACACGTCGAACAGTGAAATCTGCGGTTCGGCGAACTGCCCCGTCGCCGGATCGGCCATGCGCCCGAGCCCGAGGAGATAACCGCCGCCGATCGACTGTAGGTAGTTGGAGAATCCCGGAATCTCCAACTCGCCGGCGATTCTGGGCTCCGCCGGATTGCTCAAGTCGATGGCCAGCAGCGGATCGGTGTTCTGGAATGTGACGAGGTAGGCTCGCTCGCCGAGAAACCTGGCGGCGTAGATTTGCTCGCCCGGCGCGATACCCACAATCTGGCCGACCTGCTGGAAGGTGTCGCCGCTCTGCTCGAGGACGAACAGGTTGTTTTCCGCATCCGTCTGGTCGCCCGAGGTTGTTGCCACGCGGAGCAGTCCCCCCTCGACATCGAAGGAGAACTGGTCGAGCAGGCGGCCGGGGACGCTTCCCTTTGCCGACAGATCGAGGCCGTCCGTCTGGGCGTCGAGGGTAAACTTCAAGATCGAGGTTTCGTCGGCAAAGTTCAGGTAGGTCGCCCCGCCAAAGGTCTCCGACCAGCGGTTGACCCGCGAATTGAGCACGAACAAGCCCTCGCTGGACAAATGCATCTCGGTGGCGGCGCCCGAGACCGCGGCGGCAACCGCGCCGGCCGGTCCCGCCTGATCGCCGGCGGGGTTGAACACGACCACCGAGGCAAGTACGGTTTCACCCTCGCTCTCCGGGCGGTAGACGTCGGACGGGTCGAGCAGCCAGCCTGAATCGATCGGTTCCCCGGAGCCCTGGAAAGTCGCGCTCGCCGGCATGACCAGCTGGAGCACCTGGTCCTCGATGCGGGCGAGATATTCTTCCCGCGTTTCATAGATTGGCTCCGAACCACCACGCAACCAGCCTTCCAGAAATGGCGCCGAGACGCCGGCGTCCACGTCCCAGAGCGACTGGTCAACCTTGGCCATTGGCGGCGGCAAGAAGAAATCGTCGCGGAGCACTAAGAAAACCTGATCTCCGACCGCCCGAGCGCCGCTGTACTTGCCATCGACCAGCGTTCGCTCCAGGATCGACGGCCCGGTGGGGTCGGAAACGTCGATGATCGTGATCGCGGACCGCTGTTCAAGACCGGTGAAGCTGCTGAACACGGTCAGGCGATCGCCGCTTAAGAGCATTCCTTGGGAATCGCCGGTCATCGCCAGCCGTGCGACCAGGGCCGGTTCGGCCTGCTGCCCAATGTCGAGGATCGTCAGCTCGTGCCTTGCCAGCGAATAGAGGTAACGGCCATCGGTCTCCACACGGTCGGGTTCGTCAGCGCCCGCAACCTGAACGTTCGTCTCCGAATGGCCGTCAAAGCCGCCTTCGGCCCCCGCCAAATCGACCTGAAGCGGCTGGAGAAACACGTTCATCGGGACCGGCTTGCCGAACAGGAGCTTCCAGCGGTCCAGCGCGTCGTCGATCAGATACTGCTCCAAATCCTCGGCCGAGGCGAACCGCTCCGGCAGACCGGTGGTCTGGCCCGCCGGATGGCTCGCCGCGATGGAAGTGGAGAGGAGGGCCGCGTCGGCTGCCATCAAGGCAGAATCCGCCCATTCGGCGCCGCCGGC
>JAAYCB010000192.1 GCA_012744395.1 Pirellulaceae bacterium
CGCTGGGGCGTGCCGCAGCAGTGGATCGAAGTCCTCGGCAAGCGGATCGGCAAGATCCACGTCAAGGAGTACAGCCTGAAGACCGCCATGAGCCAAGGGATGGCCAAGGGATTCGACTTTCCCATGGACGAGGGCGACATCGATTGGCAGCGCGTCCGCGAGGAACTCGCCAAGATCGGGTTCTCCAGTTGGGCCACCGCCGAGGTGCGCGGGGGCGATCGCCGGCGGTTGGCGGAAATCTCCGCCGAGGTCAGCAAGATTCTCGCCCTCTAGGCGCCTGCCGAGCCTTCGGAGTGCGGCTGATTCATCGCCGCTTCTTCAATCAGCAAAAGTCGCTCGACCTGGCGCTCGCTGTACAGTGGCAACTCGGCCTCGCGATCCGGGCCGTTTCTCATACGCAAGGCGTCCTGCAGCAGGATTCCCACCAGGTCGCTCGTGGGCGGCGTGGCCAGCACCGGCGCTCCCAGGCAGGCTTCGAGAATCACCGGCAAGCCGCCGGAATCGTCCGTGTGCGGATGGGTCAGGAGCACGGCGTCGACGGGCGTCTCGGCCAGCAGCGCCAGGTCGGGCAGAGGGTTCGAGCCGGCATAGCGGACGCCGCCGTCGACGACGATCGCCGTGCCGCCCACGCGGACCAGCGTGCACGAAGCGCCGATCGCACTTGCGCCGCCGAGAAGCGTCAGGCGGCACAGAAGTCGAGCGACAGACCCGGGAAACAGTGCCATCTACCTATTCCGGGTTATTGATGCTCGAGGGGGGTATTGCGAGACTGCCAACAGCTACCGATTCGATTCAAGGGGGGTCTTCCTGGATCGATCGCCCGCGGGGTTGGTCCGCGATTTGGGCCCCCTGGCGGCCCTCCGCGTAGGGTGAGCCCACCCGGGTGACTGTAGGAAAAAGTGGAAAGAAACCACGCAACCTTTTTTGCCATCTCACGAGAATCGAAATAGAAGCAAGAAACGTGGCCGAGGGGCTGTCGAGGCGGTGTGGATTGAAGGGGCCCGCCCGTGTTTTCTCCGAGCCGGGCGGGAGGTTGCTCGATGAACCCGCGGCGAGAGTTGACCCGTTTTCACTCAGATGGAGGTCGATATGGCTGCTTACATCAAGTTCGACGGCGTCGACGGCGAATGCCAAGACGACAAACACAAGGGGTGGACGACCATCGAGTCGTTCTCCCAGGGGCTGACCAAGCCCGGCGGCGGCGCGACGGGCACGGAGAGGCGGCGCGGAGACGTGATCCTGCACGACATCAACATCAGTAAGAATCTCGACAAGTCGTCGCCCAAGCTCCAAGAGGCCGTGGCCAAGGGCAAGGTGTTCCCCAAGGTCGAAATCCACGTCACCGCGTCGTATACGGACGCCGGTCGAGTCACCTACCTGGCATACGAGTTGAAGAATGTGCAGGTGACCAGCTACTCGATCGGGGGCAGCGGTCAGTCCGAGCAGGTGCCTTCGGAGCAGATGTCGCTGAATTTTGAGGAGATCAAGCAGACGTACACCGAAAACGACTCCGCGGGCAAGAAGAAGGGCAATGTCGAGTTCACCTGGAAGGTTGAAGAGGCCAAGACTTGATGGCCGCCAACCAGGCCGGCTCGATCGATGGCGGTTCGCCGGCCGCTGCCAGGCCGCAGAGGCCTGGCAACGGCCGGCGGCGTGGCGGGCGGGAGCGGTCGGCGCTGCATCCCGTCTGGCCGGAAAGACAGCGTCGGCACGAGCGGGTGGCTCCCGGCGTGGCCGCCACGATCTGCCCTCCTCGTCGCCCGCCCTGGGCGGCATCGAGTCGCGCAAGCAGCCCAGCGGAGGGCGGCCGGGCTGCTTGCATGACGGTCTCCCCAAGCCGCCCCCGGCATTCAGGCCCCATCCTCCCAGGGAACCTGCCATGGCCCTCAAACAAGAACACCGCATGCTCAGGCTCAAGACGCCCCTGGGCGAAAACGAGCTCGTCGCCACGGGGTTTCGCGGCCACGAGGAGATCTCCCGGCTGTTCCACTTCGAAGTCGGCATGATCTCCGACAACAACAACATCGCGGCCGCGCAGATCGTTGGCAAACGCGTCACGCTGAGCATCAAGCTGGCCGACGGCTCGCTGCGGCATGTCAACGGATGCGTCAAGCGTTTCGCCGCCGGCGACGAAGACCCCCAGGGCCGGCGGAACTACCGGGCGGAGTTGGTCCCCTGGCTCTGGTTTCTGACCAGGACGACGGATTGCCGGGTGTTCCAAGACAAGACGGCGCCCGAGATCATCCAGCAGATCTTCCAGGATCTAGGGTTCAGCGACTACGACGTCTCCCAGGTCCAGGGCAACCACCCGAAGAGAAGCTATTGCGTCGAGTACCGCGAGACGGACTTCGCCTTCGTCTCCCGGCTGATGGAGGAGGAGGGCATCTTCTACTTGTTCAAGCACGAAGAAGGCAAACACACGATGGTCCTGGCCGATCAAAAGGGGGCCTATGCGACGTGCGCCGAGTCGCAGGTGGACCACCCGATCGACACCGGGACGCGCGCCGTCGAAGACCACATCACCGACTGGGAACACCGCTACGAATTCCGCACGGGCAAGTGGGCCCAGACGGACTACAACTTCGCGGAGCAACCGGCCCGGAGCGAAAAAACACCCAGCACGCTGCTGATGACCAACGAGAACTCGACGGTCCAGCTCGACGAGATCGACAAGTTCGAATTCTACGACTATCCGGGCATCTACGCGAACAAGGACGATGGGGGCGCCTTGACGCGGATTCGCATGGAGGAAGAGGAGACGCCGCACAACCTGGTCCAGGCGGAGAGCAACTGCAAATCGTTCGTGGCGGGCCACAAGTTCACCGTCCGCAGCCACCAGTCCAAGGCGGAAGAGGGAAAATCGTTCGTCATCACGTCGATCGACCACCAAGCCGAAGAGCCGTTGGCTTACGAAACGGGCGCGCAGGCCGGGTTCGATTACCGCAACAAGTTCGCGTGCATTCCGGACTCGGTCACCTTCCGCCCCGCCAGGACCACGCCGCGGCCGATCGTGCGAGGCGTCCAGACGGCCGTCGTCACCGGTCCGCCGGGCGAGGAAATCTGGCCCGACAAGTACGGCCGCGTCAAGGTCCAGTTCTACTGGGATCGGGAGGGAAAACGCGACGAGAACACCTCCTGCTGGGTCCGCGTGTCGCAGCCCTATGCGGGCAAGAATTGGGGATGGCTGTGCATCCCCAGGATCGGCCAGGAGGTGGTTGTCAGCTTTCTCGAGGGCGACCCCGATCGCCCGCTGATCACCGGCGTGGTCTACAATGCCGAACAGATGCCACCCTACGAGCTGCCCGCGGAGAAGACGAAGAGCTATTTGAAGACCAACTCGTCGCCCGGCGGCGACGGCTACAACGAGCTCCGCTTCGAAGATCAGCGCGGGCAAGAGCAGATCTTCCTGCACGCCCAGCGGAACCTCGACACGCGGGTCCAGGCCAACTCGATGGAAAACGTCGGCGGCGACCGGCACTTGATCGTCGGCGGCGAGAAGGACGGCAGCAAGTCCGGCGACCAATGCGAGATGGTCTATCGCGACAAGCACCTCAAGGTGCATCGCAACCAGGAGGAGCAGATCGGCGGCGACATGAAGCTGCTCGTCGGCGGCATCGACGGGCCCGGAAACCAGGAGATCGTCATCAAGGCCGACAAGAAGGAGCAGGTCGACAAGAACAGCCACCTGAAGGTGGGCCTCGATCGCAACGAGCAGACCGGCAAGAATCAGTCCCTCGAGGTCGGCGTCAATCTCCAAGAGAAGGTCGGAATCAACTACGCCCTGGAGGCCGGCAGCGAAATCCACCTGAAAGGCGGCATGACCGTGGTCATCGAGGCGGGCATGCAGTTGACGCTCAAGGCCGCCGGGGGGTTCATCGACATCGGCCCGGCGGGAGTCACCGTCCAAGGCGTCCTCGTGAACATCAACAGCGGCGGCGCCGCGGGCGCGGGGAGCGGCTCGAGTCCGACCGCGCCGGAAGCCCCCAAGGCCGCCGCGCCGCTCGAGCCGACTCCAGCGGACGACTCGAAGTCGGGGCAGAAATCCACACCGTTTTGAAATCGGCGGCGTATGATCCAGCGAAGCCTGCGACCGGCAAGTTGCCAGCGAGGGCCGAGATGCGCGTGATCTTGGAGGTTGTCTCAGGACCCGGACAGGGCCGCAAGGTCCCCTTGAGGGCGGGCCAGCGGCTGCAAGTCGGCCGCACGGAATTCGCCGACCTGACGCTGGCCGGCGACGGGCACATGTCGAGCCTGCACTTCGCGCTGGAAACGAGCATCGACGGCTGCCAGGTCGAGGACCTCGGCAGCAGCAACGGCACGCTCCTGAACGGCCAGCCGGTGACCACCCCGGCAAGCGTCTACAACGGCGACCGGATCCGCGCCGGGCAAAGCGAATTCGTCGTGCACGTCGAAGGCCTCCAGCGGCAGACGATCGTCGTCGCAGAAGCCGGCGCCCCGGCGGCCCTCCGCGGAGCCGCCCCTCCGCCCGGCACGATCACCTACAGCGTTGAAATCGGCAACTCGCGATTCGCCACGCTCCGAGGAACGACCGGCCAGGCGCCGCCGCACCAACTGGCGGCCCTGCTGACCGCGGAATTCCCGCTCTACCTGGTGCTCGATCCCGGCAGGATCGGCCAGCCGCCCCCCGAGGAACTCTCGCCGCCCGAGTACTTGTTCAACTGGTATCCCGAGGAATCCCGCAGGCTGTTCTCGCAGGTGATCCTCTCGGGCGCCGACCCGGTCGACCTGTTCTCGTGGATCGAGAAGGCCTGGGGCAAGGACGGCCTGGTCTGCCTGTTCTCCCGCCAGGACCGGCGGGAGCTGTTGGCCCACCTGCGGCTTACGGCCGGGGCTTATGCGCGGCCGACGATCCTGGCGCCCCTGCTGCAACTGGCCGCTCCCGAAGGGGCGGAGGCCCTGCTGGCCGGCGTCGATGCGGTGCTGATCGAGGGCGCCGCGCCCGACGAGTGGCTCCTGATCGGCCGGGAGTCGCTCCTGCCAACGGTCGAAAAGCTCGGGCTGCAAAAGGCCGCCCGGAATCCATGAGCCGAGGGAGGAATGAACAATGTTTCCGGCAGCGCGAATTCTCGATCCGATCACCCACGACCTCCTGTGCCCCAGCGGGATCATCGGGCCCGGCGTCCCCGTGCCCTGCCCGCTGTGCGCCGCCGCGCCGGTGATCATTGAAGGGATGCCGGCGGCGCATGTGTTGTGCTCGGCGGTTTGCACGGGCGTGATCAGCGCCGGTCTCGCCCATCCGCCGCCCCCCCCGCCGGCGCCGCCTCCACCGATCGTCAAGGGATCGGCAACGGTGTTCATCCACGGGATGCCCGCTGCCCGATGGTTTCCGGCGCCCGACTTCGCAGGCTGCGGCGTACTGCTCGGCGATCCCAAACTGGCTGCCACCCGCACGGTGTTGATTGGCGGATGAGGGCAGCCAGGCGAAGCGAGTCCTGGTATGAACATGCGCCTGATCCTTAAAGCACTTCCGGAACGGCTGGGCGACATGACATCGCACGGAGGCAGGTTGACGGTCGGCCTCCCCCACGTCCAGATCGGCCAGCCCCCCAACGCGGGGCGCGGCGGTTTGCGGGAGGTCGCCATCCAAGCGGTGCGAGCGCCCGGTTGCGGCGCCCAGCGACGGAATTTGTTGTCAGGCGTGTCTGGTGTTTTAGGCCCTCCACTGCCCGATTCGCAGTGGCCCTTTGAGTTGAGAGGATGTTCCGATGAGACAATCAGTACCATGGCGTGATGGGATGCTGAGCGCGGCCCTGTTGCTGGCCGGCGTGATGGCACACGCCCGTGCCGCAGAGGAGGTCACCTACCGGGACCTTGCCCGGAGGTACTTCGCCACCGGCGACGGCAAGGCGATCAGCAAGTTCGTCGGCCTCACCGAGGAGGTCAAGCACGTCGTCGCACTCGACTACACCGTGCTGATCCGCAAGGACGGCAGGGAACAGGCGGTCGACCCGAAGGCATATCAGTTCGCCTTGGGCGACTCGATTCGCATCAAGATCCAACCGGCCGCCGACAACTATATCTACATCTTCCACCAGGGCGCCAGCGGCGAGCGAACCTGCCTCCTGCCGATCGACAAGGAGACGCCGCCGCTGCTGAAGGCCGGCGCGTCGTTCATTCTGCCGTTCGACGGGTACTTCGAGTTCGTCACGCCGCCGGGCGAGGAGCAGATCGTCGTGGTCGCCACCGAACGGCCGATCGCCGAGCTGGCGGTGCTGGCCGACGTCGTGTTCAAGAAGCCGGGCGATGCCCTCACACCCCAGGAACAGGCGATCAAGGACAGCCTGAAAGCCACCGTCCAGAAGACCTTGACCTCGATCCGCAATCGCCATAACGAGACGATGACCCTCCGCGGCCTGCCGAACAGGAAAGACCGCGAGCAGTTCGCCGAAAAAGTGGAGGAAGCCAGGCCCACCGAGGTCGCCTTGGAGGAGCCGCCCCACGGCGACACGCAAGGAACCCTGGCCATGGTGGTCAGCACCGACAAAGCGCCCAACCTGTATGTCACCATCCCCCTGGTTTCGATCTCCAAGCCGGGCGAGGCAGAGCCCGCGCCGAAGCCGCAGAATTAGCCCGGCAGACAAGGCAGGTCTCCGCAATCGATGTCGGGTGGAACCATAGTCGCCGGCGGCCGCGCAGCGGCGCGCGGATCGGCAAGGCTCGAGTTGCGAGGAACGAACGATGATCCCCATCCGGCCGGCAACGGCGCATGCTTTCCGCATCATGGTCCTGGCGAGTTGCGGCACGCTCCTGGCAGGGGCCGCCCGCGGCCAGCAAGCCGGCGACCAGACGCGCGATCTCCGCCGGGTCCGACTGGACCAGGAGGCCAACCCGCGCCTGCGATTAAACAGCGGAGGGCACACGGCGGTCGTCCGCGGACTGGCGTTTCTGCCCGATTCCCAGCGACTCTGCTCGGCCGGCCTGGACAAGAATGTCGAGGTCTGGAATTTGAAGGCCGTGTTTCGCGACCTGCGGCGGGTGTTCCTGCGCGAGCGGACGATCCGCTGGCAGGTCGCCCGCGGTCTGCGGGGGAGCATCTATGCGATCGACGCCGCGCCGAGCGACGGCCTGCTGGCCATCGGCGGCTACGGTGCGATGGGGTCCACGGGGGAGATCCTTCTGGTCAGCCCGCTGGACGGCTCGCTCGCCGGAGTGCTCGAGCGGCACCGCCAAACGGTCTCTTCCCTCGCCTTTTCCGCCGATGGCAACTGGCTCGCGTCGATCGATCTCGACGGCCGGGCGACGCTCTGGAAACGCCCGGGCTGGCAGCCCGCTGAGCTCGATGCTCCCGATGCGGAGACCTACGGCGCCGAAGCGGCCGGCCGGATCGCGGCCGGCACCGACATCCGGCCGATCGCAATCGCGGCCAGCAGCCAGGCGATTCTTCCCCGGCTTGCCAAAACCGGTCGCGAAGGAAGCCTCCAGTGGCAGTTGCGGGTTGTCGACCTGGCGGACCCGACGCGGAGCCGGCTGCTCGAAACGGTGCACCGCGGCATGGTCACCGCGCTGGCCGCATCGGGCGACGGGCGGCGGCTCGCCTCCGCCGACCTCGAAGGCCACCTCTACCTCTGGGACCTGGAGGGGAACCAGCCCCCGCGGCGGCTGACGCCCGGGGCGGTACCGATCTCGCTCTGCTTCAGCCCGGACGGCCAGACGCTGGCCCTGGGGACGGCGGTGCGCGCCGGGGGAAAACAAAGCGAGGTCCAGCTTTGGAACGTTGCCGCCGGGCTGGTCAAGACTCGGCTCCGTCTCCCCGATCATGTCTGGGCGGTCCGGATCAGCCCCGACGGCGAGAAGCTCGCCCACGGCGGAGGCAAGGACAACGAGGTGTTCGTCAGACCCATCGCCGCGGTGGAGACCGCGGCCGCCCTCCGCGGCACGGCACGACGCGTGCTCAAAGTGGCGTTTGAGAAGGCCGGGCACGCGCATCGGTTCGGATTCGGCTGGGACGTGCAGGACCGCGGATTCAACGACTACGCCGACGTGCAGGCCGTGTTCGATCCGGAGAGGCTCCAACTGGACCGCGCGGCGCTGCCTGCCGCAGCAGACTGGCTCACGGCGGAGTCCTTCCGCGGCGATTGGCAGGCCCGGCGGCGCGACGACGGAAATCTCCAGCTCTACCGCGGCGGTTCGCCAGCCGGATCGATCGAGTTGGATCCCGTGCTGGAAGGCCGGGCGCGATGCTATTGCTGGATTCCGGGCGGCGACGGGCGCCCGGCGGCGATCGCGGTTGGCACGGACGGGCAGAACAGCATTCACGTCCTGGGACTGGCCGCGGCCGGTCCTTGCCCGATCCTGAGGCAGTTTCGCGGGCACGCGGACTACGTCGCTTCCGTCGGCGCATCGAGCGATGGGCGCTACCTTGTCTCCGGATCGGCGGATGGGACCGTTTGCCTCTGGAGCCTGGAACTGTTCGAACGCGGCGCGACCGCGCTGGGGCGCTGGGGCGCGGAGTTCTCCGTCAAGAACAACCAGCTCGTGGCAACCGAGGTTCTTCCCTCCGGCCCGCTGTTCGCCAAGGGGCTTCGCCACGGGGATGTACTCGGCGAAATCCGCTGGCCGGCGGATCAACGGGCCGAACGGTCGGAGAGCCGTCCCGAGGCGATCCAGCGGCGTCTTGAGCAACTGCCGTGGATGACCCAGGTCCGCTTCGCCGTGGCCGGCAGCGACGGGTCGCGGACTGCCTTCCAGCGCGTGCCGGCCTGGCAACCGTTGGCCACCCTGTTTGTAAGCTCCGACAGCGAGTGGGCCTACTGGACGCCCGAAGGCTACTACGACGCATCCGTCAACGGCCACACGCTTTTCGGCTGGCAGGTGAATCGCGGGCTCTATGCGCTGCCGGACTTCTATCGGGCGGATCAGTACCAGAAGACGCTCGAGCGGCCCGCCGTCATGGCCCGGCTCCTCAGCGCCGGGAGCTTGCAGAAGGCCCTCGACGAGGCGGCCGAGGAGATTCCCGAAAGAATCCACCAGGTCCTTCCGCGAAAGATCGCGGCGACACCACGGGTGGAGATACTCTCGCCGCGGCCGGGCACGGTGATCCAGCAACGCTCGACGCGGGTGACGGCGCGAATCAGCACCCCCGAGGTCAGCAAGCTCGTCCGGGCCCGGGTCTTCGCCAACGGCGTCGTGGCGACGCAGCGCCGCGTTCTCCAGCAGCGCGAGTTGGCCGACGGGTCGGAAGTGGTCTACGAGTGGACGGTGCCGTTGCCGGCCGACGAGCGGACGCTGATCCAGTTGATCGTCGCCACCGACGCCCCGACCGGCGCGTTCAGCAATGTCGTTGTGGACCGCGGCCGGCCGGGGGCGGCGGAAGCGCCGCCCCGGCTCTATCTGCTCGCCGTGGGGATCAACCAATACGCGGACAGCGACGTGCCTGGCCTCGCCTTCTCGGTGGCCGATGCCAAGGCGATCACCGATTGCCTGAAGTCGGGCGCCGAGAAGCTGTACGAATTCGAGAACGCTGCCCTGTTGAGCGACGCGGAGGTGACGCCGGCGAGTTGGCGCGCCGCCCTGGAGCGGATTGCCGGCGAACTGAAGAAGTTGTCTCGCCCCGACGATCTGCTGGTCGTGTTCATGGCCGGCCATGGACTGGTGGACCCCAAGAGCCAGACATACTATTATCTTGGCCACCACGCGCGTCTGGACGCGATCGACCGCGGCGATTTCCGCGGCTGCATATCCTGGGAGGATTTCCACAGCCTGGCGGATGTGCCTTGCAGGAAACTGGTCGTGCTCGACACGTGTCACAGCGGCGCGATTCAGCCCCTCCAAGATCAGGGGCTGAAGACCGGCCTCCGCGCATTGCAGGAGGACGTGGTCCTGGCCGTTGCGGCATCCGCGGGGCATGAGAAGGCGGCGGAGATCAAGACCCTCGGACACGGTGTGTTCACGAAGTGTCTCCTGGAGGCGTTGTCGGGCCGGGCGGATGATTCCGGCGACGGCATGGTGACCCTCGATGAAGTCATTGCCTACGTGACCCGTTCCGTGCCGGAAGCGACCGCCGGGCGCCAGAACCCCTCGGCGGGGCCCGGCGAGATCCTGCCGTTCGTGACCCTGCCGCTGGCGAAAGTGACTCAGCCCGCCGCCGGCCAGTGACGAGGCGAGCCAGAACAGCGTGCGGTCCTCAGCAGACCGCCGATGGACAACGGAGACGGACCATGGCCGCCAAAGACTGGCGCGGTGCTTCGGATCGAGGCGGGTGGCGCGAACGGGCCGGGGCAGGAAAGGCGGCGCCCCGCGCTGAAGGAGGATGGTCGGCTCGGAGGGACCGGAATCACGAGCGAGCCGAGCAGCGCTACCGGTTGCGGTTGGCCGCAGGCGTGCTGACGATTCTGGCGTTGATCGCCGGATTTATCGCTTATCTTGTCTTCATCCCGGTGAGGACCCCGCTGCTGGTCATGGCCGCAACGGACTACCGTCCGCCCGTCCCGCCGAACGGCTGGGTTCAAGAAGACCTCGCGAAGTTGGCGACCCTCGACCGCAAGGAAACGGTCAAGTTCATCACCATACCTTGGCAGTCGTCGCAGCAGGGCCTGCGCGAGTTGCAGATGCGGCTGGATGCAACCAGGCCGGGCGGGCCGGGCAAGGATGTCGTCATGCTCTACCTGAGCATGCACGGGCTGGTCAACGGGGAGGGAGAGCCGTGCCTCCTGCCGCCCGGCGCATCGCCCCTGGACAGCACGACCTGGCTCCCCTTGCGGAGCCTTCTGGATAGCCTGTTCTTGCAGGACCGCCCCGGAAAGCCGAAAGACAGCACCAAGAAGTTGCTCATCCTCGACTGCACGCGACTGGACTGCGAATGGAGGATCGGCCTGCTCGCCGGCGGCTTCGCCGAGCGATTGCCGCGTATTGTCGAGAGCATGGCGATCCCCAACTTGCTCGTCCTCAGCGCTTCCGGGCCCGGCCAAGTCGCCCACGCTGCGCCGGCCCTGCGCGGCTCGGCGTTCGCCCATTTCCTCTGGCAGGGATTGGACGGGGCCGCCGACAAGGAGAAGTCGGGCAATTCCGACGGCCGCGTGACCCTCCAGGAGCTGCACTCCTACCTGGATGCCCAAGTCGGGCAATGGGCGATAGAAAACCGCTTCGATTCCCAGCACCCCATGCTGCTGCCCGAGGCCGCGGATTGGCCCCTGGTCTATGCTCGGAAACGCACCCGGCTGGACCTGCCCGCCGGCGGAGTGGATGAGGACCCGCGCTGGGCCGAGATCGCCGAGCTGTGGCTCAAACATGAAGCCCTGGCGGCGGGCGAAAGCAGACCGTCGGATCCCCTGGCGTGGGAGGAATTCCAGCAGGGCCTTCTCCGCTTGGAGCAACTCGTCTTGTCGGGCGAGGCGTATCAGGCGGATTATCGCGAAACACTCCGGCGGGCAAACGCTCTGGCCGACAGCCTGGCCCATGACGCGCTGCCGGACGATCTGGCCGCGTACAGCCTTCCGCTTGCCCGCCGCCTCCGCCCCGACCCGGAAGGCGACCGGCAGCGCGGGCACATCGCCGCCGACCTGGCTGCGGGCAAGGCTCCCGAATCGCCGCCGGGCGCCCCTTCGCCGCCAGCCGGTCCCCCTCCCTCGGATCCCGCCCGTCTGAAACCGGCCCCCGCGGCCGCGACTGCTCCAAACACGGCGGATGGGAAACCGCAGGGTCCGAGCGCGGCGCCGGACGACGAGCAAGCCGGCAAGACCGCCCCGCCGCCCAAGCCGGATACGCCGCCGGAATCGCAGCCCGAGACGGACCCGTCCCCTAAACCGGATACAGCCCCAGAATCGAAGCCGGAGGCCGCTCCGGCCTCGAAACCGACTCCGGCGCCGGTTCCTCCACCCGAGGTCGCACCCCCTCAACCCAAGGGGCCCTATCCCTACCTGACCGTTGCGGAAGCGGGCTGGAAGAGTCTGCTGACCCGGCCCGATCCGGCGCGAATTCCAGCCATCCTCGCGCTTGCCGACAACGCGCGGCGGAGCTTGCGCGCGGATGTCGTTGAATTGCATTTCCTGCGGTTGCTAGAGGCGAATCTGGATTGGGACGCCGCGGCCGGGCACTTCCCCATGGCGTTGGTTGCCAACGGTCTCGCCGAAGAAGCCGCCGCGCCCGCCGATTGCCGCGCGGTCTTCTGGACGGGAGGCCTGATCGACCAGGCCGATGCCAGCCGGCGAATCGCCAACGACCATCTCTTCATCGGGTCTCCAGAGAGTCTCGCCGAGGCGAAACGCCTCTGGCAAGAGGCGATCGGCGACGGTGCGGGCAAGGGCTACGAATCTGCGGTCGCCAGGGCCGAGCAGGTCGCCGAGGCCTATCGCCTGCGCGATCGGGCATGGCGGCGGGCGCCCTACCTGGCGGAATGGCTTTTCATCCGCAATTATGAAGGCGAGGTTGCCAGTCCGAGCGATCTCTGCGACCTGCTGCTGAGCTTGCGGCAATTCGCCGGACTGCTCGAAGACGGCCTCGAACAAGGCCGCTGGAGCGATGAACTCAGCCGCGCACAGACAGCCGTCAACAGCGCGCTCGGCCGGCTGGAGAAGGCACTCGCCGATGATTGTTACCAATTGAGGACAAGCGCCGGGGAGGACAAGAAGACGCTGCGCAGCGCGGAGCTGGCCTTTCGGGTGCCGCTGGTGACGGGCCAGCAACGCAACCTATTGCGTGAAAAACACCTGCGAATTCTCGCTTCGCGCGCTGCCGTTGAAGCGGCTCGGGCCGCTGCGCCGGGCGATGTCTCTTCGCCCGCCGCCGAGGCGGCAAAAGGCGGCCGGCCGCTCGACATGATCGACCGCCTGGCCCGATGGCCGCTCCATCCGGCCCTGTTTCTGCTCGATCGATCGCCCTTGGGAGACGGCGACGCGGACAAGCCGGCCGCAGCGCGGGAGTTGACGCTCCTCGACGAAAAGGCGGCGGAAAAAACCGGCCGCGACCGCCAGACGGTGCTCGCCGATCTTGCCCGCCAGGGAGAGGCGGTCCGCCGCCTGCTCGCGGCCACCCGCGAGGACGTGAAACGATGGAGCGACCAGTCGGACCGGCTGTTGACGTCGAGCGAGCGGGAGGCTGGCCCGGCGGCGCGGTTGCGGGCCGGCTACAGCAAGGCCGAACGGCTGATCGGTGGCTCGGCGCCGCTGTTGGCCGCCCGCTTGTGGCCCCGCGAAGAAGACAGCCCCGCGGGCCGCTTGCGGCGGCTCGACCTGTGTCTTCTCCTCCAGTGGCATGGCCGGCGGGCCACCGACGATTTCTGGGGGCCGGCGCCCGGCGCAAAGACGCCTTTCTTTCAGATTGCCGCGGTCCACTACCTGGAGTCCGCCAGGAGACTGCTGCCAGGTTCCGGCGCCTTGCAGGGCGAGCCGCTCTCGGCGAACGAGTTGTTGGCCCCGCGTGTCGCGGCGGCCGAGCGCGGCGCCCGGATCGACGCCCCGGACCTGACGCTGATTGAGGAGGATGCATTTCTGCCG
Organism: Pirellulaceae bacterium; assembly: GCA_012744395.1. Lineage (GTDB taxonomy): Bacteria > Planctomycetota > Planctomycetia > Pirellulales > Thermoguttaceae > JAAYCB01. The sequence goes on from JAAYCB010000192.1 coordinate 13,452, forward strand.
CACGCCAGCACGGTGATTGCCCCCAGCCAATTCCCGCAAGGGGTGGCGGCTTGGCGGCTCGAGGCGGCCGGCGGTCGACCGATCGACGTCCGCACAAGTCAGGGTGCAATCCGGCGCCGGTTGGCGGCGCCGATCGGCGGTTCCGCGGCGCCGCTTGAATACCTGGTGCCCAACGACGAGCGGCTTCAGAGCGTGACGCAATGCCGCGCGGAGGCCTTTTTCCGCGGGCATCTTGTGGACCGGCCGATCGCCGTGATCCACCCCGAGGCCAGCGTGGAGGTGGTCCACGTGCGCCCCGTCTACCCCCGCCCGACGGTGACCGTCCACGGGGAATCCCGCGATCCGGGCTATTCCGTTTTTGTCTTCGACTGTTCGTGGAGCATGAGCGCCCACGTCGGCGGCGACGAGGCCAATCCGCGCCGCATCGACATGGCGCGGAGCGCGCTTCTGGAGATCCTCCTGCGGCTCGCCAAATCGAAGAACCCGCACCGCGTCGGGTTGCGAATCTACGGCCACCGCGCCGGCTGGAACCCGCGCAACCAGGAGGAGATCATCACGCGGCCGCCCGGGCTGGAAATCCACCCCAGCGCGGATGTCGAGCTGGCGCTCCGCCCCGGCCGGTTCACGGAAGGGGAACTCGAGGCTGTCCGGAACCGCCTCGATGACCTCCAGCCGACCGGCGAGACGCCGCTCTACCTCTCGATCATCCAGGCGATCGGCGACTTGCGGGCGGGGCCGGAGGCCTCGCAGCGGCACATCGTCGTGATTACCGACGGATTCAACCAGCAGAGCAGCGGCGGGCCGGCCGGCACGCGGAAATACCGCAAGGACGTTGAAGATGAGCTCAACCTTGCCGGCAACCAGAACATCCAACTCGACATCATCGGCTTCGACATGGCCGCCGAGAACCCGGCCGGAGAACGAAGCCTGGCCGATCTGAAAGAGCTGGCCCAGCGAACCGGCGGCGCGTTCTACCCGGCAAACGACCCCAGCGGCCTGGTCGCCGCTTTAGAGCAATCGCTCCAGTTGAGCCGGTTTGTTGTGATCCCCGCGGGCGCCGCCGGCCAGACGTCGGCCGAGCCGATCGACCTGGAACGGACATGGGAGGTCGACCACCCGCCGGGGCGCAGGCTCCCGTACATCGTGCGGCTCGACGCTCCGGGCCGGGTCGCCGAAACCGCGGTGGAGCTGGCGGGCGGAGAGGCGATCGAGCTGTTCTTGCGCGGCGATCCGCGCGGCGGCCCGCCGCGGCTTGTGCATCAGCGGTATGGCAAGAGCCTGCGCGGTTTCTTCGACCCGGCGGTCGATCCGCAAGACCCGGACCAGGCGTTTTACATTGCCGCGCACCTGCCCGAATGGCGCGGCACGGCGGTGCATTTTCCCGTATCGATCCAGAATTCGCGGGCGGAAGCCTTCAGCCCGCGGCCCGCCGAGGCCTGGATTCAGATCGCGCCGCTCGATTCGCGCGATGCGGCCAGTTTTCCGGAATACGCGTTCTACGATCTGCTTTTCGAACCCGACCGGCCGGTGCCGGTGCTGTCCTGCACGGCCTTGAACTGGCCCCTGGACGCCCGCGCCGCAGGGCTGCACGTCTGGGTCAAATTCGCGGAATCGCCGCCGGATCGAGTGATCCGCGTCGGCGACATGCCGCGCGGCGACCGGCTTCCGATCGAGAACCTGGCGGTCTCCCTGGAGGCCGACATCCGCCAAGACGATCGTCAAGGCCCGGCGCGCCTCGTGCTGGTCGAACGGCACCCCCCCGGCGGCAACGTCCACGCCTTGAAGATCGCCATGGACCCGCCGCCCGAGCGGAGCCGCCACCGTTTCAGTCGCGATGTCGGAATCGTCCGGCACACGTTCGAGTACGAGAAGGCGCCGCCCGAGGAGATCAGGAACTACAAGATAGCGATCACGCGCCGCGAGACGATCATCGCCGGGGCGGTGACGATTGGAGAACCCCTCAAGATCGATATACCGCGGGCGGCCATCTCGGGCCCGAGATGACTCCGCCTGGCTGGCGACCGGCGAGCCGCAACCGTTCACGCCCCGGGGGCCGGCTCAACGCGGACCCTTGCGCCGGCTCCGGCTCTGCCAGCCGCCAGCGCGGATCGATCGCCCGGGCTGCGCGCGAAACGGAGCCAATCTTCCGGAGGAGACTGCCATGAGGCAAGAATTTGCGGCCGGTTGTGAACCGGTCCCCGGGACCGGGTACCGCCTCCTCTCGGTCCTCGGCCGGGGAGGGTTTGGAGAGGTCTGGAAGGCAACCGCGCCGGGCGGGGCCGAAGTCGCCGTCAAGGTGATCCGGCTCGGCGGCCGAGAGGGGCGCAAGGAGTTCAAGGCCCTTCAACTTGTCAAGAAGGTCCGCCATCCGAATCTCGTCCCCACGATCGCCTTCTGGCTCCTCGACGCCGACGGGCAGGTGATCGACGAAGACCTGCTCAAGCAGGACGACTGGCTCAAGGCGGAGCCGGGCGCGTCGCCCCGCGCGACGATGGTCGCACTGCCGGCGCCCTCGCCGTTTCAACCCAAGCAACTGATCGTCGTCATGGGATTGGGCGATAAGACCCTCAACGACAGGTTGGAGGAGTGCCAGCAGCAGGGCCTCGTTGGCATTCCCGAGGACGAACTGCTCTCGTACATGGAGGACGCCGCCCGGGCGATCGATTTCCTCAACAGCCCGGTCCATGCGATGGCCACCGGGCCGGCGGCGATCCAGCACTGCGACATCAAGCCCCACAACATCATGATCGTGGGCGATTCGGCGCAAGTCTGCGATTTCGGCCTGGCACAGATGCTCGGGGCCGACCGCACGACGACCGCCGCGGCGAGCCTCGCCTACGCCGCGCCCGAGTGCCTCCGCGAAGGAAAACCGAGCGGCTCGACCGACCAGTATTCCCTGGCCGTCACCTACTACGAACTGAGGACAGGCCTGCTCCCCTATCGAGAACAGACCCAGATGGCCGTGATGGACGCCAAGATCAGGCAGGAACTCGATTTCTGCGAAGTTTCCGCCAAGGAAAGGGCCGTGCTCGCGCGGGCCACTTCCGCCAACCCCGAAGCCCGGTTTTCTTCCACGAGCGAGTTCGTCGAACGGCTGCGGGCGGCCGTCCGCGGCGAAGACCAGGCGGCCGGGCGGCGGCCGCGCAGCCCCCTGCTCGTGCCGATCTCCGTCACGATCGGCCTGGCGCTGGCCGTCCTTGGGGGACTGTGGCTGCTCCACCGCCAGGATGAAAGACGCGCCGTCCAGACGCCGGAAGTCTCCCGGCAAGACGGCGGCCGGATCGGCGCGCCCAGCCGGGAAGCCGGCACGGACGGCGCGCGGCCCGAGCAACCCCCGGCAGACCCGATCGCTGAAATCCTCGCCGCCGCCGAGCAGCAGCAAGCCGCCGGCAATTTCCGTGAGGCAGCCGACTCGTACACGCGGGCGATCGCAATCTCGGAGGAAGACGCGGAAGCCTTTTTTCACAGAGGCGAGTGTCTCCTCAAACTGGGAGAGGCGCCTTCGGCAATCGCCGACTTTGAACGCGCGGCCGAGTTGGACAAGGATCGCTACGGGACGCATCCCGCGATGGCCGAGGCCTACCTCGCCCGCGGAACCGAGGCGCTCAAGAACCACGAGCCGGAAGGAGCGATCGGCGATCTGACCGAGGCGATTCGCCACAAGCCGCGCGACGGACAAGCCTACAGCCGGCGCGGAGTCGCCCATTTCACACTCAAGCAGTTCCCGGAAGCCGTCAACGATTTCACTTCCTCGATCGAGATCGACAACGACTCGAGCGACTACGTCCGCCGCGGCAAGGCCCTTCAGGTCATGGGGCGCGCCGATGAGGCGATCGCTGATTTCACGAAAGCCGCCCAGATCGATCCGAAAAACGTCGCCGCCTATTACTATCTCGGGGATTGCCTTCTCCAAAGGGACGACCGCGAACAGGCCATCGCCGCCTTCTCCGAGGCGATCCGGGCAGGCGAGGCGGTCGCCGAGCCCCCGGAGGAATTGAGCAGCGCGTACGCGCTGCGAGCAAACTGCAAGATGCAGATTGAACAGTTCGGGGATGCCCTGGCCGATCTGACCCAGGCCATCCGGCTCGGTTCGCAGGACCTGCGCTCGCTTTACGAGTGGCGCGCCTCCTGCTTCGAGAAACTCGGGCGGATGAGCCCGGCACGGTATGACAGGTGGATTCTGGCCAGCCTCGAAGCACTGGAAAAAGACGCCGACGATCCGATGGCCCACAACGAACTGGCCTACTACCTGGCGACCAGCCCGGAGGCAGAAATCCGCGACGGGAAGAAAGCCCTCCAGCACGCCCAGCGCGCCTGCGAGCTGACTTCCTGGAAAGAAGCCGAGTACCTCGACACCCTGGCCGCTTGCCACGCCGAGAACGGAGATTTCGCCGAGGCCATCCGCTGGTCGCAAACGGCGATCGAATTGGCCACCGACGCCGAAGTGGCCGAATACTACACCAGCGCGCTGAAGCTCTATCAGGAAAACAAACCCTACCGGGATCAGATCGAGGCCGCTCCCGAGAAGTGATCCTCGCCGCCGCGCGGCCCTACAACATCGAGGGCGTCCGGTTGGCGCGGGTCGTGCGGCCGAAGTGGCGGTTGAACATCACCCGCAACTCGCCGTCGAATTCCTGGTCGGCGCCGCCGCCGAGCGGCGTCCCATAGCCAACGGTCAAGGTCGACTTCTCAAACTGGAAGTGAGCCCCCAGAACGGCGGTGAAGACTTCGACGTTGTTCATCGGCTGGCCGATGAGGAAATCGCCGCTGTGGACGTAGTCCGCGTCCTGAAGCGCCAGGTTCCAGTGCAACTCGGCTGTCCAGGCCACACCCTCGATGCCCCCCGGGCATCCCTGGTTGCGATAGAGCCACTGTCCGATGCCGACGTCGAAGTACTGGAACGTGCTGTCAGTCAACCGGCCGGCGTGCGCCAGGCCGTTGCCCCGGTCGACGCGAACCGGACTGCCGTTGGTGTCGACGTCGTATTGCAGGAACGCATGGGCGAAGAAGCATTCGTTCGGTGTCCAGAGCCAGCCCACGAACGGCGCCACGTGGGTCGATTCGTTCTCGATCTCGATCAGCAGGGGCCGGCCGACGATGCCGACACGCGTGGAATCGGCGGTGGGAACGCCGACGGACAGACCGCCGGAGAACGCCATCGTCTCGGTCTGAACCAGAAGCGTCTTGAAGGTCAACAGCATGTTGCCCAATTCACCCGAGGCGAGCCCCGGCGTCTCTCCGATCACCAGATCGCTGTCCAGGGTCGACGCCATGGGCACCTTCAGTTCGAACGACGCGGCGCCCCGGCAGAACGTCTTTTCAAAGCCGAGAACGAACCGGTTGACGTTCACGCCGCCGGGGTACAGGGGGACGTTGTCGAAGTAGCTGTAGTCGAAAATCAGCCGGTCGCGCGGCATCGGGCTGGTGTTCTCGGCGATCTTCAGCTTGCCCACCACACCGCCGCCGCCGGGATTGACCACCGGCACGAAATACTGGACGTCGAACGAGGAAGTATAGCCGGTGCGGTAGTCGTAATCTCCGCCATCGGGGTCATCGTAAAACGTCTCACCGGAAACGAATGCCCCTCCAGCAGGCACGGCATTCAAGGGGGGCCCGCCCAACCGCGCCGAGGCGTCGTTGTAGTCGATAATCGGGAGTGGAAACTCCGGCTGGGGCGCGGGATTGTGAAACGCAACCCTTGTCTGGTCGCCCACGATCGTGTAGCCGGTGGCGTAGTCGTATCGCAGTCCCGAAAACGAGTAGCTCTGGACAATGCTCGACGCGCTGCCATGACTCCCGAACATGTCGCCGATCATGTACGGCGCGGCCGATGCGGGGGCCCGGGCCGCGCCAAACGTGCCCGCCAGCGCGCCGGGGGCGGGCGATGGCGGCGCCGGCCCGACCCCCGATTCCTCTACACCCGGCGCGTAAGGCGCCGCTTCCGCGAGCGCCGGCGGAGCGGGCGCGATCGGGGCCGTCGGGCAAACCGCCCGGCCGCTCCAGCGGCGGCATCGATCGCACGGGCACGGGACTGCCCGGCTGCCGGAATACTGCACGACCGCGCAGCCCGGCGCGCGCGTGCTTTCAACGGGCAGGATATCGGGTGAATCGAGCGCAGCGGACTTCGCGGATGTCAGGCTGACCTGGCCGAAGACCGGCGCGGCCTTCTTCGCCTGGGGAGCTGCCGGCACGGGAACTGGCGGCAGGGGAGCCTCCAGACCCCGGAACGCCCCCTCCCCCGTCTCCTTGCCGTTCGGCTCGGTCGGTCCCTCTTTCTTCTCCTTCGCCGCCGCCGCCGGGATGGGAATCTGGTCACAGGCGTGGAGGGCCATGTTCGCGGCGGCGCGGACCCGAGCCGAGGGCTCCTTGAAGCAGTTGTTGCTGTCCGTCCCCAGGGCCATGTCCTTCAGCTTTTCCTTGACCCGCGCGTCGCAGCATGTCGCCCGATTGCAGAGCGAGCACGGATTGCCGGCGGCCTTGCAGAAGGCCACGGCGGCCTCGTAGCGGACCTCTTCGGTGCAATCGTCCAAAGCCGCCAGGAGCGACTCTTTCACCCCTGGATAGCAGCCGCAGGCAATGGCAGCAAGATACTTGATCGCCTTGATCTTCTGCGGCTTGAGGTCCTCCTGCTGCTTGATCTCCGCCGCCGCCTTGATTGCCGGATTGTCCGACGCGAGGTTCGCCGGATCAGCCAGCGCCTTCAAGGGGGGCTTCCGCTCCAGGTCGGAACGCTCGCCGCGGCGATTCACGATGCCGTCGTACGACCGGCGGAAAGTCTGCGGAATGCCCAGGAACTGCCAAAGCGTCGCCGGCTTGGCCGGTGGCGTCTGCGCCGCCGCAGGCCTCTGGCAGTCAAGGAGAACCGCCGCCAGACACGTCGCTAGAAAAAATCCAGTCCTCATCCCCCCCCTCCCATTCTGGCCCACAAAGCCAGGGAGAATTGGCGTCTGCCTCGGCACGAGAAGCTGCTGCCACTTACGGAATCCAGGAATTCTGCGGGCTTTGCGCGGGACTTCCGCGCTAGTTGCCGTCCCCCCGAATTGTCCACATCCTGGCCTATCGTCCGCGAGAGTTTGCCGACTTTAGGAGTTGTTACGATTTCGACGGCCAGACGGGGGTATGATCCGTATCCGCCTGTCGGCAACGATCTGAATCCGGGCGCGGTCTTGAGTGGGCCGCACTGCCAGATAGAGGACTCCCGATTGCGGGGATCTGCAAGCAGAGTCTGATGGTCGCGGGGCCCGCCTCGGCCACGGTCAGTGCGAGCCGCTGGCCGCCAGCCCCGACAATGGCCTGCCGGCCGCGGACCCGAGGATCGGTTGTCAGCAGGGTCTGCCTATCTATTGCCTGCCGCCCTGCTGTAGCAGACGCTCCAACTGCCGGTGGAGCTCGTCTTCGATCACGTTGCGGGCGGCGCCCTGCAAGAACTGGCCCGTCTGACGCTCCAGTTCGCGCTGGTCGATTGCCGGCTGTAGCAGCGATCCGCCCACCGGCAGCCGGATCGTCTGGTTCTTCAGCGCCAGGTCGAGCGTGGCATTGCCGGTTCGCCATTTCGCGGGCACGGGCATTTCGACCACCAGCGCCAAGGACTGGTCCAGCCCGACCGATCCGTGGGTCGTCACCGTGACGTCGTCGAAGACAAGCTGCAAGTCGCGGTGGTAGACCCTCCCTTGGACCATCCGAAAAGGGACCGTCGATTCGCGGCTCAACTGGGCCGTGCCGCCCAGTCCCAAGGCCGTCGCCAGTTGGTGAACGAGCGGGCCGGGGCCGATGGCCACCGAGTGGACGGTCATCCGCCCGGCGAGGCTTCCTCGCTCGGGAAAATCCAGTGGAATCCGGCATTCGTCCAGATCGATCGAAAACTTCCCCTCCGCCGCTGCCACACCGGCCAGCGGCGGGGCGATGTACTGTAGCGCCCCGGCGCACATCTGCGGACTGATCCGCACCTGATCGGCCACACGCCCGCCGCCGACCTCCAGCACGGCGCCCTCGCCGCCGAAACGGACCTGGGGCACAACGTGCAGACGTCCCTGGCTGACGTCGACCTCCAGCGGCGCGGCGCGCAACAGCCCGCCCGACAGATGTGTTTCCAGCTCGCCCGGACCGAAGCGGAATCCCATGATCTCCGCCTCCGCCCACGCCAGCCCGAAACGGGCCTCCGCTTCAGCCAGCGCAAGCGGCCCCCGGTACAAGAGGGGGCTGGTCTCGTGCCCCGCCGCGTAGACCGGAACTCCGAACTGGACCCTGCCAAGCTCCGACAATCGCGCCATGTCGTAGCGGCACTGGCCGTCGAGCGCTAGTCGCGCGGCGGGCCCGTCCCAGGCGATATTTCCAGCCACCTCGACGGCGGCGGCATTCGAGTCCAGCTTCATCCGCTCGAGTTGGAGAACCCCGCCGCCGAGGTCGTAGCTGCCGGCCGCGGTGAGCCGCATGGCCGGCTCGGCAAGACGTTTCCCCGACGCGTGCAGCGCGGAAAACTCCTCCACGGCGGCATCCGCTTCGACCCGCAGTCTTCCCTCGTCGCCGCGGACCGTCGCCCGACCCGCCAGACGGCCTCGAACCAGCCAGGCCGGCTGGGCAGCCTCCCGCGCCGTGGCCCACTCCTGTACGCGGTCGAGAGTTGTCCGCACGGCAACCGTGGCGTCCAGTTCGCACAGTTCTCCCTGCGACCAGGCCGCGCGGAGCGGCTCCAGGCCAACGCCCAGGCTCGCGCCCGAGAACACCGCCAAGGGAACGTCGAGGCGGTGGTCCTTCCACCGCCACTGGGCGCTGCCGACCACCAACTCCGATTTCGACTGCTGGAAATTCAACTGCGGCCCCTGGAGAGCGAGTCCTTCCAGCTCGATTCGGGTCCCGGTCAGCATCGCCTGCTCTTCCTCGCAGGTCAATTTGCCCGACGCCGTGAACCGGCCGGCAAGCCGCCAATCGCCCCGTGGCAGAAGCGGCCTGGCGCGGGCCTCCAAGCGGGCCAGATCGCCGCTGGCTTGGAACTCGATCGGCCACGGGCCCTTGCCCCGCAGGTCACTCACCGGCGCGGCCAGCCTGGCGACCGCCTGGTCGTCGCCGGCCCTCAGTTCCACGCCGGCCGACTCCAATCCGATCCGATCGCCCTCGGCTCGGCGGCCTCGGGCGTTGACGGCCAGAGACAGTTCCGGCTCCGACCACTCCGGCTGGCCGCCGCTGGCCAAGACGAATTGCTTCATCTGAAACGCGGCTTCAGCCGAGTAGCCGCTTGCGCCCTCCCACCGCCACTCGAAGCGGCCGTGGCCGTCTCCGGCGATCTTCAGACGCCCCAGGTCGATCAGTTGCGAGGCCTCTTCCGCCAGGGCCGCCAGGTGGAAATCGGCGGAGCCGGCCAGCCTCTCGGACGTGCCGGAGGCGTCGAACCGAAAATGCCTCGCCCGGCACTCGAGCCGCTCGATCGAAAGGCCAGCGCCGTCCTTGCTCGCCGCCAGCGTCGCCAGGATCGGCTCGGGCCAATTCACGCTCCGCCCCTGCCTCACGCCCGACAGGCGGCTCAATTCGAAGCGGCCGTCCCACCGCATCCCTGCGCCCTGCCGCCGGCTGCCGAGCACCACGGTCGCGCTTCCCGACTCGATCCGCGTACCCTCCTGGAGCCGCAACGTGTGGGGCAAACTGGCTGCCAAGGCCGGCAGATCCACCGAACCTTCCACGTGGTACGTCTGCTCGGCAAGCGATCTGGCCGCGGCCGCAAACGACTGATCGGCCAGATCGAATCCGCCGCTGACCAGCAGGTTGCCAAGCCCCGTTTCAACCCGCAAGAAATCGATCTCCACCAGGCCGCCTCGCCAGGTGGCCCGGCCCGTGGATTCCACGCGGTCGAGCAGCAACCGGTCGCCCCGCAGCGCCGGGCCGGCCAGAACCAGACCATCGGCCGCCAGGCTTGCCTCGATCGCCAGCGCCGGCCCGGCCGCTCCCGACGTGACCTTGCATCGGACGAGCGCGTCGACCTGTCCGCCCAACTCCGTTTCCGGCGCGGCCTTGGCCACCAGCGGCGCCAGCATTTCGAGCGGCGCACCGTCCAGTCTCGTTTCGAGCGCCTCCAGGGCCGCCAGCGGATCGTCGCTCTCCACCGCCTGGCGCCACGTCGCGTCGATGCCAATCCGCCCGGCACGCCGCCGGGCGGCGATCCGGCCTTGCGCCTTCAGGGTCGCGGGGTCTGCCGGGCCGTCCGGCAGCACCGCCTTCAAGTCGAACGAGTCGACCTGCCAGGACTCCTTCGACCGCGAGTCGGTCAGCGTCAGCGTTGCCCCGACAACCTCCAGTTCCACGTCGATGCCCTGAAACGCCGAACCCTCGCCATGAATCCACTCGGAAAAGACCTCTTCCAGATTCGTTTTCACGCCGTCGTAGACCACGTGGACGACGGGGCGTTCGACCACGATCCGGCCGACCTTCCTGGGATTCAGCAACAGCCCCAGCAGGTTCCGTTCGGCCCGCACGCATTTGACTTGAACGAGCGCGCGGTCTTGCCGGTCGCGAATCTCGATCCCGTCGACAACCGGCGCCGACAGCCACCCCAGGCGGAGCGAGGCGACCGAGGCCGTTCCATCCAGATCGGCCGCCGCTCTGGCCACCAGCCAGCGCGCCAGCGGACTCCGCGCGGCGATCGCCGGAAAAAACACGATCGCCGCCGTCAACACGCCCGCGGCCACAAGCCAGCGCTGCCAGCGCCAGCGTGGTTCTCGCCGCACTGGCCCAGGGGGGGACTCTTGCGTGGCATCTCGGACTGGCCGCTGCGTGACGGTCGCCATGGCACAACTCCGGCCGGGAGGGAAAGCGGAAGGCGGTTGGCTATTCGAACGGGGCATTGTAGTGACTTGTGCTCAATCCCTCCAGATCGGCTTGGCGGCCTGCCACCCCTTCTTCATGGGGGACAGCTTGCCAGCAGAAGCCGCCCGCAACCTGTGGGCTTCCCCACTCGCCGTCACTGGCCAATCTGCTCATCCCGCGGCAGATCGTCCGGCTCTTTGCAGAAACACATCACGTCGAGCCGGGGGTTTGAATCGGCGGCTCCGCTCCCTTCGCGGGGGTAGATGCGGAAGACGAATTCGCCGGCTTCCAAGGCAAAGCGAATCGGGCTGCCCGGCGGAACCGATGTGACGCCGCCGCCGCGACCGGTCCAATGCCACCGGCCGCCGTTTTCGCCGCAGTTGCCCAACACCTGGTTGCCGTCGAGTCTCGCCTCTTCACCCGCCGGCACGATGCCAAACGACATATCTCCACCACGGGGATAGCGGACGCGGGCCCAGACCGTCCAGACGCCCTTCTTCGGAATCCGCACGCGGTACTCGCAGTAGGACGCCGCCTTGGCACTCCGATCGATCTTGCCGGCACAGACGATGAAATCGCCCGCGGCGCCCGTGTCCTCGATCCCCGCCGCCGAGCCCTTGGTCATCGCGCCCGCACTGTCGGCATAGTCTTCCGCCGCGACCCAAATCCGCTCGGGCGGCCGGACCTCGAAGGTCGCCGACTGGAGGGCCGCGCGCACCGCGGACGCCGCAGCGCCGCGAAACACGAATCTGCGGTAGCGGTGGTCGACCGGCAGGACGAACCGGCCCCCGTCGGCTTTGTGGACCATCGACTGCCGATCGCTCTCATCCAACAGCCGGGACTCGATCGCGGCCGTATTTGGCAACAGAGATCCGTCGAGCGTCAGTTGGCCGTCGCGCCCCCGGCAGTGCCAGACGGCCGCGATTGCCGCGTCGCCGGCATCGCCGAGATCGATGCGAACCTCGCGCGACTCCGGCAGCACGACCGCCGTTGTCTCCACCGCCAAGGGGGCGTCCCGGAGATCGGTGTCGATCGTGAAATCCTTCCCGGCCGGCTTGAGTCGCTCGACCTCCTCCGTGTCGATGCGCTTCATTCCGGCAATCGGAGCGCGGCCGTATTGGTGGTGGCGGAGGGCCTCGTAACGCCGGATCATCGCCAGGATGTCTTCGGTCAAGGGGTGCTGCTCCATTCGGGCGAAGCTCGTTTGCAGCGAGATCGGCGCGTCGTAGGCCAGCGACTTGCACATCAGGTACTCGACCTCGTCGTATTGCAGGCCGTCGTACTCGCCGTCGGCCGGGTTGATGCCGAACCAACCCAGCTCACCGGGGATCAGGTCGTCGTGGCAGGCCGCCACCCGTTCGGCCGTCCGGTCGATATGATCCTTGCACGTGGGCCACGGATCGATCCGGCCGCCGGCGCGGAGGTAGGCCAGGTAGGTGCCCGGGTACTGGTCGATCGTGGCGCTGCTGGTGAACGAGTGCCAGAGGTTGTGATGAAAGCCTCCTCCCTTGTGGATCAGCGGCCGCTTCTTGAACTTGCCCATCGCCACCGCCTGGAAGTTGGCCGCATAATAGTCGAAGCGCCTCCGATCCACGTCTTCGCAGCCGTCGAAGTAGACCATGTCGAAGTCGCAGGCGTTGAAGATGTCGGCCAGCCGGCCGGCGACTTCATCGAGGAGGTCCGTTTCCTGGTCGATGATGTAGCCGTCGATGCAGCCGTCGACGGCCAGGTGGCGGCACGCATCGCCCGCCTTGTGCGCAGAGGCACGGGTGCCCCATGCCCCGCGGCGGCAGCCGAGGAACGTGTCCCAGCGGCCCTCCGGGCCGATCGACTCGTAGCGGACAATCTCATCGCCGATCGCCACCTCCTGGTGCTTCTCGATCCCTCCCTCCCAGACCTTCTGCCTGGCGACGGGGCTGCCGGGCCACTCCCGCAGATCGCTCTTGGTGAGAATCGCCGCATCGCCGGCCGAGAGATCGCCGGCCAAGACGGCCGTCCGATCGACAAGCAGCCGGCGGTCGGGGACGGGCGACACATACGCGTCGCGTTTCGATATCTTCGAGGCGAACGCGTGCATGCCAACGAGGATTCCCGCCTCGTGCAGCCTGGCGACGGTCCGCCGCAGACTCTCCCGCCCGTCGGGATAGCGATTGGTGTTGAACGTATAATGGCCGGGGCTCGTGCACCACGCGTTGGAACTCAGCATGACCTGCTGGAAACCGGTCTTGCGGCAATACTCGATCACCCGCTCGACTTCCGCTTCCGCGAAGCCGAGAAACCAGTACGACCCCCGAGCGGCGGCAGTGTCTTTCGACGGCGTGCCGTCTTCCGCAAGGTTGGTGGGCAGCCGGTAGGCGGCCGCCAGGGCGGCGAGGACTTGGCGAATCTCCGCGAGCGGCGCAACGATCAGGGCGGCGGCCGACTGTTCGAGCCTCGGGCCGGGCGCGTCCTGGGCGACCGCCGCAAGGTCCGTCCAACCCCCGCGCCGCGCCGGCCGGCCCAAGGTCTGGCGGCCCGCGCCCATCAGCACCACCGCCGCCCGATCATTCCAGGCCCCGTTCAAACGCAGGCCAACGTGCTCGGTCGGCGTGACCGCTATGTGCAACAGCGTAACCCGCTGCGGACGCGTCCCAGTGATCCGGCGGAGCCGGAACGTAACCCAATCCGGCGACTGCTCGATCGCATATTCAAGTCGGGTGTCGGCGCCGGAGAAACCGACGCTGAGCCGATCGCCTGCAAGCCCCGCCGAGTTGGCCGCGCACGTCCGGCCGCCCACCTGCGCCAGCGCGATCGGCGTGTTGCGGGCGAGCAGCGAGTCGCCCGACCCGGTTTCGATCAGCTCCCGCCAAAGAGCGTCGGCGCCGACCACGGCCGAAAAGCGTTCGGTCTGGAAGCGAATCTCGCCGCCCGTGGCCGAGCAGGCGATCGCCAGAAGCACGGCAGCAGTCAGGCGCGGGTGCATCGTCGTCTCCCTCACAGGTTCATCGGGACATTGCGCTTGCGCAACTCCGCGGCCAGCTGCCGCGCCGAGCTGAACCGCACGGCTTCAAATCCCGCGGCCCTCGCCGCCTCGACGTTCACGGCGATGTCGTCGGTAAAGAACACCTCCTCGGGCGCAACGCCGGCTCGCTCGGCCGCGCGCCGATAGATTTCCGGTTCCGGCTTGAGCATCCCCACGTCGAAACTCGCCACGACCAACTCAAAACAGTCGCTGACGACGCGGAAACGCCGGCGGCAGTACTCCAGGTGCGTAATGCAGGTATTCGACAAGATCCCCATCCGCCGGCGCGTCTGCCGCAGCGCGGAGACCACCGGCAGAATGCTCTCGTTGAGCCAGAAAATCTCCGTCGCCGCACGCCGGATGGACTCAAGGTCCGATTTCGTGCCGGTCAGCTCCCTGAACGTTCTGAAAAACTCTTCCGGCCCGATCCGGCCCAGTTCAAACTCGCGCTGCAAGCCGTGATCGAACAGTGCCGCGGCCACCTGGTCGCGCGTCAGACCCGCCGCCGCGGCCATCTGGGCCAACACGCGCTGAACCTCGAAGCAAACAAGCACGTTTCCCAGGTCGAAATAGATGAACTCGATGGACATGGATACGTTGCGGATTACAAACTACGATTTCCCTACATTCCCAAGCTCCAGCTTGGCAGCGCGGCAAACTCCCTGGTTCCCAAGCTCCAGCTTGGGAACCCTGCTATCTCGCAGACCATGGTTTTCGTCATTCCAGACGCCACTTGGCGGCGGCTTCAAGCGAGCGTTCCCAAGCCGGAGCTTGGGAACGAGGTAAAGACTGAACCCTGACCCCCGAACCCCGAACCCCGAACCCTCATCACAACTCCCTGATCCGCAGATTCCGGTACCAGGCCTGGCTTGGCCCGCCGCCGTGAATCTGTAGTCCGATCAGCCCCTGTTGCGGTATCGACTCGTCGGGCTCGGTGTAATCGACCGTTGGCTGGCCGTTGATCCAAAGGCGGATGCGGCGGCCCTCGCAGAGAATCCGATAGTCATTCCAGTCGTCGGGCTTGACGATCTTGCCGCGATCCTCCGGCTTGGGGCCGGCCAGGACGGTTCGCCGCCGCGATTCATCGTAGAGGCAGCCCCACCAGCCCTCGCCCAGGTCGGCCTGGTAACCGATCATTTCGTGGTGGTTGGGCACCCGCTCGCTGCGGAACTGCACTCCGGCGTTCGCCCCCTTGCCAAGCAGCTTGAACTGGAGCCGCAACTCGAAATCGCCGTAACGCTTCCTGGTTGTCAGAAACTCGTTTCGGGCGACGCGCTCTTGGAGCGATCCGCCGACGATCGCTCCGTCGCGAATCTGGAACACCTGGCGGTTGCCCTCCCAGCCGTCGAACGACTTTCCGTCAAAAGGCGGCTTGAATCCCTCCTCCCGTTTCGGCCCGTCCGCGCCCCGGGCGGCGGCCGCTCCCAAGCAGATGATCAGAAAGGCCAGAAGTTGTCTCATCGATGGCTCCTTCGGCGGGTTGGGGGGGAACTGGGGGAGGTTCCCGTCCGCATGGGGACGAGGTTCAGAATCCAATGCTCACCGTCCAAATCCCAAGGTTCGCGATTCCAGGTCTCACGGTTCCGCCGTCCAGCGCCGAGCCCTGTCCTCTCTTGACGATTGAGAATTCAGCCTCGGACCTCGCCGGCGCTGGAAAAGCGGCCGAACCGCAAGTCCCCGTAGGATAACCTCTTCGGCGGCTGCTTGCCATACGGCGCCAGGCAAGGTTCAAGGTCCAAGGTCCAAAACCCAATATCCAGCGTGCCAGATCAAACACGCCGCCTTGCCCGATCTTGGTCATTGGAGATTGAACCTTGAACCTTGTGCTTGCGTTCAGCCCCTGGCAGGCTGCCGCGGGGGGCCCTAAAATGGGAGGTTGATGGAAATCCTGGCCAGCCACGTCCGCAGACGAAAGGGAAACCACGGCGATGCGATCCGACACGATCAAACTGGGTGATGCACGAGCCCCTCATCGAAGCCTTTTGCGGGCGACCGGCGTCGGCGAAGACGACTTCAAAAAACCCTTCATCGCCGTCTGCAACAGCTACATCGACATCGTTCCCGGCCACGTGCACCTCGACAAGGTCGGCGAGTATGTCAAACAGTGCATCCGCGCCGCCGGCGGCGTGCCCTTCGTGTTCAACACGATCGGCGTTGACGACGGGATCGCCATGGGCCATGCCGGCATGAAGTTCTCGCTGCCCAGCCGCGAGCTGATCGCCGACTGCGTCGAGACGATGGTCAACGCCCACTGCTTCGACGGCATGGTCTGCATCCCCAACTGCGACAAGATCGTGCCCGGCATGCTCATGGCGGCGGTCCGCTGCAACATCCCCACCCTGTTTGTCAGCGGCGGGCCGATGGAGGCCGGCAAGCTCGACGACGGCCGCGCGGTCGACCTGATCGACGTCTTCTACGCCGCCGCCGGTCGCCAAGACAACCGCGTCTCCGCCGAAGAGCTCCGCAAGATCGAACAGATCGGCTGCCCGACCTGCGGGTCCTGCTCGGGCATGTTCACCGCCAACAGCATGAACTGCCTCTGCGAGGCCCTCGGCATGGCCCTGCCCAACAACGGCACGCTGATCGCCACCAGCGCCGAGCGGAAGAAGCTCTTCAAGCGGGCGGCCGAGCGGATCGTCGAAATGGTCCTCCAGTTCGACAAGCTCGGCGAAGGCCACGGCCTCCTGCCGCGCGAGATCGTCACCCCGGATGCGGTCGACAACTCGATGGTCCTCGACATGGCGATGGGCGGCAGCACGAACACCGTCCTCCACATGCTGGCCGTGGCCATCGAAGCCGGCCTCGACTACGATATCGAACGGATCAACCAACTCAGCCGCAAGACGCCCAACATCTGCAAGGTCTCGCCGAGCAGCCCATACCACGTCGAGGACGTGCACAACTCGGGCGGAATCCACACGATCCTCGGCAGCATCCAGCGCGGCTGCCCCGGCCTGCTGAAGACCGGCGCCGCAACCGTCACCGGCAAGACGCTGGGCGAGAAC
>JAAYCB010000193.1 GCA_012744395.1 Pirellulaceae bacterium
AAGCTCAAGGCCGCGCCATCGAATTCGCATGGGAACCCTCCGATGATTTCAAAACGTCGGAAACGACGATCACCCGCAACTACTTCGAGCAGAGCTCGACGATCAAGTTCGGCTCGACGGGAATCGACACGTCCTCGGCCTCGGGCAGCCGCACGATCTGCCCCTCGGGCTTCTCGCCCTCGACCCGGACGAGAAAATCTGGAAGTTCACGCTGGAATTCCGACATATTCGCCTGGACGAGTTCCGTACTCTTCTTCCGCAGCTTGACCCCGATCACGTCGCCGACGCGGACCTCGTAACCGGCGATATCGACTGGCGAACCGTTGACGGTAATGTGTCCGTGACAGATCATCTGCCGCGACTGCGCCCGCGACGGGCCCCAGCCGAGCCGGTGGACGATGCTGTCCAAGCGCCGCTCGAGGAGGCTCATGAGGACCTTGCCGGTGTTGCCCTTGGCCCGCTCCGCGCGCTGGAAGTAGCGGCGGAACTGGCGTTCCAGGACGCCGTAGAAGTGCTTGACCTTCTGCTTCTCGCGGAGGTGGATTCCGTAGTCGGTCAATTTCCCACGACGAAACGTGTGCATCCCCGGCGGTGTCTGCCGCCGCTCGAACGCGCACTTGTTCGTGTCGCAGCGGAGGCCCTTGAGGAACAACTTCATCCCCTCGCGGCGGCACATCCGACAAACCGGTCCCGTATTTCGCGCCATGCCTGTCTTCTACTCCCAATCACTGTGTTTCCACATTAAGTTGTCGTTGTTCTGTTTCCCGCCGGGGCGCCGGCGGACCGCCGCTTGCACCGCGGGGGCGAAGAACTCGGCTCTCCGCGGCGTTCGGCCGGTGCGGCGAACTCACACGCGGCGGCGTTTTTTCGGGCGGCAGCCATTGTGCGGCAACGGCGTGACGTCTTCAATGGACTTGACCGTCAGGCCGGCCGCCTGGAGGGCGGTGATCGCGCTCTCGCGCCCGCTGCCCGGCCCCTTGACCTTGACGTCCACTTCCTTGACGCCGAACTTGATCGCTTTCTCGGCGGCCTGCTGTGCGGCCATCTGGCCGGCGAAGGGCGTGCTCTTCCGGCTGCCTTTGAAGCTTGCCGTGCCCGCACTCGCCCAGCAGAGCGTATCGCCCTTGGTGTCCGTGATCGTCACCGTGGTGTTGTTGAACGTCGCCCTCACGTGGGCCACGCCCACCGTCACGTTGCGACGAGTCTTGCGTCGTTTCCCTTTTGCCACCGCTCGCTATGCTCCTTGTCAGTCGCGTGTTTGTCTCGCCCGGATTCCGTCTACCGCCTCCCCGGCCCCCGGCCCCCGCGCCGAGGACCAGCCGCCCCCCTAGTGCAGGTCCTTGACGCCCTTCTTTCCGGCAACCGTCTTCTTCGGCCCCTTCCGCGTTCGCGCGTTGGTCCGCGTCCGCTGGCCACGGACCGGCAGGCCACGGCGATGCCGCAAACCACGATAAGAACCGATGTCTCGCAGGCGGCTGATGTTCTGGTTGACCTGGCGCCGCAGGTGCCCCTCGACCACGTAGTCCTTGTCCAACAGCGCGGCAAGCCGGCCCAGCTCGTCCTCCTTCAACTCCCGCGCGCGGACGAGCGGATCGACGCCGGCCTTGTGGCACAACTCACGGGCAGTCTTCGGACCGACGCCGTAGAGATAGGTCAGCGAAATGAACGTCGGTCGATCGTTCGGAATGTCGACACCCAACAGACGCGGCATAGGATTTCTCCCTCTCAGTGGCCGACCGGCGGCCACGCGTTTACCAATCGGACCTGCGCACAACCGGCATCCGCCTAGCCTTGGCGCTGCTTGTGACGGGGATTGCTACAGACCACGTAAACCGTGCCCTTGCGGCGGACCACCTTACAATTTTCGCAAATCCGTTTCACGCTCGCTCGGACTTTCATCACGACCTACCTTATTATCACAAAACGCAGGGCAAAGCACCTCAGTATAAGCGCTGCGGCAGGGGACTGCCAAGGGCCCCGGTCGCCACCAACACGGCCAGTCTCGCAAAAACCGCCGGAAATACCATCCCCATCCGGAGAAGCCAAGCTCCCCAGATTTCCAGGTCGCACCCGAGCCAACAGCAACCCACAGCCCTCCCTCGCGAAGGGGGACGGCTCGCTCCCCACCAAGGGCTCAGAACAGCCGCTCTGCCTCCGACGTGGGACCCGCGGTAAGGGCCACCGGCCCGGATTCGGTGATCGCTATCGTGTGTTCGAAGTGCGCGCTCGGTCTCTTATCCGCAGTGATTTGCGTCCAGTGGTCCGGCATCGTGCGGACCCGCTTGGTCCCCATGTTGACCATCGGCTCGACCGCGATCACCAGCCCGGGGACGAGCCGGAAATCGCCGTTTCGCCGCAGTTGGTCGCTGACGAAATTGGGGACCTGGGGATCTTCGTGCATCTCCCGGCCGATTCCGTGGCCGACGAAGGCCTCGACGACCGAGAAGCCCGCTCCCTTGACGAGTCGTTCCATCTCGGCTGCCACCTCGCTCCAAAACGTCCGCTTGCCCATCAGCTCCAGGGCCAGGTTGAGCACATGCTCGGTCACGTCGACCAACCGCTGCACCTCCGGATCGGCCTTGCCGACGACGTAGGTCACGGCCGAATCGCCGCACCACCCGCCGACCTTGCAGCCCGTGTCGATGCTCACGATATCTCCTTCGACCAGCTTCCGCGGCCCGGGAATTCCGTGGACGACCTCCTCGTTGACCGAGATGCATGTGACCGCCGGAAACGGCACCCGGCCGGGGACGCCCTTGAACAAGGGTTCGGCCCGCTGGCTGGCGAAAAACTCTTCAACCGCCGCGTCGATCTCCGCGGTCGTGACTCCGACGCGCAACCTCGACTTGGCCACCTGAAGTGCGTGCCAGACCACCAGGCCGGCCTTTCGCATCATCTCAATCTCGCGTTTTGAACGCAGGATCTGCACGCCTCAACAACTCCTTTCGGACCTCAGCCCTTTGCGGTCTGGCGGGGCGGATCGCGCTCTGAAAGGCGCGCCGCCGTTCAACTCGCCAACCGGTCCAGCACGCTCTCGACGCGCTGGAAGATCTCCTCGACCGTTCCCAGCCCGTCGATTGTCTTGAGCAATCCGGACTGGCGATAGTAATCCAACAGGGGCGACGTCTGCTCCCGGTAGGCGACGAGCCGCTGGCGGATGACCTCCGGCGCGTCGTCGGCCCGGCCGCGGCCGGCCAGCCGCCGGAACAATTCGTCTTCCGGGACGTTCAACTCGAGCACAGCACCGAGCGGCGTGCCCTTGTCCGCCAGCATTCTGTCGAGCGCTTCGGCCTGGGCGATCGTCCGCGGAAATCCGTCGAGCAGGTAGCCGCCCTGGCAGTCGGGCTCCGCCAACCGCTCCCGGATGATCTCGATGATGATCTCATCCGGGACGAGCTTCCCGCCGGCCATGTAGGTTTCCGCCTTCTTCCCGACCGCCGTCTGGGCATCGCGGGCGGCACGCAGCATGTCGCCCGTCGAGAGGTGGGCCAGGCGGTATTTTTCAATCATTCGCTCGGCCTGCGTGCCCTTGCCGGCACCGGGCGGGCCGATGAAGACGATTCTCATATGTTCACTCCACTCGTGGGGCCGCCTGGCGGCGGGCCGGTTGCGGCCTGCCAGGCGGGCCTATTCCAGCAGGCCCTTGTAGTTCCGCATCACCAGGTGGCTGTCGATCTTCTGCACCAGGTCGAAGGCCACGCTGACGGCGATCAGCAGGCCCGTCCCGCCGTAGAAACTGGCAACTGTGTAATCGATTTTCATCCAATTGGCGATCAGCGTGGGGATCACCGCGACGACCGCCAGGAAGCCCGCCCCGACATAGGTGATGCGGACCATGACCTTCTCCAGGTAATCGGCTGTCCGCTTGCCCGGCCGGTACCCCGGGATGAAGGTGCCGTAGTTCTTCAGGTTGTCGGCCATGTCCTTGGGATTGAAGGTGATCGCCGTCCAGAAATAGCAGAAGAAGTAGATCAGGCCGATGTACATGATGTTGTAGACGAAGCCGCTCTCGCGCTGGAACACGTGCGTGAGCGATTCCATGATCCCCCCGAACCGGGTCGTCGGATCGAAGAAGCCGGCCAGGTACCGCAGAGCGACCGAGGGGAACAGCAGCAGGCTGCTGGCGAAGATGATCGGCATCACGCCGGCCTGGTTCACGCGCAACGGGAGATACTGGCGGGTGCCGCCGTAGACCCGTCGGCCGCGGACATGCTTGGCGCTCTGGGTGGGAATCCGGCGTTGCCCCTGGGTGATGAAAACGACGCCGGCGACAACGCCGACGAACAGGGCCGCCAGGACGAGCAGCGTCTCGACGCCCAACTGGCCGCCGCTGCTGCCCAACTCGAACCCGTTCTCGACCATCGGCTGGAGCAGGCTCATGCCGGCCGACGGCATCCGCGCGAGAATCCCGGCCATGATCAGCAGGCTGATGCCGTTGCCGATGCCGTATTCGTCGATCTGCTCGCCGAGCCACATCAGGAAGGTGGTGCCAGCGGTCATCGTCAGCACGGCGGTCAGTTTCCAGGCGAACGAGAGGCTGCCGTCGACGAGGAACTGTTCGCGGATCACGCCCCAGGAGACGAGCAGGTTGATCCAGAACCAGCTCTGGATCAGGCAGATCCCGACCGTCGCGTAGCGGGTGTATTCGTTGATCTTCTTCCGCCCGCTCTCCCCCTCCTTTTGCAGGCGTTCGAGGGGTTCCCAAACCGTTCCCAGGAGCTGGAAGATGATCGACGCGGAGATGTAGGGCATGATTCCCAGGCCGAAGATCGTCGCCTGGCTGAGCTGGCTGGCGCTGAACACGGCAACCCGCTCCATGATGTCGGCAAACTGGCTCGTTCCGGACTCAAAAATGCCGGTCATCTTGTCGGTGTCGACGATCGGCAGCGGAATCCACCAGCCGACGCGGTAGATGGCCAGCAGCAGGAGCGTCAGGAAGATCTTCTGGCGCAGTTCCGGGACTGCGAAAACGACACGAATCTTCTGCCACATCGTTCGCTCCGTCCTTTATCATCCCGGCGGTCGCCCGCGCTGTCGTTCGATCGCCGAGAGGCGGTCCCTTCCGGCGGCAGACCGACGCCGGATTGTCCCCTCGCTCGAATCTCCTCGGCTCGCAGGGATCGCTCTATTTGACCTTCTGTTGATTCTTGACCACCGGCTTCTTCGCGGCAAGAACGATCACCTCGCCGCCGGCCTTCTCGATTTTTTCCCGCGCGGACTGGCTGAACCGATGGGCGCTGACTGTCAGTTTCTTGGTGAGTTCACCGTCGCCGAGGACTTTCAGGGCGTCGAATCGTCCCTTGGCGAGGTTCTTGGTCTCGAGCGACTGGAGATCGACCTCGTCTCCGTCGTTGAAGTGGGTCTCCAGGTCGCCGACGTTGACGATCGCGACGGTCAATCGCCACCGGTTGTTGAAGCCCCGTTTGGGGACCCGGCGGACCAGCGGCATCTGTCCGCCCTCGAAGGTCGGGTGCATGGAGAACCCGGCCCGCTGGCCCTGCCCCTTGTGGCCTCTCCCGCTTGTCTTTCCATGCCCCGAACCGGGGCCGCGGCCGAGACGTTTGCGTTTCTTGAACTTGTGGATTCCATGATGTACGTCGTTCAGATTCATGACAGGGAAACTCCTCGCAGCCGCTCGACGTCGCTCTGCGTCCGCAGTTGCTGCAGCGCCTCGATCGTCGCTTTGACCAGGTTGATCTGGTTGCTTGTTCCGTAGCTCTTGGTGAGAATATCGCGGATGCCGCAGGCTTCGCAGACGGCGCGGACCGCCGCGCCGGCGATGATTCCCGTTCCGGGGCCGGCGGGGACAAGCACGACGCGGGCGGCCCCGAACCGGCCCTTGACCTCGTGTGGAATCGTCGTCCCGGCGAGCGACACCGCGACCATGCTGCGGCTGCCGTCCTTGACGGCCTTTTCAACCGAGGGCGGCACCTCGTTGGCCTTCCCGTAGCCCCAGCCGACCTTGCCCTTGCCATCCCCGACGACCACCAGGGCGTTGAAGCTGAAGCGCCGGCCGCCCTTGACCACGGCGGCGCAGCGCCGGATCTTCACGACCTTGTCGATCAATTCCCCTCGCGTTGATTCGGTGGTAGCCATGTCTTATTCGACCGCCTTCGTCAGACCTCGATTGGTTGATGATTTCTGCTTCTTGCTCTTTTTGGGCTCTTCCTTCGGCGGCGGCTCGGGCTCGGCGCGCTTCGCGCCCAGGTCGAGCCCGGCGTCGCGCGCCGCGTCGACCAGGGCGGCGACACGGCCGTGGTAACGGTACTCGCGGCGATCGAAGGCGACCTGTTGGATGCCGGCGGCCAGCGCGCGCTCGGCAATCGCCTTGCCCACGGCCTCGGCCGCCCGGCAATTCCCGCCGTAGCCGAGCGCCCCGCGGAGCTCCTTGTCGGCCGTGCTGGCCGAAGCCAGCGTCTTGCCGTTCTCGTCGTCGATGATCTGCACGTAGATGTGCTTCAGACTCCGGAAGACGCTCATCCGCGGGCGGACGGAATCGCGTTTGACGCGGTTTCTCACCCGCTGGCGGCGTCGCCTGCGCTGCAATTGGTTGACTTTCTCGTGTTTCACTGCTGTGCCTCGCTGGGCAAAGGAACTGTTCCCCACACTCACCAACCGACGGTCCCGCGGCGGGGCTTATTTCGCCATCACCTTGCCCTGCTTGCGGCGAACGGCCTCGCCGTCGTAACGAATGCCCTTGCCTTTGTAGGGCTCCGCCTTGCGCAGCGCACGGACCTCGGCGGCGAACTGGGTCACCTGCTGTTTGTCGATCCCCTTGACGAGGACGTGTTGCTGGTCCGGGCAGGTCACGGTCAGGCCGGGGGGGATTTCCTTGTGCAGTTCGTTGGCCAGGCCGACGCGGAGTTGAAGCTGGCTCCCCTGGATCGCCGCGATGTAGCCCACGCCCTGGAGCTCCAGCTTCTTCTCGTAGCCCTGCGTGACGCCGACGATCATATTCCGGACCAGGCTGCGGACCAGCCCGTGAAAGGCCCGAGTCTGCCGCTCCTGGTCGAGCGCGCTGACCACGATCTGCTGGTTTTCCTCGTCGTGGGCCACCGCGATTCCGCTCGGCGGCCGGTACTCCAGCTTGCCCAGCGGCCCTTCGATCGTGATCATGCCGTCGGCGAGGTTGACTTTCACGCCGCCGGGCACCGCCACCGGTTTCTTACCAAGTCGAGACATGCCTGTTCACCTTGCATCTGCACTGTCTGCGCGACAGCCTGCCATCCGTCCAACCGCCGCCGGCGGCCCGCCTACCAGACCTCGCAAAGGACCTCGCCGCCGAGTTTCCGCTGCCGCGCCTCGCGGTCGCTGACCACGCCGCGGCTCGTGCTGAGGATTTGAATCCCCAATCCGTTGAGCACCGGCTTGAGCTTTGCCGCACGGCTGTAGACTCTTCTGCCGGGCGTGCTGACGCGCTTGGCATGTTGGATCACCCGCTCGCCATTCGGCCCGTACTTCAGATACAGCCTGAGGACGTGCACCGGCTCGGCCTGGACCTCTTCCCAGTCCCAGATGTAGCCTTCGCGTTTCAAGACCTCGGCCAGCCCGCGTTTGACCTTCGAAAGCGGCATCTCCACGTGAGGCCGTTCGACTCGCACCGCGTTGCGAATCCGGGTCAACATGTCGGCAATCGGGTCAGTCATCATGGTGTTTGCGGTCCCTCTACCAACTCGCCTTCTTGACGCCAGGAATCAGCCCTTGGTCCGCCA
>JAAYCB010000194.1 GCA_012744395.1 Pirellulaceae bacterium
CCAATCCACGGGCGTCTCGGCCTTTGCCGCCGTCTTCGCCGGCGTCTCTGTCCGTGTCTCGGCCGTCGTTAGCTTGCCGGCCGGCGTCTCTTCCGCGCGCGTCTCTGCCGCGGGGTCGGACACCTGTGGCGCGGGCTCGGGCGTCGTCTCTGCGGGTGTCGCGGGTTCCGCCGCCGTCTCCGCTGCCGTGTCCGCCGGCGTCTCCGCCGTCGTTGGGTCGCCGGCTCGCGGCCCTGCCGCCGGAGCGGGTTCCTCTGCCGCCGGGACGGGCGCCGCCGCCGGCTGTGCGGCGGAGGCAGGCTCCTGGGCCTCGGGTTCCGCCCCTGGAGCTGGCATTCCATCATCTGTTGGGGGGGATGCCGATGCGGCGGGCGTCGCCGGAGCGGGCGCAGTCTGGGCGGGCGCAGTCTGGGCGGGCGGTGCCGTCTCCGGTTCGCCGGCGGCGGTCGCCGACGACCCTTGACTGTCGACTGGCGTATCCGTCGCGTTGTCTGGCGCCTCCGTCGCGGGCGGAGACTCGCCGGGCGAGGCGGCCGTGGTCCCCTCGACGGGCGCGGGAGTGGCGGGCGGCGGCGCGTCGGCGGCTGGCACTGCCCAAGGCGCCAGGCCGCATCCGACGGCGAGAACCGTGGTCCAGACAGTCGCCTGGTGCGCGAACACAAGCCACACGCGATCCAGCGCATACGGGGATTTCCTAGGCTTCACGCCAGTCCCTCCAACTCATATCGAGAAAATCACTGGGTTATGAAAGGGAACGATGCCCGCCTCTTTCGCCTGTCGGCAAGCGTGCTGCTGCGTCATGAGCTGCCCAGACAAGGGCCGCCGGCCTGCGGCAAGGATGTTCGTTGCCCGCACCTCTCCCCCAGCTTCCTATCATAATTTGCTAACCCCGGCCGGTACAGGAAGTTCCGCGTCTTGATGCCGGACCACCCGCTCCGAGGGTGATCCGGAACGGCCGGTTGCAGGGACGGCGATGGGCCGCCGAGGTCGCTGGTTTGCCGGCAGATAAGTGGGGGGGTTAGAACTCGATTCGCCGAAAGGCCCGCATCCCGATCCAGAGGGGGAGAATCGTGGCTGCCGCGCCGGCCAGCAGGCTCCCGGCCGTGCCCAGCGTCAGCCACCAGAGGAGCCAGGGGGCGAGGTTCAGCCGGGCAACGACCAGATCGGCCGCCTCGGAATGGATCGCGGCGAAATAGAAGTGGGTCGGCAGAGCGGTCATCAGGACGACGGCGACGATGTAGAGCGTGCTGATCACCAGGTTCAGCGTGCCTCCAAACCCCGCGGCGATTCGCGATGGGGACGTCTCGCGAAGGCTCGGCATCTTGGCCCCCAGGCCGACCGCGATCCCTGCCAGGCCCGTGCAGAGCACGAGGCACGTGACCTGGTGGCTGGCGGCCACGAGCGCGTCGACCCGGAGCATCGCGTCGCTGAGCAGCACGAGCAGCGAGCAGGGGACGAGCGACCCGGCCACGGCGAAGAAGAACTTGCTCCAGAGGATCGTCTCGCGGCGAACCGGCAACAGGCCGAGGATCCAGAACCGTCGGCCTTCGAGGCTGATCATCGGGAAGACGAACCGCGTCGTGAAGGTCGCCAGCAGCAGCCCGACGACGTAGACGTTCAGGCAACTGATCATGTGGACCCAGACGACGTGGTAGGAATCGTAGCTGAATCGCCGCACGCTGATGAAATAGAGCGCCAGCAAGCCGAAGAAGATGCAGAACTGGGACCACTGGAGCGGATCGCGGCGGAGCAACCGCAGGTCCTTGATGACCAACAGCCGCATCTGGGGCGTGAGCATTGGCGTCAGCGCGGCGGCGAGGCGATCGACCCAGGCCGCGCCGGCCCGCCTCCGCACGGCCCGCTGGGTGTGCAGCCGGCTGTACGCCGCCCGGTAGACCTTTGCAGCGACGGCTATCGCCAGTTGTCTTCCGAACAGGGCGTTGGAGACGAGCAGGACGAGAAACATCACGCTCTCGGCCGCCTCGGCCCGCGCCGCGCTGAGCAGGGCCGTCGTCAGCCACCAGCTCGGCAGCCAGCGATTCTCGGTGACGCGGAGCCGCCCGAGCATCTCTTGAATCCAAATCGGCGTGAAGAAGTCGGCGGTCGTCTCGGTGACGAGCGAAGCGGCATAGGCGGCGGCCACGACCAGGACGGCGATGGCGACAAGCGCCAGCAGGAGAAACCGGCCCCGGGGCAGCCAGCGGACGATCGCCAGGCAGAGGATCGCGCCGGCGGCGGCCGGGATGTAGGTGAACGCCAGCAGGGCCGGGGCGAGCATCGCGTAGTAATACCAGGGCACCGATCCGACGGCGCCGTAGGCCAGCAGCATCGGGCTGGCCAGGAGCAGGAACGCCCAACTGCTCAGCAGCACGGCCTCCTGGAACTTGTGCAGAAAGACCCGCTCCGCCCGGGCCGGCAGACTGAACAGCCAGGCGATGTCGGGGCCCCGGAAGAGCGTGCTGTAGAGGATCACCGACGACGAGAAGACAAGCATCACCATCAGCGCGAGAAAGAACATCCCGAACACCGCCCGCACCGCCCCGTCGAGCAATTGGTGGGTGTGGATCGCCGATTGAAAGAAGGTGAAGCCCTCGGCAAACAGCCAATAGAGCATCGTCCATAGCGCCCCGCTGAGGAGGATCACCATCACCAGCCGCAATCGGGCGCGGCGGAACGTCTGCCGGACCAGCGTCCGCGCGATCCGCCGCCGCAGCCACCAGAAGGCGGCCGCCTCGTCGGCAGCGCCGATCAGCCCCTCCGCGCCGACCACGGCCGGATGCGCCGCTTGATCAGCCGCGGCGATTGTCGTCGGTTCTTGCGCAGCCATCCGATTCACTTCGAGCCGCCAGGTCTTCCGGCGCCCGCCCGTTGCCGTTGGTCAATTCCAGAAACAGGTGCTCGAGCGATCCGTGATCGCCGGCGGTCTGCCGGCCGAGATCCTCAAGCGCTCCCAGAAACCGCAGTCGGCCGGCGTCGATGATCGCGATCCGGTCCGCCAACTCCTCCGCCACGCTGAGCGTGTGGGTCGACATGAAGACCGCCGTGCCGCGGCGCGTCGCCGCGCGAAACAGGTCCTTGACCATCCGCACGCTCTTCGGGTCGAGCCCGACCATCGGTTCGTCGACCACCAGCACGGCCGGGTCGTGGATCAGGGCGGCGGCAAAAACCAGCCGCTGCTTCATCCCGTGGGAATACGTCTCCGTCAATTCGCAGAGGAAATCGCGCATCGCGAAGCGGTCGGATTCGCGCTCGATGCGATCCTCCGTCTGGGCCGATCCGAGGCCGTGCATGCGGGCGACGAATTCCAGGAACTCCCGCCCGGAAAGCTTGTCGTACAGGTGCGGCTCGTCGGGGACATAGCCCACGTTGCGCGCCGCTTCGCGGGGACTGCGGACCGTGTCGTGGCCGCAGACCGTGATCGACCCTTCCGTCGGGCGAAGCAGGCAGGAGAGCATCTTGATCGTCGTCGTCTTCCCCGCCCCGTTGGGGCCGAGAAAGGCGAACAACTCGCCCGCGGAGACCGCCAGGTCCAACTCGCAGACCGCCGTCTTGTGGCCGTATTTCCGCGTTACACGGTGAAACTGGATCATCACATCGCCGCTTCCCGCGGGTCTGCCGCGGGGCCTTTCCGGAACGGGCCGCTTCCATCCGCCTCGGGGTGCCGGCGGATCGACGACTTGCGGGCAGCAGGGCCCGAACCTGCCCGGATACGATCCGATCCGGCGGCGCGAGCCGGCGCGGGATCACCCACGGGTCCCGGGCGGAGCGCTGGCGGGGCGGTCTCCCGCCCGCCGAACACCGCCTCGATCCGCCCCTGGCGATCCAAGCGCTCGTTGAGCTTCAACTCTTGCTCGAGCGTCATTCGGACAAAGGTCATCGTGGATGTGAAAATGCTGACCTGCTGCTGGAGGACGACTCCGTCGTCGCGGACCCAGAGCCGAGTCCGCTCCCTGCCGGCGTTTCCGACCTCTCCGCCCGGATCCCCCCGGAACACCACCAGCCAGGCGTTCTCGGCCTGGCCATTCCAGACGATCGGTTCGCGGCCAACGACCTCGGCTTGGACGATTTCGACCGGATCGTTCGGAGGGCGCAACGGGCTGAACAGTTCCACGGTCCATTTGCGGCCCTGCCACAGGCCGGGAAGTTGCGTGTGAGGAGACAAGGCGTCGCCCAGCATGACGTCCTTCGGAAAGGTCCGCTTCGTCTCGTAGCTGAAACCGGCCGAGCGGACCGTGATCACCAGCTTCCCGTCCGCCACGACGCCCGCAACCTCGATCGCGGGAGTATCTGGATCGAACGCCACCGAAGACTCCAAGCGGGTCAATTTCCCCTCCCGATCGAACAGCAGCGCACTGGAGGAATCGAGCGGAACATGGGCCGGCAAGGGGGTCTCGGAAGTCAGCAGCGACTGGAACATCTCCGGTACGAATTGGCGGAGCGGCAGACGGTCGAAATGGATTCGGCCGCGGATACAGGTCCCCCCGGCCTCCATCCGGTCCGTGCGGTTCCAGGCCCAGCCGATCGGCTCTTTTTCCCAGAACAAGTCCCAGCCGACGAGCCGGTCGGCAAGCTGGGCCGAGATGATCAACGTCCGCTCCGGCGGGTCGCCGACCAGCAGCGACGGCAGAATCTTCTGCGTCACCAGCCATGTCATCGTCGTGATCCACAAGGCCACGACGGAGAAATTGTACCAGCGGCTGTGCATCGGTTCGGCTTCAAAATCCGGATACGGCGGCGGTCGTGCACGGCCACTGCCCGCCTCCTCGCGGCGAAACAGCGCGCGGCCGGAGACGATCAGTAGTCCGCAGCGCGCGAATCGGGGACTGCCCGGATCGGACCCGTCCCGCGCTCTCCGCCGCTGTCATCGCCGTGTACGAAGGCTGCCCCACGCCGCATTGTAGCACAGTCGCCTTCGAGAGGCAGTTTCCCCCCTCGGCGAAATCGTTGCCCTCCCGCGGCTTGCCGAAGAACCGATGTTGCAGCAAACCGGGACAGAATGCATGATGCCGTCAGGCCGATCCGATGCCCGACACGGACCGCCGCCAGGTTCGCCAGGCGGGACGCCCCCAAACGATCCGGGAGCCCGTCCGGCGGCGGAATTCCTTCGGCAAACAGCAACCAAGACAGGGGACTGCCCATGAGACCCTCGCGTTTTCCCGCGTTTCTTGCCTCTCCTCTCCTGCTGGCCATCCTCGCCCTCGGGTGCGGCGGAGCCTCCGATAAGCCGGCCGAGACCGCAAACGAAGAAACGGCCGCCCCGGCCGATGACGTGCTTGCCGACGCGAGCCGGCAATCCGCCCCCCCGGAGACGGGGGATCGGCCGAAAGTCGTCTTTCAGACGAGTGCCGGCAGTTTCACGGTGGAACTCCATCGCGACAAGGTCCAGCGAACGGTCGACAACTTCCTCAGGTATGTCGACACCCGGTTCTACGACGGAACGCTGTTTCACGAGGTGATCGCCAACTATGCGGTCGTCGGCGGCGGGTACACCCTTGGCCAGAACGCCCAGGAGCTGATCGAAAAACAGGGTCTTGAGTCGATTCGCAACGAATCGGAGACGGGGCTGAGCAATCTGCGGGGCACGATCGCCATGGCTCGGGAACCCGACCGCGCCGACAGTGCTCGATGCCAATTCTTTATCAACCTCAGAGACAACATCAGTCTGGACTACACGCCCGAAGAACCCGGGGTCCCCGTGTCGGAGACCGCCGGATATTGCGCGTTCGGACAGGTGGTGGAGGGCATGGAAGTCCTCGACAGCCTCGGCGACAAACCGGTCGAAAACCGAAAAGGAATGCCCAACGTGCCGGTCGAGCCGATCGTCATTGAGTCAGCGAAAAGGCTCTGATCTCGCGTTAGATTTTGCATTTACCGCAGTTGCTTCAGGCTGCGCAAACAATGCAAGCGTCCACGATTCGCGCAGACCGGAGCGTAGACTTGTCGTCCGGCAAAAGGTTCAAGGCTCAATTCCCAATGGCCAAGAGCGGGCAAGGCCGGCCTGCTGGTTCGGCGCCCGGGACTCTGCAATTTGAACCTTGAACCTTGGCCCCCTTGCCCATTTTCCGCTCCTTCGTCCTTGATCCAGTGGGGGAGTTTTCGTAAGATGAGGCGGTATCGAAGGAGAACCGTCCGGTCCGGTTTGACAGGAGGTCGCGCAATGGCAAACTCGATGTACTTTGTTCAGGAGTGCCCGACCTGTGGCCGGGGGTTGCAGATTCGCGTCGAGTATCTGGGCAGGCAGGTGGTCTGCCAACACTGCCGGGGCAAGCTGACCGCCTGCGATCCTGAAAGCCACCGGTATTCGGGATGCGACGAGGCGGAGAGTCTCTTGCGCCGCGCGGAGGAGCTCCTCCGCGACTCCTCGCGGCAGATGTCAGCCAGCCGCAGGGCCGCGCAGCCCTGAACCCCGGATGACTCTCGGAGGAGAGAGTTCACTGCCGCTGCCGGCCGCGCTTGGCGGCCGATCCGGGCAAGGTCCAAGTTCCAGGAACCAAGGTCCGCCTGTTCGGTGCTCCCGGCGAGCGGCCCAGTCTTGCCCATTTGAACCTTGGGAATCAAACCTTGAACCTTGCCCTCATCCGCCGCTGGCGGATCACAGCTCCTTGATCCGCAGGTTGCGGAATTCAACCCGGCTATGATGGCCGAGCAGGCCGATCCTCCCCTTTGTCTGCTTCGCCAGGGCCGGAGCTTCTTCGGCCGGAACCTTGGCCAGGTCCACGTCGACGATCACCGTCCCGTTGAGCGTGATCTTCCAGTGGCTTCCCCGGCACTCGATCTCCTGGGCGTTCCATTGACCGGCGGGCTTGAGGTGGCCGCGCTTGGCCGCCACCCGGCAGCGGATGATCGAACCGTGGTAGGAGTAGGGTTGGAGGTTGGCGTACACCGGAGCGTCGTCGTCGAGGATCTGGCTTTCGTAGCCGCGGATCGAGATGCCGTTGTTGCCGCCCGGCTCGAGCTTGAACTCGAACCGGAAGATGAAATCCCCGTACTCCTTGTCGGTGAACAGCTTTCCGCCGCAGCTCTTCTTGCAGACGAGCAGGCCATCGACGACCTCGTGGCCGTCCACCGCGCCTTGCCAGCCGTTGAGCGTCCGGCCGTCGAAGATCGGTACAAAACCCTGGCGGGCTTCATCCACCGAAAGCGCCGCTTTGCCAATCGCCGGGGCTTGATCCGCGGCGGGCAAGGTTCCGGCCAGCGCGGCGGCGAGAATCGCCAGGGCGGCGCCCAGCCGCCCGCGGAAGGTGTGAAGTGGTTTTCCGAAACGACCCATGAAGGCAACTCCGATTAACAGTTGGAAAAAGAATGGGGCAAGGTTCAAGGTTCAGTAGCCAAGCTACGAGGGGATTGTGTAGGGCGCGCGTGACGGGCGGCGGACGTAGCTCGATTCGGCCGCTTCCGCGTCGCCGACGATCTCTTCCTTCTCCGGGTCCCACTGGACCTTGCGCCCCAGGTGCATCGAGATATTCACCAGGTGGCAGGCGGTGATCACGCGATGCTGCGGGGCGACCGGGCTGATCGGCTGTTGGCGGCTCTGGACGCACTCGAAGAAGTTCTGGATGTGGTTGTCGCTCTTGTAGAGCCGGATCGCGTCGTCCGGCAGGGGGTTGTCTTCGAGTTCCTCGACCGGTTTGCCGTAGGCCGCGCCGCAGTTGACGAACACGCGCCCCTTGTCGCCGATGAACATGATCCCGTCGCGCTGCTCCTGCTTCCAGGCGTCGGGGACGCCGGCGAACAGCGCTTCGTCCTCGGCGGCGGTCATGTCGCCATCGGTGAGGGTTTTCAAATACTTCTTGTCGCGCCCCACGAGGTACAGCATCTCGATGTCGCGGGGGTACTTCAACCAGGCCACGAAGCGGTCCGCATTGTTGTAGCAGTCGGCCGCGCCGCGGTTCGGGAAGAAGCCCCGGGCCTCGACCTCGAGCGGGCCGGACTCGTCCATGTCCATCCCCCAGTGGGCGATGCCCACGTAGTGCTGGCCCCAATCGCAGACCTTCCCGCCCCCGTATTCCTGCCAGAACCGCCAACTGAAATGGAGCCGCTGGGGGTAGTAGGGGCGTTCGGGCGCCGGACCCTGCCAGACGTCCCAGTCGAGCGTCGGCGGAACGGGCGCCGTGGAAAACGGCCCGCCCTTGGCGGGATAAAGCGGCAGCAGCACGATGACTTGCTTGAGCTTTCCGACGCGGCCGTTGCGGACCAGCTCGCAGGCGGTCCGAAACCAGGACTCGCTCATGTGCTGCGTGCCGACCTGGACGATCCGCCCCGTCTCCTCAACCACGCGCCGCAGAATCTTGCCCTCGTCGATCGTCAGGGTGAGGGGCTTCTCCGTGTACAAATCCTTGCCCGCCTGGCAGGCGGCAACGTTGATCGCCGTGTGCCAGTGCTCGGGAGTGCCGTTGATGACCACGTCGATCTCCGGATGCGCGTCGAGCATCTTGCGGTAGTCCTGGAAGACGGCCGCCTTGCCGCCCAGGGCCGCCTTGGCCTTCTCCGCGCGGACCAGGTCCGGATCGCAGACGGCGGCCACGTCGCCGAACCGCAGCGCGCTGCGGGCGACTCCCAGCCCGCGTCCCCCGGGCCCGACGACCCCGATGATCGGCCGGTCATTCTTGGCCTGGAAAGCGGCCGCCACGGCGGGCTTGTCCGTCACCCAATAGCTGGCCAGCGGACCCAGGGCCGCCAGGCTCGACGCGGATTTGAGAAACTGCCGGCGTGATGCGACAATCGACATGAGATACTCCTCCAGTCAGTCAAATAACTCAAAAGACCCGGACGATCCGCGCGGAATGCAACGTGGAATACCGTCCGGGAAACAATCCTCTGCCGCGGGAGCGGACCCACGGCGCCTACGGAATCGCAAAATCGGCCGTGTTCTCTCCCTCGTTGATGGTCACGGTCAGGCCGCTCGTGTCCGGTACCTGGTACTTGTCGGGAACCGGCGAAGGGGTCCACTCCTTGCCTGCCGCCATTTCGTCCGGCGGCGGAGCGGGTGGCCGCTGAATGGCCACCTGGTAGTCGCCGGTTCGCACCCCTTCGATGCGAAATCCGCCGGACGCGTCCAGTACCGCATTGGCGCCGATTCCGGTCGCGGGGTTGACCAGAAGGATCGTTCCGACCGTCAGGGGGTTGCCTTGGTAACTCACTTTCCCCGCCACGCTTCCCGTCGGCGGTTCGCGGGAACAGCCAATGCAGACCATGAGAGCCGCGAGCAACGTCAGTCGCAGCGGCAGCGCTGTGTTTCTCATCTTCTTTGTTGACTCCCCATTCCTGCCACGAAATCAGAAATTACTGACGGGCTGTTGATCGTCAGCGGCTCCGAGTCGCCGCACGATTTCCATGTCGAGCGTTTCCGAGAGGAAGCGAACACTGCCGTCAGCCAGCGCTACATTGATTCCGCCCGGATGGAACGAGTTGAGAACCGTGTTCGTCATGTAGCACATATCGCTCGAACCGATGACCTTCGTCGGACTGTTGATCGCCCAGCGAATGACCGACAACCCCGTGTGGTAGAAGTTGTGCCCGGTTGGCATGGTCTCCACGGTATAAACGGGGTATTCCGGGTCGGCGGCGGTGCCGGCCCAACCTCCGGCGTAGTTTGATCGGATAAGTTCCTTGTTGACCAATCCGGACTGCTCGGAAACGATGATCGTGTTCGAGGTGCCGTCAACGGCGTGCTGAATACCCCGGTTCTCGTTGGGCAGAAGCAGGCCATTGCGGCATACCATGCCGCGGGCGCTCTCCTTGCAGATCGTCGTGCGGCCGCCGGGGTCGGGGTATGCCCCCGAGATCCCCACGTACTCGAGCATCATCACCGGCTGGGCGTTGGCCGCGTTTCCGACGTCGTTGTCGAACGGTCCGGAAGTGCTCGATGGGCACTTGTAGACCGGCAGCGCCAGGTTTCTCAGAACCTCGTTGCCGCTGTGCAGAGAACTGCTGCTGCCAACGGTGCACGAGAAGCCCCCCGTCTCAAAATTCAGTTGATCGAACAACGGCTGCTGCTCGAGTTGGGCCAAGAGGTTCGTTCGCCAGTTGGTCCCGTGCGAGTTGCGATGGACCTTCCATGGATGGGATCGCGACCCGATAGGAAAACCGAGATACGTGTCGTGGTAATTGTGCAAAGCCAGACAAATCTGCTTCAAGTTGTTCGTGCACTGGCTCCGCCGCGCTGCTTCCCGCGCTGCCTGGACTGCGGGCAGGAGCAGGGCGATCAGAATTCCGATGATCGCAATCACCACCAATAACTCAACCAGGGTAAAACCCCGGCGCAAGCGGAGCGACATGTCAATCTCCCTTCGAACTAGAGAACTAGAACAAGTAACCAAAGGGGACCTTCGTCTTTTCGCTCTTCTCGATTCCTGGTTGCCTGAAGAAGCCGCTGCTGCACGCGCGTCCAACGCAATCCCAGCGCGCTTTCTGGATGCAGCCGCTGGCCATCGCATCCGCAACGGATCGCCCTGCGGCGTCTTGGCGGGTGAGCGGCCGGTGGTGGTTCGCCGTCGGCCCATGTGAGCCAACCGTATCGGGCGTCTCTCCTGCAAGGCTAGCCACGCCGGCGGGCAGGTGTCAATGCGAAAACACGTAAATGATGTAAGAGCGTTTGTCAACAGGGTTTGGTGCCTGAGCCTAGGCTGGTGTGTCGCCCCGTCGATTCACCGCACGGCCACCAGGCGTGCCGCGGTTCGCTTACGTCTGAAGGGGCCGCTGCGCGGCGGCCGGCGCGAGCCTGGCCGCGGTGGTCCTCGAAGACCCCGAGTTCCACGCAATCGCCAGGGGTCGGCAATCCAAGCGGCCGTGCAGAAGCCTGCCGAGAAGACGAATTCTCTTACGTTATTGACGCGTTTTCTGATTGTGCCGGGCATCGCCCCAGGGTAGAATTCAGCCGCCAGCCACCTTTCGGCGAAATGAAAGCCAGCGCCCGCACAGGATCGCCCGGATGGGGTCTGCTTGAGTGGGTTTCGGCCGGAATGCCGACCGAACGGCAAGGATCGTGGTGCGCGGCGTGAACGGATGGTTTCTGCCCTGCCATACTTTTGCGGGCGCATGACCTTGTCGGTGAACCTTCTTCCTTCTGCACAGGCGTTTTACCGTCGGTTGCAGGATTGTATCGGTTGTGAAACCCTTGAGTGCATCGTTGGGCCCTCCATCCAGCGCCTTGCGTGCAGCGCCGCTAGCGTGGGGGTGCGCTGGCTGGGTGGAGGAGATTGGGATAGGCGGGAGCGAATCGCGAGCCAATTCGGCTGACGGTTCTTGTCTGTATAATTGGTTTTTGGAGGTTCTGTCATGACTTCTCTTTTACGATGCAGGCGCGGCTTCACCTTGGTCGAGCTGCTGGTGGTGATCGCAATTATCGGTATTTTGATTGCCCTGCTCTTGCCGGCGGTTCAGGCCGCTCGCGAGGCGGCACGTCGAAGCCAGTGTTCCAACAATCTGAAACAGATGGGCTTGGCGTTGCACAACTACCACGACACCTTCCGGGCGTTTCCGCTCGGATCGCGATCGCATCCATTCCTTGTCCCGCGGAACTCGTACGGAACCAACTGGCGGACCTCGATCCTCGCGTTCTTGGAGCAGCAGGCGTTGTTCGATCAGTTGAATTTTGAAACGGGCGGCTTCGCGGGGACCGGCGGCGGCGCGTTCTCCAACGGCAACGAAGTGCTCTCGGGACTCGTTCTCCAGGTCTACAAGTGCCCCTCGAGCACCACGGGGCCTTTCGATGCCGACAAGGGCACGTCGAATCCGCAGAACAGCCTGATGCATGAGTATGTAGGAATCGCCGGGGCGTACCCCGATCCGGCTGCACGCACCACCGTCTGCAAGCAGAGTTCGCGTGGCATGGTGTGCCGCAACGGGCTCTTGCTGGCCAACGAGAACAAGGGCATTCACAACGCGGTCGACGGCACGTCGAACACGATCATGGTCGCCGAGCAGTCGGGGGTGGTCGATAAGCAGCCCATCCGCGCGAACTACAACGGAGGCTGGTCGGGCACCGCGGCGGACCAGGGCAACCCGCTCTACACGGTGGCAACCATACCGGCAGACAAGCAGCCCAACTTCTACCACACGGGACTGTCGGTCATCCGCTGGGCGATCAATAGCCCGACCTCCGTGGCCAATTCCAGCAATCAGTGTTACATGACCAACACCGTCCTGAATTCGTTCCATCCGGGTGGAATCCAGGTGGGGCTCGCCGACGGGAGCGTTCGTTTCCTCTCCGAGACGATCAACATGGAAACGCTGTTGAAGCTTGGGTCCGGCGACGACGGCGTACCTGTTGGCGATTTCTGATCCCTACGAATCTGGAGATTCCGCAAAGATGAGAAGCATGAATCGAATCTGGCAGTCCGCGCTCGCCCTGTCCGCAATCGCTTGCGCCCTCTGGTGCGGCGGCTGCGGTTCCAGCGAACCGCCGACAGGCCAGGTCGCGGGAAAGGTGACCTATCAAGGGGAACCGGTGACCAAGGGAGTCGTCACTTTCGTCAACAGTGAAACGGGAATCGGGGCGAGTTCCGAGCTCGATTCCTCCGGCGCGTATCGGATTGAATCCGTGCGGGCGGGAGACTACCAGGTGGCGATTCAGCCGCCTTCCGCCCCGTCCCCGGAAGAAATGGCGGAAGGCGCCAAGGCCGAAAAGTCGCCCATCCCGGCCAAGTACCATGATCCTCAGGCGAGCGGTCTGACGGCGACCGTCAACGAGGGTGCGAATACGGCGGATTTTGACGTCCAATAGCCGTGTCATCTTGCCAAGTGACGTCTGCCCCCCGCGTGCCCCCGGCGTGGTCGCGGGGGGCAGGCTGTCTGGCCTCTTGAATGCGTGCGCGAGGTGCTCGCGCGGCCGCAAACCCTTAGGAGGCCGCGAGTTGGGGTGCCCGCATGCCGCTTTCCGGCAAGAGCTACTCGGGTTCGTTTGCGGCCCGCGCATTGAATCTGTTCCGCGCCGCAGACGCGAAGAACGTCAAGCCTGCTCTCGGCAATATCTTCGATACAACCCCGACAGTAGATTTGGTTGTCCGAGAGCCCCAGGCACGCAGCAACGCTTGGCACGAGTCCGACGAGTCTCGCCTTCTCACGACCCCCGTCTGGTGCGCGCCTCTTGGCCCAGCCACGAGCCGTCCCATAGACGCAAAAACTTACATGTGTGACGCAATTTCTAATAGCTGCATGTGACTCAACGGTGTATACCGGAAGCCCGCGTTTTCCATAATTGGGCCATCGCGAAGAAGCCCTGGGTGGTATTCTTGTATCGCGA
This sequence comes from Pirellulaceae bacterium, assembly GCA_012744395.1. GTDB lineage: Bacteria > Planctomycetota > Planctomycetia > Pirellulales > Thermoguttaceae > JAAYCB01. The sequence goes on from JAAYCB010000194.1 coordinate 13,244, forward strand.
GATCGCGTTGTCCATTCCACCAATGTGCCAATTCAGGACACTTGGGTCGGAGGACCACGCTCGACCATCATCCCCCCCCAGCCTGAATGGAGGAATTTCTCATCATGGCGTCAGCGAGTCTCGATCGTCGTGGTTTTGTGAAAGCCGCCGTTGGCGCGGCTGCGGCGGCGCCGTGGCTCGGGTCAAAGGCGGCTGCGGCCGGTCCGCCGCGCGAGCGGATCAAGATCGGCCAGATCGGGATCGGGCACAATCATGGTTCGGCCAAGATGGCCACCTTTCGAAAACTGGCCGATGATTATGAGGTGGTCGGCGTTGTCGAGCCGGACCCCGCGTGGCGCAAGAGACGGGGCAACGACCCGGCCTATCGGGGCCTGACCTGGATGACCGAGGAGCAATTGCTCAACACGAAGGGGCTCCAGGCCGTGGCCGTGGAGACCGACGTTTGCGACCTGGTGCCCACGGCCGCGCGCTGTGTGGAGGCCGGCAAGCATCTTCATCTGGACAAGCCGGGCGGAGAGTCGATCGGACCGTTCAAGACGCTCCTCGATGAGGCCGGTCGGCGGCGGTTGACCGTCCAGCTCGGCTACATGTACCGCAATAATCCGGCGATCCAGTTCTGTTTCCGCGCGGTCCGCGAAGGTTGGCTCGGGCGAGTCTTCGAGATGCACTGCGTGATGAGCCGGCAGCAACCGCTCGCCTACCGCAAGTGGCTGTCGCAGTTCCACGGCGGAACGATGTACATCTTCGGCTGCCACTTGATCGACCTGGTGGTGGCGATGCTCGGCAAACCCGACCGGATCACCCCCTACCAACGGCAAACCCAGCCGGAGGTGGAGCTCTACGACAACGGGCTCGCCGTGCTTGAATACCCGCGGACGACCGTCACGATTCGCACGGCGTCTCTCGAAGTCGGCGGATACGAACGCCGGCAACTGGTCGTCTGCGGCGATGAAGGAACGATCGAAATTCGGCCGCTCGAACCGCCCAAGCTGCGGCTGAC
>JAAYCB010000195.1 GCA_012744395.1 Pirellulaceae bacterium
CCAGAACGCCCTCAATTTGGTGGGTGGACGAAAGCGGCGATCCGTCGCACGCACTCCAAAGAGACCAAAAGGGACCACCCACAGATCGCCTGGACGCCGGAGTCCCTCGAGCGGGTGGGTGGACCGGAATGAGCGACTCGAGGCTGCCTTGCTGACGGAGCGTTGGAGTTCGACACGCCGGCGCAGTTGACGGACCAAGGTGTGGGTGGCCCCAATTGAAGGTGTGGGTGGCCCCGATTGCCGCGCATCGTCTGGATCGCGTGCCGCGACGCCGCTAGAATGCCTGATTCCTCCATTTTTTGGCCCTCTCCGTGACACAGGATTCGGCCAACTGCCCGCATGCAACGAATGGTCGCGGTCGGCGACGGGATGCGATTTCCGCCGCTTGCCGCACCGCTTCCCAGGAGAACGATCCCGCATGAACACGAACCGGCTGACCGCCTGGCGCACGATGACGCTGATCACGCTGGGGCTGAGCATTTTCAAGCCGGACCGGCCGGCGGTTGCGGCCGATGCAGCGGCGGCGCGGTTTTGCAGCGGCTGTCAGGTCGCTTGCTCGCCGGGCGAGAGCCATGCCGTGCAACTGGCTCGGCGCTGGCAATTGGCGGCTGAGTGGTACTTCGATCGCGGATTGGCTGACTGGCAGGTCAAGAACTATCAGAACGCATTGAAGATCGAAAACGCCGACCACCCGGGGCTCGGCCGGGCGCTCGTTGTGCGGCGCGACGATCGGGAAACCGACACCGCCTTCGAGATCGCCAGTCCGCCCGTCGCCGTGGTCGAAGGCTCGCTCTGCCGGCTGACGATTGCCGCCGCGCACACGCTCGATTTGGGCATGGCCCAGGGCCATGGCGAGTCGTTCTGGAATCAGGTCCGCTGGGTCGACGGCGAGGGAGCCCGGGTCGGTGCGACGCCGTTTCGGTTCACCGGGGCCGGCGACGCCTGGTCTGAAGTGACCGTCGAAACCCGGGCGCCGCGGGGTGCGGCGGCGGCCGTGATTCAAATCGGATTCGACACCCCGAACCTCTACGGCGAGCGGCAGTTCCGGCTGCGCGAGGTGGCCTGGGCCGCTCAACCCGATCCGCCGCAATTCGTGGCGGAAGGGGAGCTGATTGCGCGCCCGCAATGCCTGGCCGAGCCATGCCGTGCCGGGCGGATTTCCTGGCAGGCCGACACGCCCGAGGGGACCAGCGTCCGGTTCCAGGTTCGCTCGGCGGCCGACGCCGACGGCGGACCCGGCGATTGGACGCCGTTTGCCGGCCCCGACGGGTCGCCCGACTCGTATTTCATGACCAGCGGCGCGGCCCTGCCGGCCCTCCACGCCGGACATCAATGGCTGCAATATCGCCTCGTGCTGGCGACCACGCGGCCCGCTGTCACGCCCGAGGTCCGCGAGGTGCGGCTGGGTGACGAACGGTGTTGGGTCGAGGACTGCGGGTGGCTGGGGCCGGACCGCGAGCCCCCGCGGCTGGCCGACTACGCCCCGCGGAGAACGGACGATCCGCGGCAGCCGCTCGTGTTCTCCTTGTCCGATGGGGCGGACGGCACCGGCGTGGATCGCCATTCGGTCGAAGTCCTGCTGGACGGCAAGCCGATCGCCGTCGAGTGGCAGCGAGCCGAGAATGCCTTCCGATACGAGCTGCGCGAGCCGCTCCAAGGATCTGAAGACGGGCCCAACGTGCATCGCGTGCTCGTGAAGGCCGGGGATTTTGCCGGCAACGCCTGCGAGCAGCCGTGGTGGATTCTCGTCCAGCCGCCGCCGGCCTCTGGCATCACGACGGTTCGCGACGACGGCGTGGTCCTGGTCGACGGCCGGCCGCTGTTTCCCATCGGGCTCTATTCCGTGTGGAAGCGGGAACACAACGGCCACGATTTCGACCGCTGCTTCACGGAGCTTCGCGAGGCCGGGTTCAATACGATCCATACCTACCAGACGCGGCGCGACGCGGAGCTTGAGGAATTCTATGCGGCGGCGGACCGCCATCGGCTGCGGGTGATCATTGCTCCGCGCGGCGGCGCGAACAGACGCGACGCGGAGGCCGCGGTCCGCACCGTGGCGGAAGAGTGCCGCCAGCCGGCCCTTCTCGCCTGGTATCTGGCCGACGATACGGCCAGCCATATCAGCGCGGCGGAGCTCGGGCGCGTGCACCGCGCGCTCGACGACGTCGATCCGTTCCATATCACGGTCCAGGCGGACGCCGTCTTTGCCGGGCCGGGAAGATCGCGGTATGCCGACTACGTTGACGCCACCGACGCCTTCCTGCCAGAACTCTACCCGATCCGCTCCGACAAGGATTGCGAGGTGGCCGACGTGACCCGCGATATGAAGCTCATCGAGGAGGACCTGTGCCGGGCGGGCCGCCGGGCGCCGGTCTGGGCGATTATCCAGGACTTCGAAGGCTGGGGCTGGAAACGCTATCCCACGCTGGCGGAGACCCGCGTGATGACCTACCTGGCCGTGATCCACGGCGCCAAGGGCGTCACCTATTACACCTACGGCGGCACGGGTGGGAACCACGGCGTGACGCACGATCCCGAGGTGTGGGCCGGCCTGAAGCGGATCGCGGGCGAGCTGGCCACGCTGCACGACGTGCTGGTCCAGCGCGATCCGCCGCAAGATCAGCGGATCGAAATCCTCAGCGGCCCCCAAGAGGACGGCCTCGGGTATCCGGCCGTCAGCTGGCTGTTGAAACAGCACCAAGGCCGCCGCTATCTGCTGGTTGCCAATTCCTCCCGCAGCGCGGTGCGGGCGAGGATCACCGCGGGACGCGAGGCCGGGCCGGTCGAGGTGTTGTTCGAAGACCGCCGGCTGGCGGCCGAGTCGAACGTGTGGGAAGATGACTTCGCGCCGTACGCGGTTCACGTCTATTGCTGGTGAAGGCCGGTCGAACGGCCGCTGCTGCGGGAGATGCAGGCGGGGTTCAATTCCCAGCATGCGGTGCTTTCAATCAATGGCCGAGCGTTGCCTCGGCTTGGCCATTGGGAATTGGGCCTTGAAGCGGGCCGAAAGGTAGGCGTTCCAGGCCCGCGGTTACGCCTCCCGCGCGTAAACCCGCACGTAGTCGACCTCGAAATCTCGCGGGTAGGTCATGTTCGGGTCGATCTGGCCGATCCAACCGGAGTATTGGAAGAGGGCGACGAGGACGAACATCTTCTCCTGCGGAGTGGGGCCTTTGTAGGTGTTGACCACCTTCCCGTCCACGTACCAGTCGACGCGCCCCTCCTGCCACTCCATCGCCCAAATGTGAAATTCCTCCGAGGCGTCGAAGTCCATGTTGTAGACGTAGTTGCCCGCCTTGCGGACTTCGTTGTCGATGAAGTGAATCGCGCAGGTGTTGCGGCGGCTCTCGACCATGTTGCCGGGGAGCTCGAAGATGTCGATTTCCACCACGCCCTCGCCGAGTCCGCGGCGGCGGCCCTCCGGCGTGTACTCCTGTTTCGTCGGATCGTGCTGGTGGAGCCAGAAGGCGTTGAGCAGGCCGCTCCCCTTGGCGCACCGGGCGCGGATTTCAAACCAGCCGTACTTCTGCGCGAACTTGTCGAGAATCTGGTACTCGCTGGTCGTCGCCCCGAAACGGTGATCCGACGTTTGAACGCAACTGACGCAGGGCGTGCTCTTGTCCGGG
>JAAYCB010000545.1 GCA_012744395.1 Pirellulaceae bacterium
CTGCGGCGCCCAGGTTTACGGGACCGGAATAACTGGCGGAACTCTGGAATAGATTGGCTGGAGAGGAATCCCGCCCCGTATCCCGCCGCTTACCCCGCCGGGTAGATTTTATCTAGAACCCCGCTTCTTGTCTTGGTCTGAGCGGGAAGTGCGCGCGAAAAAGGGAGGAACGAGGTCCGTGTGGTGCGCGACCCCCGCTCCTCCCGTCAACGAGAAAGCCAGCCCTGAGTATCGAACTGCCTGCCCCTACTACTGTACGCGAAGTCGAGGAACACAACCGCGCGGTGCGGCGGCGGGGTTCCGATCGTGTGTGCTACCGAAAGTCTTGCGCCCGCTGTGACGCGGAGGGGCAGTTTCGACCGCATGACGTGCGTTCTCGGGGCCTGCGGCTGATCGTGAGCCACGGCGTGCTGTGTATGACCGTGTGGCTGGCCCGCTGGCGGTGCCGGAAGTGCTGCCACGTGTTCACCGATTATCCCGACTTTCGTACTCCCCTATAAGCGTTACGCCGGTCCGTCCCTGCTTCATCTCTGTGCCAGCTATCTGGAGCACGACCGGCAGACCTATCGTGAGACGGCCAGTCCAGGAGGCCGGCGGAGGGTCTACCAAGATCCACCGGGTGCTCCCGCCCGGGAAACGCGCGGGCTTCTGGACCATAGCACCATCTGGCGGATGCTGGGCTGGTTGGGATGCCAGTTGGCGGCCCTGGCCGAGGGTCGTCGGCTGATCCAACAACACCGCCCGGATTCTACCTGCCATCGCTTTGCGGGGGCCATGGCGCCGCACAAGTTCCGCAGTCCGCAACGGGGGCGGCTTCTTCGCCAATCGCGGCAATTGCTCCATTTTGTCATCGAGTGGGAGGAAACTTTCCCGGAGAAGTTCTTCCCCCGTTTCGCAACAAGATCGGGCTTCGGCTGAGGTAGCTTGAGACTCCGACACAGGTCATCCACCCCTGGTACGGAGTCAATCGCGATGGGTCGTAACGATCAGGACTGGGCCGTCTTCTGGTGTTCGTTGTTGAGCCCGGTGCTTCTGGGAGAGATTCCCGAAGCCCAGCGGGAGCGGTATTTCCAAAAGCTCAGCCGGGAGGAACGTCGGCTGCCCAACGGGCAGCGGCGATGCATTTCGGTGCGCACCTTCCGTCGGCAGTGGCGCCGACTGAAGGATGGAGGCGTGCCGGGGTTGTACCGCCGGCGGCGATCCGACCGGGGAAGGGCGCGAAAGAAACACGCTGACTTGCTGGCCCGTGCCGTCGAGCTGAAGAAGGAGCAGCCCCAACGCTCGGACAAGGTCATCAACAAGGTCCTCAAGCGGGAGTTCGGCCGCAGCGTTCCGCGGAGCACCCTTTACGAGCACCTGCGGCGGGAAGGCGCCACGCGGCGGAAGCTGGGAGCATCTACCCAGAAGGTCCGTTGTCGCTGGAGCCGGGACCAACCCGGCGCATTGTGGGTGGGCGACTTCGAGCACGGCCCCCCGGTCATCCAAGGGGGGAAGGCGATCAAGACGCACCTTTCCGCCTGGATCGATTGCCATAGCCGGTACGTCGTCGAGGCCCGTTACTACGTCCGCGAGAACCTGGACATCCTCGTCGATTCTCTACTCCGCGGCTGGGGAAACCACGGAGCCAGCCGCGAGCTGTACGTCGACAACGCCAAGGTCTACCACGCCAAGGCGCTGCAGTTGGCATGCACCCAACTGAACATCAAGCTGCTGCACCGGCCGCCGCGAGATCCGGCTCCGGGCGGGCTGATCGAACGCTTCTTCCAGACCTGCCAGACGCAGTTCGAAGCCGAAGTCCGTGCCAGCCAGGTCCTCACCCTGGACGAATTGAACCGTGCCCTGGCCGCCTGGCTGGAGGTGGCCTACCACCAGGAACTCAACCGCGAAACCGGCCAGACGCCGCACGAGCGATACCATGAACCATCACGCCCGGTCCGGCATGTCGATCTGGGCGCCGTGCTGACCTTCTTCCATCGGCGCGTGCGGCGCACGGTGGATGAAGACCACTCCGACGTCCGCATCGACAACCTCCTGTTCGCCGTCGATCCGAAGTTGCGCGGGGACCCCGTGATCGTCGAGTACGACCCGTTCTCCCCCCTCGAGGAAGTCCAGTTGTACTCGCCGACCGACGTCTATCTCGGCCGCGGCAAGCGATACCAACGGGAGCGGGGAAGTCACCCGCAATCGGCACCTCCCTCGCCTGCCGGGCCCATCACGCCCCACTATCTCGACGCGCTGCGCGCCGAACATGACGCCCTGCACGAGCAGCGACGCGGCCAGGGCATCGACTACCATTCGGCCCGGCAGCGAAACGTGTGGTCGCTGACCGGCTTCGCCGGCGTCTTGGCCCGCCTCTTGGGACGCCAGGGGGGCCTCTCCGGCCTCACTGCCCACGAGATGGACATCCTGGCCGCCTTTCACTCCCGCCATGACGGTCTCAACCAGAGCCTGCTGCGGCAAGCTTTCTCCCAGGCGGCATCGGCAACGATTCCCGAAGTCCTGTTCCAACTTCAATCCCTACTTCACCCAAGGAGCGAGTAATGTATCTGGAGCACTTCCAACTGAACAGCCAACCCTTCTCGGAACACGCCGCGGCCTCCGCCTTGTGGCAGGACCAACGCATGGACGAGGGGCTGGCACGCCTGGACTACCTGATCCAATGCGGCCAGCTCGGCCTGGTCACCGGCCCCAGCGGCGTGGGCAAGTCGGCATTGCTGAAGCGGTTCCTCCACGCCCTGCCGCCCCAGCAATGCCAGGCCCTCTACTGCCACCTCACCCACCTGCCCTCTGCGGGACTGCTGAAGATGGTCGTCGCGCAACTCGGCGAGACGCCCCGCCGGGGAAAGGAACGCCTTTATGAACAGATCCTGGAGCGGGCCACACGTGCCGACGGGACCTTGCTGCTGATCTTCGACGAGGCCCACCTGCTGGACGGCGATGCCTTGACCGACCTGCGGCTGCTGATCAGCTCGGCACTCGACGTGCGGCCCCCGTTGAAGATCCTGCTGGTCGGCCAGGAGCCGCTCCGCGCCGTCCTGCGGCAGGCTCGCCACGCCGACTTGCTCAACCGCGTCTCGGTCCGCCATCAACTGCGGGCTCTCTCCCGCGAGCAGACCTGCCGCTACATCGACTTCCAACTCACCCGGGCCGGAGGCGATCCCCAAGTCTTCGACGACTCGGTGAAGACGGCGATTCACGACTTCACGGGCGGCGTGCCCCGCCAGATCAACAACCTGGCCACGGCTTGCCTGCTCCAGGCCACGGCCCGCAAGATCCTGCGGATCGACGACAGCCTGTTTCAGCAGGCGGTTGGCGAATTCCAACTGCCGTAACGCCGGGAGCGCCGATATGCCACGATACTTCGACGACGGCTTCCTGCGTCGACTGCGCAACGACATCTCTTGGGAGTTGCTGCTTAAGCAGCTTCGATGGCCGCACAAGCAGCGGCAGGGCCAACTGGCCTTCCTGTGCCCCTCCTGCGGTGAGTACCTCTCGGCCGTCAATCCCCGCACCAATCTGGGGCGTTGCTTCCACTGCCAGAGGAACTTCAACCCCATCGACTTCACGATGGTCGCCGAGAAATGCGACTTCGTGGATGCCGTGGCCTTCTTGAAGACCCTTCTCGCAAACCAAAAACGAAGCCTCGCCTGACGACTGGTCCCTATCTACCCCGTCAACACCAACGCGGACGGCAAACCACGCCGCCCGCGTTCTCTTGCGCCTTCCACGCAGTCCCCAACGCTCGCCCATCCTCACCGAACCTTCGGCCGTTCAAACTCGCACAATTCCGGCCAAACAATTCCGGGC
>JAAYCB010000014.1 GCA_012744395.1 Pirellulaceae bacterium
CGGGCCATTGGGCAACCCAGCGGTCGAACCGTTCCGTATTCAGCCGGACCCGATCCGGGCGGCCGTCGACGAACTCGAAATCGCGGAGCACGGCCGCCGACCCCCACGGCGCGTTGACAAAACGCTCCCGCAAGTGCGCGACGAACGCCTCGTGGTTCTCCGCGGTGACGCCGTACTGGGCCCGGTTGTCCGTATAGCTGAAGCCGCCGAGCCAGAGCGTCGTCTGCTGGGGGAAACGCATCGGCCAGACCTTGATCGCCAGCGGAACCGACTGCGGCGGCAGGCCCTCGGCCTCGATCTCGATCCGACCGGCATGTTCGCCCGGCGGAACATCGACCGGATGGATCGTCAGCCAGACCTGGCGAACCAGCCCGGGATGCGCGTTGACCGCCCAGCCCCGGCCGTCGCGCCTGGCCACGGGCAGCGCCGAGACGACCGGCACGAGCTGCGAGGTGTCGGTCCACTCGGCCTGGTGGACGGTGATCCAGCCGGGCACCGCCCCGCCGGGCAGCCCCGAAAACCGCACGCGCACGTCGATCGGCCGGTCGGTCGCATTGGCCAGGTTGAAGGCCGCCGCTCGATACTCACCCCGCATCAAGTCGACGCGAAGCGGCGGACCGCCGGCCGCGGGCACGGCAAACGGATCGAGCGGGTCCCAGGGACCGGCCGTCGCGACGCCGAGCTCCGGCAACCCCAGGCTCCGCCAGAGCTTCGCCTGCGCGAGGAACAGCCTGGCATGGTCCGCGCCGATCGGCAGCACCGCGCGAAAGGTCTCCTCGCCCGCAAGATCGCCAAGGCGGACGGTCTCCGCCAGCGTCTCGACCTCGCGCGCCAGCCGGGCGCGGTCCGCCGCGCTCAAGGGCGCGTTGTCGATGGCAGCGCGGAGCGATCGGATGTCGCGAGAGAAGCGGCCCTGGAGGCTCCGTTCGAGGCGGGCCGATTCGAAAACCTCGCGCGGGCTGCGGACCACCGGCCCCTCGGGCGCGGCGGCAAGCAGGTCGTCCGGTCCTCGAAGGATTTCGATCTCGTCGGTGAACAGATAACTGCCGCCCGGCAGCGGCACCATGACCAACTGCACGTAGCGGCCGCGCGTGCGAAGACTGCCACCATCCAGTCGGACGATCGCGTAGTCGTCGGGCAGCGGCCCGTGGGCGGCTTCGTGCAAGGCCACCAGGTCGCCCGCCCGGCGATAGGTCTTGCCGTCGTCGCTGACCAGCACGTAGACGGCCATTGGCCAGGTGACGTCGGCCCTGCCGGCCGCGGTCCGCAGCGCGACGCCCCCGATCGGCTCGACGCGTCCGAGGTCGACGCGGATCGTGGCCAGGGGAGCGCCCGACCAGCCGACGGTTCCCTGCTGGGTCCAGAAGTAGTCGTTCGTGGTCTTTCCGTCGGTCAGTTGATCGGCGTCGCCGGCGTCGGTGCAGTGGCGGTAGTTGGGCCGCGGCGAGAACGCGCACTTCTTGCCCAGCGCGAGGTTCGATCCGGCCGGTTCGCCACCCGTCGCGGGGCTCGAACTGGCAGGAAGGATCGCCGCCATGGCGATTGCCAGAGCAAGCCGGAACCAAGGGAGCCGGTTTTCCAACGTCTTCATGATCCCCTTCCCTTTCTTTGAGAGCATCCTCGAACAGTGCTCGATGCGATCGCCAGACCACCCCATTAACGTCTTGCCGCGCCGGCCAGTCAAGGCTGGCGGGCGGCTTCGGTGGCCGGCTCGGCGAGCCGTCCGGGCCGCCGAGGGAACGGGGTGGCACGCGCCATCGGCGTGCCTGTCGCCTGGCCGGCCGGTCCGGTATGATGGAGTGTTCTCGGGGAATCCCGGATTCGCGCCGATTCTCCGCTTTGTCTTTTCGGCACGGTTTGGCGCGTGCCGCGCCGGTGGCCGGGCCTAGCTGTTCGTCCCGGCAGACAGTTCCATGAAACGCAAACCCGCCCGCAAGACAACCAGAAGGAAACGCCCGGACTGCGGCCGCGGGCGGCAGCAACACAAGCCGGGGGCCGAGACGGGCGGCGGGGATCCGCCACTGCGGAGACCGGCCGAGCGCGAGCAGCGGCTGCAAAAGGTCCTGGCCGCCGCGGGGCTTGGCAGTCGCCGGCAGTGCGAGGAATTGATCCTCGCCGGGCGGGTGGAGGTCGAGCGCCAGGTTGTCACGCAGCTGGGCACGCGCGTCGATCCGCTCCGGCAGCGGATTCGGGTGGACGGGACCGAGTTGCGCAGGCCGCGGACGGTCTGGTATGCATTGAACAAACCAACCGGCGTGGTCTGCACGAACCGGGACCCCGGGGGGCGACCGCGGGCGGTCGACCTGGTGCCCGAGTCGCGCGAGCGGCTGTTCACCGTCGGCCGATTGGACCTGAACAGCGAGGGCTTGTTGTTGCTGACCAACGACGGCGAACTGGCCAACCGGCTGACCCACCCGCGCTACGGCGTCTCCAAGACCTACCGGGTCCTGGTGGCCGGCAATCCAACGCGCGAGGTCCTCAGCCAACTCAAGCGCGGCGTCCATCTGGCGGAGGGGGTGGCGCGGATCACGGGCGTGACGATCAAGCGGCGCTACAAGAAGTCGACGGTTCTGGAGATGGTGTTGCAGGAAGGGCGGAATCGGGAGATCCGCCGCTCTCTGGCTGGCGTCGGCCACAAGGTGATGCGGCTGGTGCGGATCGCCACCGGGCCGATTCGCCTGGGCAATTTGGCGCCGGGCGAATACCGCCCCTTAAGCAGCGCCGAGGTCCAGAAGCTGGCCCGCTGGGCTGGAGGAGGGAAACGGTGAGCGATTGGCCGACCGCAACGATCTACCCCGACCACGCCTGGTGCGGGCCGACCGAAGTGGTCGAGAACGTGGCGATTGCCCGCGACACCTATCGCGTGCGGTTCGGGTGCCCGCAACTGGCGGCCGAAATCCTGCCGGGCCAGTTTCTCATGCTGCGGCTGGCCGGAACGGACGATCCGCTGCTGGGCCGCCCGCTGGCGATGTACGACGTGGTCCTCGACGGGGGGCGGCCCTGGGGGGTGGACGTGGTCTACCTGGCCGTGGGCAAGCTGACCCGGCGGCTGGCAGCCTGCCGCGCGGGAGACCGGCTCGAGGTCTGGGGGCCGTTGGGCAATGGGTTTCGGCCCACCGGGGCGGAGCACCTCGTGATGATCGGGGGTGGGATTGGGCAGACGCCGTTCTATGCCCTGGGACAGGAGGCGTTGGGGCGGAGCTACGGTCGAACGGATCGCGGCGGACGCGCCGCCCGCCGGGTGACACTCTGTTACGGCGCGAGGACCGCGGCCCTCTTGGCCGGGATCGACGATTTTCGCTCGGCCGGCATCGAGGTCCAGGTGGCGACCGACGACGGCAGCGCGGGCCACCATGGCCTGGTGAGCGATTTGATCGAGCCCCTGGTGGGCGGTTCCGGGCCGGCTGCTTCCTTGGTGTGTTGCGGCCCCGAGCCGATGTTGAAGACGGTTTCGCGGATCGCCCAGCGTCTGGGCGTGCCCTGCCAGGTCTCGCTGGAGACGCCGATGGCTTGCGGAATGGGAATCTGCTTCAGTTGCGTGACCAAGGTCCGCGACGGCCGAGGCGGTTGGGATTACCGGCGAACGTGCGTTGAGGGTCCGGTATTCGACGCGGAGAAGATCGATTTCGACTGAGCAGAGTGCGGGCTCAGCCCTGCTTCAAAGCGCGAATTCCGGCGGACAGCCGCGATTTGAGCCGCGCGGCGGCATTCGGATGGATCACCTTGCGGGCACCCGCCTGATCCAGTTTCTTGGCGGCAAGGCGGAATTCCGCTTCGGCCTTTTCGACGTCGGTGGCCTGGACGGCCTCGCGGACCTTGCGGACTTGGGTCCTGACGGCACTCCGCACGGAACGGTTTCTTGCGCGACGTTCGACGTTCTGGCGAAGCCGCTTCTTGGCGCTTTTGGTGTTGGGCATGAGCAGATTCTCGAATGATCCGGCTTGCGTGTTCTCGGGTTTCTCGTCCCGTTGCCGCTCCATCCCGTCTGGGAGGACAGGCGCTAAACTTCTAATCTTGTCGGCTTTGGGCGATCTTGTCCAGTAGGGCGGCGAGGTCTTTGTACCCAAAATCCAGTGCCGCCAGGGCGTGGGCATGGGTTTCGGCAGCCTCGAAGTCCTTCAGGCCGAGGGCGAGCCTGGCTGCCAGGTAGAGCACTTCTTTCTTGTTCTTCTCGTCCTGGTCGGAGATTTCCCGAATCGCGTTGGCATAATGGTCCGCGGCCAGCTTGTATTGCTTGATCTGCTGGAAGCACTTGCCAAGCTCCAATTGGCAGAGGCCATGGTACTTGGGGTCATTCCGGGCTTGCTGAAACTGTTGGATTGCCTCACTCGTCCGGCCCACCTCGTGGTAGCGCTGTCCGAGGCGGAACCGGTAATTGGAATTGGTGGGGAATCGTTCCACAAGGTGCTCGAAATGCTCTAACTCCTTGTCTTCCAGTCTCTTCTGCAAAATGGCCAGCTTCTCCTTGGCATCCGCGGAGCCCGTCTCGTCGGCCTCCCTCTCGGCACCGGCCGCCACCTCGCGAAGATTTCGCAGTTGGATCTCCTCGAACTTCTCCAAGATATCGATGTCGTCGGGGAACTTCTTTCGGGCTACGGCGAGGATTTCCTCGGCTGGCTGGAATTGATCGAGCTTCAGGTAGAGTTGGGCCAATTCGACATACGCCGCCTTGTCGTCAGGCTGCTTCTGAATTTGCCGGAGCAATTGTTGTTCGGGCGTGAGCTCTTCGCGCTGGATTCCAGCGGTTGACCTGGGGGTCTTCTTCACGTCGCGGCTCGATTCCGCCCGCTCGTACCCCCCCTTGTCAATGGTCTGCTCAGCGGCAATTTGAGCGATCGTCCGGGTGGCTTCTTCGTCGTCGGGCTTGGCCTTGAGAACTCTCTGCCAGCAGGCGAGCGCCCCGGCATAGTCGCGCCGCTCGCGAAACGCGGCAGCGCAGAGGCGGTTGATGTGAATGTCCTCAGGATTGAATTTGAGGGCGGCCCTCAGGTAGACCAACTGCGACTCCAGCAGACCGAGGCCTTCACAGGCCTCCGCCATGGACAAGAAGGTCGAGGTATCCCAGGGATTCTTGCTCAACACTTCCAAGCCGCTCTTGATCACCCCCATCCAGTTCTTCTTCAGAGCCGCCTTCTTGGCGCCTCCCTTCGACCCCAGCCCCTTGAAGGCGCTGAACATCGAGGTCTTCTTCTTCCCGCCGTGTTTCTGAATCAGGTTCGCCAGGCAAGTCTGCGTATAGACGACATTTCCCGGGTCTGCGATAACGCACTGGGAGAACAGCTCGTGCGCGTAATCATGGTCTGCCTGCCCCATCAGACGATTGGCGCGCTCGAAGAGCTGCTGCAACCGTTTTCGCATCATGGGAGTCACGGCTGGGAGACCACTGTCTGAAGAATCTTGCTTCGTCATAGCCGTTGGCGACCGAACTTGAAAAAGACCGGCGAGCACCCGACGATTGGGAAAGCGAGACGCGGCTCCAGCCAACAGACGTGCCACCCCCCAAAGGAACGAGCGGTACGCATTGAACACGGGGGGGGACGCTGCGATACTTCCCTTTTCGGTCGAGCGGAAACATCAATGAGGCCATTCTAACAGGTTCAATTCCCAGTACAACGGTGGGATTTGAGGAGTCGCAGGAGATCGATGATCGAGCCCGAACCAAGCCAGACCGGACACGTGTACCTCGTTGGGGCCGGGCCGGGCGATCCCGGCCTGCTGACCCTTCGGGGGATGGAGTGCCTCGCCCGAGCCGAATTGGTGCTCTACGATTACCTGGTCAATCCCGCCGTCTTGGCCCACGCGCGGGAATCGGCCGAACTGGTCTGCCTTGGCCATCATCGGCAGTGCCGGAGGATGGATCAGGGAGAGGTCAACCGCCGAATGATCCAAGCTGCGGCGGAGGGCCGCATCGTCGTTCGGCTCAAGGGGGGCGATCCGGGTGTCTTCGGTCACGCCGGCGAGGAGACAGCGGCCTTGCGCGCGGCGGGAATCTCCTACGAGATCGTCCCCGGCGTGACCGCGGTCCTGGCGGCGGCCGGCTGCGCGGAGATTCCCATCACGCATGGCGAGCATTCCTCCTCCGTGGCCCTGGTCACGGGGCAGGAGCGCCGCGCGAAGGCCTCGCCCGCCCTCGACTACGGCGCCCTGGCGATGTTTCCGGGCACGCTCGTGTTCTACATGGGAATCCGTTCGGCGGCTCCTTGGAGCGAAGCCTTGATCCGGCGAGGCAAGCCGGAGCAGACGCCCGTGGCAATTGTGCGGCGGTGTTCACTGCCCGACCAATTGGTGGTCCGTTGCACCCTGGGAACGGTGGCCGATGTGATCCGGGAGCAAAAGCTGCGTCCGCCGGCGGTGATCATTGTCGGGCCGGTAGCCGCGATCGCGCCCGACGAATCCTGGTTTTCAGCCCGCCCGCTCTTCGGTCGGACGGTCCTGGTCACCCGGCCCCGCCGCCAGGCGGCATCGCTCTGCAATCGATTCGCCGAATTGGGGGCCCGCGTCCTTGTTCAACCGATGATTGAGATTGCCCCTCCGCCGGATTGGGCTGCGGTGGACGATGCGCTGGATCGGCTCGAGGATTTCGACTGGCTTGTGTTCTCCAGCGCCAATGGTGTTCGCTGCCTGCTTCAGCGCGTCTGCGCCACGCGCGACCTCCGCCGTCTGGGATCGATCCGCTTGGCCGCGATCGGGCCGGGTACCTCGGACGAACTGGCCGCCTGGCGACTCCGCGCCGACCTGGTGCCCGGCCAATACCGCGCCGAGGCGCTGGCCGAGGCGTTGGCCGACCAAGCTTCCGGGAAGCGATTCCTGTTGGCCCGCGCAAGCCGGGGCCGTGAAGTGCTGGCCGAACGTTTGGAGCAGGCGGGTGGCCGGGTGGAGCAGGTGGTCGTCTATTCGAGCAACGACGTCGCGCGGCTGGACCCGGAGGTCAAACGGGCCGCGGAGGAAGGCCGGATCGACTGGATTACCCTGACCAGCTCCGCCATCGCCCGCTCGGCTGTGCGGTGGATGGGGCGGCGACTCGGCGGGGCAAAACCCGTGACCATCAGCCCGATTACATCCAGCGCGCTGCGGGACATGGGAGGGGAACCGGCCGCCGAAGCGACCGAATACACGATCGAAGGAGTCGTCCGGGCGGTGTTGCTGGCGGAAATGGGAGGCATGCCGGGATGATCGCCACACCCTCTTATGGGCCAGTCAAATCTGCTCCCGTAGCGTTGTCCAGCTCAGGTAGCCGAGGATCCCGGAGCAGATCACGAATCCGATGTCCATGACTTTGTGCACCCCGTTGAAAGGCATCTTCAGCACAAGATCAAGACCGAACACGATCAGCACGAGCGCCGAGATCGCTATTCCGAGGATGCATAGAGCTTTGGGCATGGAAAGGGTTCCCAGGCTCGCCTGTAATGTTTTTCGGATTCACGTATTCTCCCAAGAATACCCAGCATATTGTAATATAATCCGCCATGGATGCTACCTCTACCGTCAAAGTGTCGTTCGAATCGTTCTTTTGAGTGGTTCGGGAGCGAACGACAACGAATCTGCGGGTCTTGGTGAGTATTCCGATTTCGTAGACAGAAAAGGGATTTGGAGGCATAGAATTGGACGGTTTATCCACAGATGAAGCGATTTGGGAAGAGTTTCGCCACCTGATGCCCGTCGCTCGACGTTGGGCGTATCTGGACCATGCCGCCGTTTCGCCATTGCCCGGACCGACCAGCCGGGCGCTCGTGGAATGGGCCGAGGAGGCCTCGGTCAATGGCAACGTCGATTGGCCGCAATGGGAGCGGCGGGTAGCGGATCTCCGCACGAAGGCTGCCACTCTGCTGGGGGCCACGACCGAGGAGATTGCCCTCTTGCGTAGTACAAGCGAGGGAGTCAACCTGGTCGCTGAGGGGTTTCCCTGGGAACCGGGCGACAACGTGGTGACGCTCGCCGATGAATTCCCCACGAACCAGTATCCTTGGCTGAACCAGGCCGGCCGGGGCGTGGAGACACGCCGCGTCGCTGTCGGTCCGGAGGGGGTGGCCCTGGATGCGATCGCCGGCGCTTGCGACCGGCGGACGCGGATCGTCGCGATAAGCTGGGTGAGCTACTGCACGGGGCGGCGGTTGGACCTGGCGCGATTGGCGGAGATCGCCCACCAGCGCGGCGCGCTGCTGTTCGTCGACGGAATTCAGGGTCTCGGGGTCCTGCCGTTGGACGTCGGCTCGACGCCCATCGACTTCCTCGCGGCCGACGGGCACAAGTGGCTGCTCGGACCGGAGGGCGCCGGGCTGTTCTACATCCGGCGCGAACACCTTGCCCGGCTGCGGCCCGTCGGCGTGGGGTGGAACAGCGTGGTTCACGCACGCGATTTCTCCCGCATCGAGCTGAAGCTGAAAGACTCCGCCGAGCGGTACGAGGGCGGCTCGCAGAACATGGCGGGGATGATCGCCTTGGGCGAGAGCGTCGCGCTCCTGCTCCGTTTCGGCGTTGCGGCCATCGCCGAGCGGATCTTCGCCATCACCGATCTGGCCTGCGCGCGGCTCTCGTCGATCGGCGCGAGGATCGTCAGCGATCGCCGCCCGGAGAGCAAGAGCGGAATCGTCGTGTTCGAGATGCCGGGGAGCGATCCGGCGGCGATTCGCCAGGAATGCCTGAAGCGGAATGTCGTTCTCAGTTGCCGTGGCGGCCGCCTGCGGATCAGTCTGCATGCCTACAACAGCGCCGACGACGTCGACCGGCTTGTGGCCGCGGTCCGCGGGGCATAACCGCCGCAGCGCGTCGCGGGCGCCGCCGTTTTGGGCGTGCCGCCTTCTGCCGTGGGGCCGGGCGTGCTATAACGTGTCAAGATGCGTTGTTGGGGGAGGGCGCGCGGGTGGAACCGCCCGCGGTCAACAGGAACGGAGAGACTCTGGAAAACACTCATGTCCGAATTGAGCCCGCGGCTGGCGGTCTATCCCGGTTCGTTCGACCCGATCACGCTCGGGCACCTCGACGTGATCGAGCGAAGCAGCAAGCTCTTCGACCGCTTCATCATCGGGGTGGGAGTCAACATCGAGAAGCAGCCGCTGTTCGACGCCAGCGAGCGCATGGCGTTGATTCGGGAGGCGACATCGCACTTGGAGAACATCGAGATCCGCCAGTTTCGCGGACTGGCGGTTGAATTCGTCAAGCGCTGCGGGGCGAGCGTGATGATCCGCGGGGTGCGGCCGATCACCGACATTCCGGCGGAGTTGACGATGATGATGGCCAATCGGCGCCTGGCCCCCGAGGTGGAGACGCTCTTCATGCTGGCCGATGGCGAGCTGGCCCACGTTTCCAGCTCGCTGATCAAGCAGATCGCGCCGCTGGCCGGCGATGCCGAACTCGCCCGCTTCCTGCCCCCGGCGGTCGTTGCCGCCGTTCGAGGCAAGATCCGCGAGGGGAGCGACGTGGATTAGGGCGGCCCCCTTCTCAGTTGTTTTCGGAGTCCGGCCGGTCGGCCTGGGCCAGGTGCCGGCGGAGATACCGCGCCCGCTCGATATTCCGGTCGGTGGTGTCGAGCTCGCTCCCGCTGAGCTTCTGCAAGTGGGCCGGCTGGGTATGGATGAACAGCTCGTTGACGATCGGTATCTTCAGGTCGTCGATCAAGCCCAGATTCACGCCCATCCGCACGCTCGAGAGCAGGTGCATCGTCTCTTCCGAACTGATCGTCTGGGCGTTCCGCAGGATGCCATAGGCGCGGCTGACGCGATCGTGCAGATTCTCCTGGCTTTCCTGCACGAGGAATTCCCGCGCCTGCCGCTCATACTTGATGACCACCGGCACCACGTCGCCCACCTGCTTGATCAGGTCCTTCTCGCTGCGGCCGAGCGTGATCTGGTTGCTGATCTGGTAGAAGTCACCCATCGCCTGGGAACCCTCGCCATAGAGCCCGCGGACGGCCAGGCTGATCTTGTGCAGGCTGCGAAACACCTTGTCGATCTGCCGCGTCATCACCAAGGCGGGTAGATGGAGCATCACGCTGACGCGCATTCCGGTGCCGACGTTGGTCGGGCAGGCGGTCAGGTAGCCGAGCGTCTCGTCGCAGGCAAAGGTGACCTTCTCCTCGATCAAGTCGTCGATCCGGTTGATTCGATCCCAGGCCGATTCGAGGTCGAGCCCACTCTCCATCACCTGGATTCGCAGGTGATCCTCTTCGTTGATCATCAGGCTGAACTTCTCGTCGCGGCCGATGGCCACCGAGCGCGCCCCGCTGGCCTCGGCCAACTCGCGGCTGATCAGTTGCCGCTCGACGAGGAACTGGCGGTCGACCGCGGCCAGCTCTTCCACATCGATGCAGAGCAGGTCGTCCTGGTCGGCGAGGCTGGGTATCGCGGTCTGCAACTGGCCTTGAATCCGGCCGCGATCTTGCGGGGAAGCCCGACTGATGAACGGGTAGTCGGCAAGGTTGCGGGCGAGGCGGATGCGACTGGAAATCACGATGTCGGACTGGGGGCCCACTCCCCGGAGCCATTCACCGCTATAGCGAGTCAGGTCGTCGAGTTTCACGTTCGCGTTTCCGGTCATCGGGGCGGCGCGGCGAACCACGCAGGTCGGGATTCCATACCCTCATCATATCCGTTTCCGGGCGGGCGGCGATACGTCATTCGTCGCCGCCCATGCGAGATTCCCGCCCCCCCTCGATCTGCCGAATCTGGTCGCGGAGCTGCGACGCCCGCTCGTAGGCTTCCTCGGCGATCGCGCTCTTCATCTCCCGCCGCAGGCGGATCAACTGGGTCCGCTCACGGCTGGCGACCGAGGCGCCCTTGGGCGACTTGCCGACGTGCTGCGATTCCCCGTGGATATTGAGGATCAGGGGTTCGAGTTGCTTCTTGAAGCACACGTAGTCGTTGGGGCAGCCCAGCCGGCCCTGGCTGCGGAACTCGTAGAAAGTGATTCCGCAGACCGGACAAGCCTGCTGGTCGAGCTTCTCCAACTCGTCGGCCGTCTGGCCGATGGCCATCTGTGCGGCAATCTGCTGCGCCATCTGCTGGGCCATTGCGGCCGCCATGTTCGTTCCGGCGGGCGGCTCGCCCGCCTCGCCCGCCTGCGTCAAGTACTCCCGCGCGTGGTCCTCGCAGAGGTGAACTTCCTGGGGTTTGCCTCCGGTCAGTTCCGTAATATGGAAATTGGCCGGCTTCTCGCACTTCTGGCACTTCATCGCGATCGTTTCCAGTTAGACCTGAGCAGACTCCGCTTCAGGAAGCGAAAAAAAACGGCAAGCCGCCACTGCGGAAGGCCACAGAAGCCTTCCCAAATGGAGGGGAGAGAACCTCGCCGCCACCAGGATTCTAGCACCGGCGCGGAAGGTGTCAAGGTGAGCCCCCGCTTGGAGATACGTCGGATGATCGGGCCCCGTTCGCGGCGAGCTCCAGGGGGCGGTCGCCAATCGCCGGAGGTTCCTTGTTCGCGGGAGAATGCATTGTTAAGCTGAAGTGTTTATGTCAGCGAGCGACTGGCCTGCGGAGGGCTTCGCCTGCCCGAAGCTTGGCGAAGCGCCCGTCGTCCAGCCGAGACACTCGCAGCGGCAATCCGCGTTCCCCAGGTGCCCCATGGCCATCTGCAAAGGCAGACACCACCCCGATTTCGACCGCTTCTGCTCCCTGGCCGAGGGGGTGGACCTCGTGCCGGTCTATCGGCGGCTGGTAAGCGACTCGCTGACGCCGGTGACCGCGTTTCACAAGCTCGACGCGGGCAGGTGCTCCTGCCTGGCCGAGAGTGTCGTGGGGGGTGAGAAGGTCGGACGCTACAGCTTTCTGGCGACGCACCCGTTCCTGGAGATCGAGGCCTACGGCGACCGGGTGACGATCAGTTCGCATAGCGGCGTGTCGGCCTCCGGCGCGCCGATTCTGGAGACCCGGCAATTCGAATCGAGCGACCCCTTGCACCACCTCCGCCAGCGGATCGAGTCGGTCCGCGCGGCGACCCTGCCCGAACTGCCGCCGTTTTGCAGCGGGGCGGTCGGCTACGCGGGGTACGACGTCGTCCGCTACGTGGAACACCTTCCCAACCCGCCCGAGGACGACCGCCGCGTGCCCGACCTGGCGTTCGCGTTCTACGACCAGATGGTCGTCTTCGACAATGTCACCAAGACGATCGTCGTCGTCGCCATGGCCCGCATCCAGCAGGCCAAGGGCGATCTGCGGAAGGCCTACGGCGAAGCCTGCCGCCGCGTCGACGCAATCGTCGACGAATTGCACGCACGGCCCTGCGATCTCGGCCCGGTGGACATTGAAGCGGAGTCCGAGGTTCGCCTGGAGCACACGTCGAATTTCACCCAGGAGGATTTCGAGTCGGCCGTCCGCAAGGGCGTCGAGTACATCAAGGCGGGCGACATCTTCCAGGTCGTTTTCAGCCAGCGTCTCGAGGTGCCCATCCGGTCGCACCCGTTTCAGATCTACCGGATGCTGAGGGTTGTCAATCCTAGCCCGTTCATGTTCTATGTGCGGATGCCGAGCGTCACGCTCGTCGGCAGCTCTCCGGAGATCATGGTCCGCGTCGTGGGCGGCGCGGTGACAACGCGGCCCCTGGCCGGCACCCGCCCCCGGGGCAGGACCGACGAGGAGGACCGGCGGTTGGCCGAGGAACTGCTGGCCGATCCCAAAGAGCGAGCCGAGCACGTAATGCTCGTCGACTTGGGCCGCAACGACGTCGGCCGGGTCTCCGAGTATCGCACGGTGAACCTCACCGACATCATGACAATCGAGCGCTACAGCCACGTGATGCACATTACCTCGAATGTTTCCGGGCGGCTGGCGCCCGGGAAGACCGCCTTCGACGCGCTTCAGGCGTGCCTCCCCGCCGGCACGGTCTCGGGAGCGCCGAAGGTCCGCGCGATGCAGATCATCGACGAATTGGAGCCCCATCGGCGGGGTCCCTACGGCGGAGCGGTCGGATATATCGACTTCAACGGCAACATGGATACCTGCATCGCCCTGCGGACGATCGTGATCCAGGGAGACAAGGCCTATGTCCAGGCCGGGGCGGGGATCGTCGCCGACAGCGTCCCCGAGAACGAGTGGAACGAGACGCTCAACAAGGCCCGCGGGCTCCTCAAGGCGATTGACCTGGCGGAGCGGCAGGCCCGTTGACGGGGCCCGTCCCGCAACGCGATGAACGCGTGCGGGCGGCGGGGCGGCCGCAGGGGTCTGTCTTGCGCGTGCTCGGCCCGTGACAAGGAGACCGCTCGCAATCCACGCCGGGCGCCGCCGCGATCCGCCGCGGAGAGACTGGTTCAGGGCACCGCCCGGTGTCAGACTGTAGACTGCCGTACAAGACGTTCGCGGAACCGCCGCCCCCCTGCTCTCAGGAGAGACCAATCCATGAAGATCGACGCGATTGACCTGTACCTTGCCCGCATTCCACTCCGCCGCCCCCAGAAGACGGCTGGCGTCGCCCTCGACTGCCTGGAGACAGTGATCGCCGGCATGCGAAGCGGCGACCTGGTGGGCTGGGGCGAGGCATCGCCCGGCACCGCGCCGGTCGGCGGCCAATGGGCGGGCGGCGCCTTCGCCTGCCTCCGCGATTGGCTGGCGCCGGCGGTGGCCGGCTGCCAGATCGACACCGGGACCGCGCTTCAGGAGCGGCTGCAAGTGTTTTCCGGCAACCAGTATGCCAAGGCGGCCCTCGACTCGGCCTGGTGGGACCTCAAGGCCCGCCAGGCGGGAAAACCCGTGCACGAGCTGCTCGGCGGCACGAAGGCCTCGCTCGAATTGGGAATCTCACTGGATCGGACCGAGACGATCGATGAACTGATCGATGCGATGCGCACGGCGTTCGCCGCCGGCTTCTCCCGGATCGAATTGAAGATGCGCCCCGGATGGGACATCCAGATGATCAACCACGTTCGCCACGAGTTCGGCGCCGAGACGCTCCACGTCGATGTCGAGGGGGCGATGACGCTCGCCCACATGGAGACCCTCTACCGGCTTGACGATTTCATGCTGGCGATGGTCGAGCAGCCCTTCATGGCCGACGATTTGGTCGGCCACGCGATGGCCCAGGAATCGCTGCGAACGCCGATCTGCCTCGACGAATCCGTCGTCTCGCCGGCCCACGTGGAGATGGCGCTCGACCTGAAGAGCTGCCAGTTCATCAACGTGGATTTCGGACGGGTCGGCGGACTGACCCCCGCGGTGGCGATCCACGACGCCTGCCACGAGCACTGCACCCCCTGCCGGCTCGGCGCGACCCCGCGCTCGGCGATCGGCGCCCGTGCCGGTCTGGCCCTGGCCGCCAAGGCGAATTTCACCTATCCGGCGGACTGGATCGATTCGCCGCAGCTCTTCGCGTTCGACCTGGCCGATCCGCCCTCGCTGGCGCGGCCCTCGGACGGCCAGCCGCTCGTCGCCAACCTCTGGTCCGAGCCGGGCATCGGAGTCGCCCCGGACATGGCACGGCTGGAATCCTGTTCGGCGGCCAAGGCCACGATCGCCTGAGCGCGCCGAGGCGGCCTCTCCTACGCCAAGGCCTGTTTGCAGAACTCGACGCAGCGGGCCACTTCCCGGACGGCGCCGGAGCCCTCCGGCACCTTGTATTCCAGTTCGATGTCGGCCGGGAAGGCAAGCTTGTTCCGCTTCATGTATTGAAGCACGAGCGCAACGGGCGTGTCTCCTTCGCCGAAGGGCAGGTTCGGCCCGTTGTTCACCTTTCGGTCCTTGAGGTGGAGACTGAGGATTCGTTCGCGGTGTTTCTCGATCAGCGGAATCGGGGAGTGATTCGTGCCGGCCACATAATGGCCGATGTCGAAGTTGATGCCCAGATACTTGCCGTGCGAGAGAATCTCGCCATCGTAAGTCGTCGGGGTGAGCTGGGTGTGGTTGTGGAAGCCGATCATGATCTCGTGCTTGTCGGCGATCGGGCCGAGCTTCCGCGCGGCTTCCTCGGAGATTTCGCGGGTGATGCCCGTGGCGCCGAGGGCCTTGGCAACCTCGAAGTAGTACTCGATCTGCGCATCGGGCATGCCCGGGTTGCCGATATCGCCGAACTTGACGATGTGGATGTTGACGCCCGCCTCGTTGAACATCTTCCGCAGGGCCTTGAATCGATCCATCGGCACGGAGAGCCGCCAGTCGAGCAGCGCCCGCCTGTCGCCTTTTCCAGCCCCGGGCGCTCCGGCAAACTGCTCCGCCGGCTCCCCCATCAGTTCGATCGAGCTGATGCCGGACTGGATGACATATTTGAGAATCTCTTCGGCGCTGCCGGGCAGGGAGCGGTAGCTGTAAGTGATCACACCGATCTGAACGCCGTTGAAGTTCGAGTCGGGCCCGGCGGCGGGGGCGGCGGAGGCTGCCCCGCGGATCATGGAGCTGGCGGCCACGGCCGCGGCGCCGCCGAGAAACGTCCTTCTCGATAGAGTCATCGTCTGGTTGGTCATGGTCTTTCTCTGATTCTCAAAGCAGGTTGAAAAAGGGGAATCGTTCACGGGCAATTAGCGATTGTGGCGGCTTGGCCGACGATTGTCTATGGTTCCCTCGTTCCCAACCTCCAGCTTGGGAACCGGGAAATCGACCAGAGGGCGGTCGAGTTGGTGCGCGGCGAGGATGTGATGGGACGACTCAGGCGGAAAAGGCAGCCGGAAAGGTGCCGCTGCAACAGCCGACTCAGAACGTTCCCCGCACCAGGTCGTAGCCCACCAGGAAGATTCCGGCATCGACCAGCATGTGGCTGAGCCAGGGGCCGAAGAGGGAGCCGCTCTGGTGGTAGAGCCAGGCCCAGACGCCGCCGCCAACGGCGACCGCCAGCGAGAACAACGCCGTCGGCGCGAGGGCCCATTCGAAATACACGCCCAGAAGGATCACGTGGTGGGCCATGAAACCCAGGCTCGAGACGAGGATCGCCGCCAGGATCGGCATCGCGCGACGGAGTTGCCCGAAGACGAACCAGCGCCAGTAGTACTCCTCCAGCCCGGAGTGGATCACGGCATAGAAGGTCCCCAGGGCGGCGTATTTCCAGACGCCGTCGACGCCGAATCCGTGGACCTTTTCGAGAATCGCCTGCCCGGCGGGACTGG
Organism: Pirellulaceae bacterium; assembly: GCA_012744395.1. Classification (GTDB taxonomy): domain Bacteria; phylum Planctomycetota; class Planctomycetia; order Pirellulales; family Thermoguttaceae; genus JAAYCB01. The sequence continues at coordinate 16,019 of JAAYCB010000014.1, forward strand.
TCGGCGCAAGGTATCCCGACGGGTGAAGCCAGAACCGATAGAGGCCCATGGCGAGCCCCACAACCGCCGCGCCGAAGATCAGGTTCATCGCCAGGCCGGATCGGGTCGGGCGGGTCGGCCGCGACAGTCGACGTCCAGCGGCGAACACCCAACAGGCCGGCAGGCCGAACTGGATGCACTTGCCCAGGGCGTAAGCGGTCTGCTGGATCGCCGGGGCGGCCGATGCGAGGGCGACGAAATACAGCAGCGTCACCAGGGTCGGGAAGAGCAGGGCGAAGAGGATCACGCCGATCTCTGTTGTTGCGCCCTTGTCTGGTGTTGCATCCGTCATCGCTCGCCCTTCTTTCAAACCGGCCGCCCTGGGCGGCTCTGATCTGCCGCAATCCCCAGGGCGTGACGGCGGCGGAAATATATCGCCCCCAGAGTTGGGGCCCGCGCCGGTCCTGCCAGCCGGGTGGGATTGCGGCCCATCCCGGCGCCGCGCCTCTCCGAGACGCTTCCCCGCGATCTCGGAGAGGCCGGCTCGCTGGGCCGTTAGCCCGCCATGGCCGCCTGGAGGTCGGCCTTGGGGTCCGCCCCGGTCAGCCGCAGGTCGAACTTCTGCTGGAGCACTTGGAAGACGTTCGGCGTGACGAACGCGGGCGGCTTCGGCCCGATCGTAATTCCCTTCACTCCCAGGTGGAGCAAGGTCAGCAACACCGCGACGGCCTTCTGCTCGAACCACGAGACCACCAGGGTCAGCGGCAGGTCATTCACCGAGCAGTTGAAGGCGGACGCCAGGCCGGTGGCGACTTTGATCGCCCCGTAGGCGTTGTTGCACTGGCCCATGTCGAGCAACCGGGGCAGGCCCAGCAGTTCGCCGTAGTCGTAATCGCGGATGCGGAACTTGCCGCATCCCAGCGTGAGGATGAACGAGTCCGCCGGCGTTGCCTGCGCATAGTCGCTGAAGTAGTTGCGCCCGACCTCCGCCCCGTCGCAGCCTCCGATCAAGAAGAAGCGGCTGATCTTGCCCGCCTTGACCGCGTCGACGATCGTGCCGGCGATGTTCAGAATCACGTCATGATGGAAGCCGATCGTCTGTTTCTTGCCGAGCGCCTCGGGCAGGGGGGCGGACTGTTTGGCTTGGGCGATGACTGCGGAAAAATCATCGCCGACAACCCGCTTGCCGTCGGGCACCGCCGTCACCCGCATCGTGTAGAGCCGATCGGAGTAGCTTTCCCGGGGAATCACCACGCAGTTGGTCGTCATCACGATCGGACCGGAAAAGGCCTCGAACTCGCGACGCTGCTTCTGCCAGGCGCCGCCGTAGTGGCCCGCCAGGTTCGGATGCTCACGGAGCTTGGGATACATGTGGGCCGGCAGCATCTCGCCGTGCGTATACACCTTGACATCCGTCCCCTCGCACTGCTTGAGCAGGTTGTCCAGGTCCAACAGGTCGTGCCCCGAGACGAGAATCCCCGGCCCGGCCTGTGTCCCTTCTTGAAGCGGAGCGGGTGACGGCTGGCCGAACTTGTCCACGTGCCCCTGGTCCAGAAGCTCCATCACGCGGAGGTTCTGTTTGCCGCACTCCAGGACGAGTTCGAGCATCGCGCCGATGTCGAAGTTCACGTTCGTCATCGTCGCGAACAGGGCCTCCTCGACGAACGCATTGACCGCCTCGTCGCTCTTGCCGAGGCGGCGGGCATGGCTTGCATAAGCGCACATCCCCTTCAGGCCATAGAGGAGCGTCTCCTGGAGCGACTGGACGTCCTCGTCCTTGCCGCAGACTCCCGGGCTGGTGACGCAACCGGTGCAATTGGCGGTCTGTTCACATTGATTGCAGAACATGGGTTTTCGACTCCTTATTGGAGAATCCGGGGAAAGGGAATGCCAGCGCGGAAACGGCAGGGGAAGAGGCCGGCGCGCACATCGAGGAATCCTGGTTCCGCCCCGCCGCTTGCCCTTGGCTCGTTGCGTCCCCTGCGGTGAGTTCCGCGGCGGTCACGGTGGGCTGGCTCGTGCTGCCAGCCGGTTCTATAATGCCTCTGCGCGCCGCCGGGCCGGGCGGCCAACGACGGGCCGGGCCCTCCGCTCCCCAGTATCCTAACGGCTGGCCGACCGCAAGCCATTGATCTGCATCAAGCCGGGCGGGCTTTTTTCCGGGTTTTCTCGCCGGAGTCTTCCATGTCGCTGAATGTCGCGGAAATCCTCCACAGTTGCCGCTTCTTTTCAGAGGTGCAGGACACGGCGTTCGAACGGCTGCTGCGGATCGCCCGGATCGCCGAATTCAAGAGCGGCGCGCTGATCTTCCGCGAGAACCAAGAGTGCCCCGGCGTTTACGCGGTCGGGTCGGGCCTGATTCGCGTGTTCAAGGCGGCGACCCGCGGGAAGGAGCACACGCTGCACCTGGTCGGCCCGGGCGACACGTTCGCCGAGGTGGCGGCGATCGGCGGGTTTCCCGTGCCCGCCAATGCCGAGGCGGTGGCAGACAGCCGCTGCGTGCTCCTGCCGCGCGAACCATTCCGCCGCGCGTTGGAGGAAGACCACCAACTCTGCCTTCAGATGATCGCCGGCTTCTCCTATTGGGTACAGCACCTGGTCGGACTGATGGGCGATGTCGTGCTCCGCGACGCGGTCGGCCGGCTCGCCCGATTCCTCCTCAATTCCCAGGCCGACGCCACCGGCACGGTCGAGCTGCCCAGCCTAAAGCGCCACCTGGCGAGCCATCTGAACCTGACGAGTGAGACATTTTCGCGGACCCTCCGCCGGCTCCTCGACGCCGGCGTGATCGCCCAGAGCGAGAGCAGCCTGGTCCGGATCGTCAACCGGGAGAAGCTCCGCCTGATCGCCGAGGGGCTTTCGCCGCGAGTCTAGGTTCTTCCGGCGGGCGCAAGTGCCGGTCGCCTGGGGGGAGGGGGGCCGATCGGTGCGGCCCTGGCGGCGCAAAGAAAGACGCGCCTACCGTCGGGATCGTGGCCACGTGTTAACACACGTTCTTACGGCTCATCTGCAATTGGCCCCCAACCGGGGCAGCCCGCGAAACGGCATCACGTTCACCAACGGCAAGCGCGCTTCAGACCTTGAACGCTAGACAAACGCAGTTATCCAAGGGGTTGCGGTTTCTGGGTACGAATGGCCTCTGGAAAAACACGCTCCTCCAAAGTCAATAGAACCCTGCCCGGCGGCAGTGAGGCACCCGCGCCGCCGCCCGGCGAACTGACCCGACGGATCACCCGGCAGCTCGCCGAAACGAGAGGCCGGCTGGCGACCTTCGGCCCGCGCAACACGAGCGGTGTGCGTATCGAGCACGCGAGGGAACCGGCCGGGGGAATGCCGGGGATTCGACACCACGTTGTCGTCGGGACACACAGCCAAGCCGGCCGTGCGCCCCGCTAAACGGGTGCAGAGCGCGGAGCCCTGCGCAGTTGGGCAACTGCCCGGAAAAGCCGAATGGTGTGGGACATTCTCATGACTCCAGCCATTCGAAGGACATGAACCGGTTGGCCCCGCAAAGCGAGCCAACCACGTTGATCACTGCACTTCCATTGTAGCCAATCGCCACCGCGAAGCAAGCCGATTTTTCAACCGCCCCCCACGGAGTGGGGGCGGCGGGCAGTCCGCGACGACACGCGGCGTACAAGCGGTCCGTGCAGGGCTCAGCCAGCGTGGAACCGGTGCCGGACAACCTGCTCTCACGGGGGTTTTTACCCGTGTGTTGTGCTACGGCCGCGACTCCTTGCCGCTGCCTGCCCGCGGCGCCGGCAAAGCAACTCAGGCAACCGTTGGCTTCGGCCGGCGGCCGCACGCTTCGGCCACTTCATGTATACACGCTCGCGGAGAATTGTCAAAGAAAGTTTCTCCCCGGAACTTGCTTCTGGGGTATTTACTTTCCCGGAACTTGCGACGGCTCAACGAGATGCAGCGCGAGAGAAAAATTCCCGCTGGGACCGCGGCAGGACCCGCGCCGTTTTGCCCTGCGGACGCAACTTGCCCAACCGCGAAAACCGCGCCCCTGCCGCTCGCCGGTCCGGCGGGCAGAACCCCTGCCGGTCGCGTCCCGGCGCAGGCGGGGCGCGGGACAGTCGCCGACGACGAACAGAATCACCCCTGGAAACGCTGCACGATCAGCGTGATGTTCTGGCCGCCAAATCCGAAACTGTTCGTCAGCACGTTGTTGCACGCGTGGGCGCGGGACACGTTGGGCACGTAATCCAAATCACAGTCCGGATCGGGCGTTTCGTAGTTCGTTGTCGGCGGAACAACGTTGTCGCGGATCGCCAGCAGGCAGATGATCAATTCCGTCGCGCCGGCGGCGGCGATCAGGTGGCCCATCATGCTCTTCGTGCTCGAGACGGGGATCTGGTACGCCCGCGCGCCGAACACCTGCTTGATCGCCAGCGTTTCGACCTTGTCGTTGACCCCCGTGCTGGTTCCGTGCGCGTTGATGTAGTCGATCGCCTCCGGGTCCAGACCCGCGTCGGCCAATGCCAGCTTGATGCAACTGATGGCGCCGCGGCCTTCCGGATGGGCGTCGGTGATGCGGAACGCGTCGGCCGTCGAACCATACCCGACAATCTCGCCATAGATCTTCGCGCCGCGCCCGCGGGCGCGTTCCAACTCCTCCAGCACAACCATCGCCGCGCCTTCGCCGAGCACGAACCCATCCCGATTCCGGTCGAAGGGACGCGAGGCGCCCTGCGGATTGGCGTTGTTGGTGCTCAGCGCGGTCAGAAGGTTGAATCCCGTCACGCCGAACGGGTGGATCATCGTGTGCGTTCCGCCGGCGAGCATCAGGTCGGCGTCGCCCCGGCGGATGATCTCCACGGCCTCTCCGACAGCCTGGCTGCTGGCCGCACAAGCCGTCAGACAATTCACGTTCGGCCCCTGGGCGTTGAACAGGCTCGCCAGGTGGGCCGCCGGCATGTTCGGCTCCTGCTCCAACTCGCAGACCGGATGGAGAATCTCCAGCCCTTTCTTGGTGAACTTGGTGACGTTCAGCGTTGTCTCTTCGAGGGCCGCCACCATCATCTCCGTGAAGCGGTGAAAATCTTGCTGGCCCTCGCCGCTGCCGGTATAGACGCCAAACCGCGTGGGATCGCCCAGGCCGTCGCCAATCCCCGAATCCGCCACGGCTTTCTTCCCCGCCCCGACGGCAAACCGCGTGTGCAACCCCTGGTGCGCCCAATCCGCCGGGTCTTCTCCAACATCGGACACGTCCCAGCCGTGAATCTCGGCAGCGATCCTCGTGGGGAAGTTGCTCGCGTCGAATCGCGTAATCATCCCCACTCCCGACTCGCCGGCCAGCAGGCGTTTCCAGACCGCGTCGATCCCCCACCCAAGGGGATTGACCCAGCCGATCCCGGTAACGACGACTCGCCTTCTCATCCGCGGCTCTCCTCGTTCATTGGCCAGTCGGCTCGGTATCCGGATCTGCTGCAACCGGCTCGCGGAGCGGAGTGCCGTCCGCCGCCCGGCCCACGTCGTATGCGCGGAGGATCCGCATGATTCTCAGCATGTCTTCCCGTTCGAACAGGGTCTTGTCCCGGAAACCGCCGTCGAGATGGGCGAAGAAGATGCTGATTTCCGCCTGCAACTGGTCTTGCTTGTGGCTCGTGGCCGTGACGACCGCCCCGTCCTTGCGAATGTCGTCGGCGATCGCCGTGTAGACCAGTGTGTCGCCGGGGCGCGCGCAACTGTAGAAGCGAGCGCGGGAAATCTTCGCCAAGACGACTTTCTCTCGGAACCCCGTCGATTCGCCAACGAGCAGCCCGCCGGTCTGGGCCATCCCCTCGATGATTAGGCAGTTCGGCATCGTCGGGTAACCGGGAAAATGGTCGTGGAGATGGTCTTCGGCGAGCGTGACGTTCTTGATCGCCTTGGCGCGGCGCCCGCTCTCGAATTCAATGAAGCGATCAATCCAGTACCAGCGCATGTGTCGAATGTTCCGCCTGAATACGACGATCTACGGGGACAACCGAGACGCAACCACAACGCGCGACAACCCGCGGCCGCACGGCCGGCGAAACCGCGCTCGCCCGCGACCGTCAGTCGGCGACCTCGACCTTCGTCTCCACGAACCGGCACATGTCGGCCACGGTCAACAGGTTGCCGAATTCCTGGACGACCGGATTCTTGGCGAACTGGTCGAGGTTGGCGAACGGCATCCGCCGGCGAAGCTCCTCGAGCCCCGCCTCCGTGACCTTGCCGTCCTGGACATACTCGGCGTTGGTCCAGACGTCTTCGGGGAACAGTTCGCCGCGAGGAATCTTGATGTCGAAGGCCTTCTCCAGCCGGAAGACGATGTCCAGAAAATCGATCGACTCCGCGCCCAGGTCGCCGACCAGCGTCGCCTCCGGGGCGACCTCGTCGTTGTCCACGCCCAGGGCCTCGACCAGCGCTTCCTGAACCTTCTCGAAAATCTCGTCTTTCGTCGGCATCTCGTCAATCTCCAACAAGTCGTTACTGCGTGTCAATCGCGCTGCTCGCGGCAGCGTTTCTCAAAGTGTTCCTCAAAACCCATCCGTTCCGAACGTCCCTGGCGCGGCCGCCGCCGGATGGAAGGCGGTACCTCCGCACTCCGCCCGGACGGCCAAGGCAGCGACCGAAACCGGCTTCAGTAGACCCCCAGGCTCAGCCCGCCGTCGACCAGCAGGATCTGGCCGGTCACGTAGCCGGCCTCGTCTCCGGCCAGGAAGGCGACGACCGCGGCGACCTCTTCCGGCTTGCCGATCCGCTTCATCGGGATCGCCTTCAGAATCTGCTCGCCCGCCAGATTGCGGATCGCCTCGCTCATGTCGGTTTCGATCATGCCGGGCGCGACGGCATTGACGCGGACCTTCCGCGGGGCGAATTCCTTCGCCATGCCGCGTGTCAGACCGTTGATGCCTCCCTTGCTTGCGGCGTAGTTGACCTGACCGCGCGATGCATATTCCGCGGCCGTGCTCGACAGGTTCACAATGCTGCCGCTCCGCTGGTACATCATCTGCTGGGCGACCGCACGGCAGTAATGGTAAGTCCCGCTGAGGTTTGTCTCGATCACGCTCGTCCACTGCTCGGTGGTCATCGCCCCGAGGAGCCCATCGCTGACAATCCCCGCGGAATTGACCAGGATGTCGATCCGGTTGTGCTTCTCCACGATCCGGTCGACGATCTGCTGGGCAAGCTGGCCATCGCGAACATCGGCCTGGACGGCCTCGACGGCATGCCCCCCAGCGGTCAATTCAGTGACCAGCGATTCAGCCGCCTCGCGATTGCCGCGGTAGACCAGCGTGACGGCGGCGCCCCGCTTGGCCAACTCGACCACGCACGCCCGCCCGATCCCGCGGCTCCCGCCCGTAACCAGGGCAATCTTCCCATCCAACTGCATCATGTCCTGACTTTCATCACGCGCTCATAAGGAGGCGGAAGCTCGCTGCCGGCGCGGCGTCCGCGCTTTCTACGCCGTGCCCATCGGTTGCCCGATTCTTGACCCAGTCTGGAGCAGCACCAACTGGGACCGCAGTTCCTCGATCAGCCCCTCGTCGATCCAGGCCTGCCGAGGGTCTTCGTCGGCCAGGTTATACCGGCGGAGGACAATCTGCCCGCGGACCGTGACTTGATCCCCAACCAGCCCCTGGGCCCTCAACTTCGATTCCTTTTCCCCATGCTCGACAAGCTCGGCCGCGATGCGGAGCGTCTCACCGGGCTGCACGAATTGGCCGTACTTGACATTCCGCACCTCCGCCAGCACAACCATGCTGTGCGTGAAATCATCCGTCACGCGGACCAGCCAGGCCCCCGCCTCCGCCATGGCTTCGAGCATCAGTACGCCCGGCATCACCGGAAAACCGGGGAAATGGTCCGCAAGGTACTCTTCCGCCATCGACAGATTCTTCACCGCCGAGATCTGGACACCCGGCTCCAGAGTCTCGATTCGGTCGATCAATGAAAAACGCATCGCTCAGCCGTGGAGTCTGCTTAGCCTACGCAAATTGGATCAGCCCGATGTTAAGCCAAGCCGTCTAGTATAGTAATCGCGACTGACTTAAACAACCGCAACAGCACCCCCAGAGCGTGCCACCCGCGAGGGTGGTTCCGGAAAGACGTCGATCCAGGCGGCCGGACGCGGCCCGGCTGGCGAGAAGCCGCCGTCCTCCGGGCGAGGCCGGTGGAAGACCAGGCCAGTTCGCGGTAGACTGGAATGATGTTCTTTGCAGCCGTTCGCGGGAACCGTCCCCGATCGTGTCCCCTGCCGGGGGCGCAGAGGGCGGCTGTTGTGTCCACGCCAGCGGCGCTTGGCCGCTGGCGGATGGCTTGGCCGCTCTGCCCAGGCTGGTCGGCGAGTCTGCCGAGAACCGGGTGACTGCTGTCTCTAAAGGAAACTGCCATGCCGTGCCGTGGAGTCCGCGGAGCGACAACCGCTGATGCCAACACGAACGAAGCGATTCTCAAGGCGACGCGCGAACTGCTCGCCTTGATGATCCGCCTGAACGGCATTCTCCCCGAAGATGTGGCCAGCGCGATCTTCTCCACCACGCCCGATCTCGACGCCGAATTCCCCGCTCTTGCCGCGCGGCAGTTGAACTGGATGCACGTCGCCCTGATGTGTAATCACGAATTGGACGTACCCGGCTCGCTACAGAAGTGCATCCGCATCCTGATCCACTGGAACACCGATAAATCGGCGGATGAAATCCAGCACGTCTACGTCAAGAACGCCGCCAACCTGCGTCCCGATTTGTCGGAGATTCCCCCCGTCGATTGGCAAGAATTGGAGAATTGGATTTCTCAACACATCAACAAGGACGCCAGACCCACCCGCCGCTGAGTCGGCGCCGTGGCGTTTTCTCCCGGGGCGGCAAGAGGCCCGTTTTCCAGCCGGCAACCGTCGCCTGATCGCGGCCCTTCCTCCCCGGTTCACAATCCCCGCCCCCCTTCCCCTTGATCCCATGAGCGACCCCTACTTTCAAAAACTGTTCGCGGAACGCATCGGCGGCCAGGACTACGGCAAAGGCACGGAAATCTACAAGTTCGAGAAGATCAAGCGCGCCAAGCGGCAGGCCTTGGCCGACCATCCCGAGCGGCCGCTGCTCGATTTCGGCATCGGCGAAAACGACGAGATGGCGCCCGAAAGCGTCCGCCGAATCATGGCCGCCGAGATCAATCGGCCGGAAAACCGCGGCTATGCCGACAACGGAATCGTCGAGTTCAAGCAGGCCGCCGCCCGATTCATGTCGCGGCAGTTCGACGTGGAATTGAATCCGGTCACCGAGATCAACCACTGCATCGGCTCAAAGACCGCCCTGGCCATGTTGCCGGCCGTGCTGATCAATCCCGGCGACGTGACCCTGATGACCGTCCCCGGATACCCCGTCGCCGGCACCCACACCAGGTACTACGGCGGCGAGGTGTATCGCCTGCCGTTGCGGGCGGAGAACGATTTCTACCCGGACCTCGACGGCATCCCCCCGGAAATCCGCCGCCGGGCGAAGCTCCTGGTGATCAATTACCCGAATAGTCCGACCGGCAAGACGGCGAGCCGGGCGTTCTACGAACGGGTCGTCGCTTTCGCCCGGCAAAACGACGTGGTCGTGGTCCAGGATGCCGCCCACGGCATGATCACCTTCGACGGTCCGCCCACCAGCTTCCTCCAGACGCCCGGCGCCAAACAGGTCGGCGTCGAAGTCCATTCCCTTTCCAAGGGCTGGAACATGATCGGCTGGCGGATGGGTTTCGTCTGCGGCCACCCGCTCCTGGTCCAGGCGTTCGCCGACGTGAAGGACAACGGCGACTCCGGCCAGTTCATCGCCATCCAGAAGGCGGCCGCCGCCGCGCTCGACGATCCGCAAATCCCCCTCCAGACGCGAGAGAAGTACCGGCGCCGACTGACTAAACTGGTCGCCACACTCCGTTCCTGCGGTTTCCAATGCCAACTGCCCGGCGGCTCCTACTTCCTCTACACCAAGGCCCCGCGAGGCCTGGCCGACGGCCGCTCGTTCGACGCGGCCGAGGCCGTCAGCCAGTATCTGATCGCGGAACACTCGATCTCCACAGTGCCCTGGGACGACGCCGGCGCCTACCTGCGGTTCTCGGTCACCTATGTCGCCCCCGACGAGGCGGCGGAAGACGCCCTGATGGCCGAGACCAAGGCCCGGCTGGAAAAGATTGAGCCGACGTTCTGAGAGGTCCCCCGCCGGCAACCGGGCGAGCGGGCGCACACCCCGCTGCAAGGGGAAAAACGCCGTATGGTCGCCGCAGCGGCTTTCCCCCGCCAGCAGCGGGTTCTATAATCGACAAATGGCCGTTGTTGAGATCGAATCCCTGACAAAGTCCTACCGCGTCTATCACAAGGCGGAGGGGCTGGCGGCATCGCTGGCCGGCCTTTTCCACCGGCGATACCGCGACGTACACGCGGTTCGCGGAATCAATCTCACGGTTGAAGCAGGCGAGCTGGTCGCCTTCCTTGGTCCGAACGGCGCCGGCAAAACGACGACACTCAAGCTCCTTTCGGGTGTGATCAACCCGACTTCAGGGACGGCTCGCGTGTTGGGGCATGTGCCTTGGCGTCGCGAAAACGCGTACCGGCGGCGATTTGCGCTCGTGATGGGCCAGAAGAACCAGCTTTGGTGGGACTTGCCGGCCGCCGAGTCGTTTCGGCTGCATCAGCAGATTTACCGGATCGACCGCGATCAGTACGAGCGGACGCGCGATGAGTTGACGAGTCTTCTGTCGGTGCGGCAGCTGCTTTCCCAGCCCGTGCGGGAGCTGTCGTTGGGAGAGCGGATGAAGATGGAGCTGATCGCCGCCCTGCTCCACTCGCCGGAGGTGCTCTTCCTGGACGAGCCGACGATCGGGCTGGACGTGGTGGCCCAGTACAACATCCAGCAGTTCTTGAAACATTACCAGCAGCAGCGCGGGATCACGACGCTGTTGACCAGCCATTACATGAAAGACGTCGCGGCGCTCTGCCGGCGCGTGGTGATCATCGCCCAGGGGCAGATCATCTTCGACGGGTCGCTCGACGAGATCATCGGCCGTTTTGGAGGCCGCAAGGTGGTGACCCTGCTGTTTTCCAACGGGCACATTCCGGGCGACCTGAGAGCTTACGGCGAGGTGCTCTCCGCCGAACCGCCGCGTGTCAAGATGCTGGTCGCCAGAAACGCGGTGACGGCGACTCTCTCCCGGCTCTTAGAGCACCACCCGCTTGAAGACGTCAGCGTGGAGGACCCGCCGCTGGAGGAGGTCATCGCCGACGTCTTTTCCAAGGCGGAAGACATCGGCCGCCGGTCCGGTGCGGAAGCCGCCGGTCGGCTGGTGGGAGGCTGAAGCCCCGCGATGTTCGCCCGAACCTCGACCTGGTGGACGATCCTGCGGATCAGCGTGGAAGAGCGGCTGGTCTACCGGGGAGACTTCGCGCTGAGCACGTTGATGCGGTTTCTGCCGATCGTCACCCAGATCTTCCTGTGGTGGGCGGTCTTCAGCGCGGCCCAATCCGTCGAGCCGGGAAACGGCGCGACGCGGATTGTGGGCTATGCGTACCATGACTTCGTCGCCTATTACCTGCTGACAATGATCAGCCGAGCGTTTTCCAGCATGCCCGGGCTTGCCTCGGGCATCTGCCGCGACATCCGCGAAGGGACCGTCAAGAAGTATCTTGTCCAGCCGATCGACATGCTGTCGTTTTTGCTGCTCTATCGGATCGCTCACAAGGTGATCTACTATGCCGTGGCCGCCGCGCCGTTTGCCCTCGTGTTCTATCTCTGCCGCGACTTCTTCCCGGCCGGCTGGCCCGAACCGCAGATTCTGCTCGCCTATGCGGCCGCGCTTCTGATGGCGTTTCTCCTGGGATTCTTCCTTGAAGCGACAATCGGCATGATCGGCTTCTGGTTCCTCGAGGTCAGCTCCCTGCTGTTCATCTACATGCTGTTCAGCTTCTTCTGCTCGGGGCACATGTTTCCGATCGACATGCTCCCCGGGGTCTGGGGCGAACTGGTCCGCCTGATCCCGCTCCAATACCTGGCCTACTTTCCGGCGGCGGTCTTTCTGGGCAAAGTCCAGGGACCGGAACTGATCGCGGGGCTCTGGATCCAGTTCGGCTGGGTCGTGTTCTTCATTGCCGCCAGCCGCGTCGCGTTTGCGCTCGGCGTGCGCCGCTACAGCGGATTCGGAGGATGACCGGCGATGCGCACGCACCCCTCCTATCTCCGGGTACTCCTCACGTTCGCGCGCAACAGTCTCGTGCGCGACATGACGTTCCGTGGAAATTTCCTCATCGAGACCTTGTCGTCCATGTCGTGGGTGATTATGAACCTGGGGTTCTACGTCCTGGTGTTCCAGCACACGCCGCGGCTCGGGGCGGTGACCGACTGGGGAGAATACGCGTTCTCGTGGGGGAAGTACGAATTCTTCCTGTTCCTCTCCACGACGCTCGTGATCAACAGCCTCGTGCAGACGCTGTTCATGGAAAACGCGTCCGAATTCAGCGAATTGATCCGCACGGGAAAGCTGGATTTTGCCCTGCTGAAGCCCATCGACACCCAGTTCCTGATCTCGCTGCAACGGGTCCAGTGGGCGTCGCTGGGGAATCTCGCCGTCGGTGTCGGGCTTGCCGCGTATTCGCTGGTTCGCCTCGGATGGGTGCCGACGGCCGCCCAGGTCGGTCTCTACCTGCTGTTCGTCGCCTGCGGGGTGGCGATCATGTACAGCCTGATGATCGCGCTTGCGGCGACGAGCATCTGGCTGGGGAGAAACCAGTCGCTCTACGACTTCTGGTTCTACATCACGAACTTTTCGCGCTATCCGATGGAGATCTACCACGGCCCCCTCGGCACCCCCCTTCGGTTGTTCTTCACCTTCATCATTCCGGTGATGGTCGTGGTCAACGTCCCCGCGCGTTTCCTGATCCGTCCGCTCGTGCCCCAGACGGTCTCCGACTTGACGCTTCCGGCATTCGCCATCCTGGCGACGCTTGTCAGCCTGACAGCGAGCCGCTACCTGTTCCAGCGATCTCTGCTGAGCTATCGCAGCGCGAGCAGTTGAAACGCACCCCGCGGGGCGCCCACCGTCGGCCGCGCCGCGCGGGCGGGAGAGCCTCCGCGGACGATTGCCGAGGCGGCCGGAACCGCCCCTCTCTCGTTCCCTCCCTCCTCCCGCGATATACTGGAAGCGTTCCCCGGCGTTCCGCGCGGCGCCTGTCCAACCGCCTTGACTGCTGGCCCAACGGGCCGCGCGCGGCGGCAACCGCTTCCCCGCTCCGGATCCGCACAATCGTTGAACCATGCTGAAGCTCGCCTACAGTTCGAACGCCTACATGAATTTTTCGCTGGAGGAGACGATCCGGCGGATTGCAGCGCTCGGTTTTGCGGGTCTCGAACTCCTCGCCGACGTGCCCCACGCTTGGCCTGCCGGGCTGCTCGGCGAGCGCAAACAGGCGATCCGCAACTGCCTGGCGCGACATGGATTGGAGATTTCCAACATCAACGGCTTCATGATGAATGCCGTCGCTGATCCCAGGCAGCCCTACTGGCACCCGTCGTGGATCGAGCCGGATTGGCACTATCGGGCGATTCGCCGGGAGCACACGCTCCGCGTGCTCCGCCTGGCGCGGGAGTTGGGGGCGCCGAGTATGCAGACCGAGCCGGGCGGCCCCCTGCAAGAGGGTCAGACCTGGCACGACGCGGCAAACGTCTTCTACGAAGAACTCATGCCCTGCGTTGAATATGCCGAACAGCAGGGCGTCGATTTGCTGATTGAGCCGGAGCCGGGGCTGTTGATCGAAACGTTCGAGCAGTACCTGGAGTTTTCCGGGCGCGTGGACTCGCCGGCCCTGGGGCTCAACTTCGACATCGGCCATGCGTTCTGCATGCGGCAAGAACCGCAGGACTGGATTCCGCAAATGGCCCCGCACACGCGCCACTACCACATCGAGGACATTGCCGCCAACCGCCGCCACGCCCACCTGGTCCCCGGCGAAGGCGCGATCGATTTCGCGGCCGTTCTTCGCGCGATCCTGGCCACGGGGTACCAGGGATGGGTGACCGTCGAACTCTATCCCTACGTCGAAGACCCCGACACCGCGGGGCGGAGGGCGAAAGACCATCTCCACACGGTGTTCGAAAGGATGTCCGAGGCGTGACCGGGCCTGAGCGGCAGACGTGCGGAGTCGCGCCGGGCGGCCCTTTGCGCCCCTGGCTGGAGTTGGTTCGCGCCCCGAACCTGCTGACCGCCTTGGCCGACATCGCCGCCGGATTCCTGTTCACCCATCCCGCGCTGGCCCGCCAGGACCTTCCCTGGTTCGTTCTGCTGGCCGCTGCCTCCGTCCTGCTCTACGCCGGCGGCGTCGTGCTCAACGACGTATTCGATTGCAGGACCGACCGCCGAGAGCGGCCGCAGCGCCCCTTGCCGTCCGGAAGGATTTCGATCCGCGCGGCGGCGCGGCTCGGCTGGGGCCTGCTCGCCGCAGGCCTCGCGCTGGGCTGGGCCGTTGCCGGCGGGACGGCCGCGTTGCGGCCGGCCCTGGTGGCCACGGGACTGGCGGCGATGATTGTCGCCTATGACCGGCTGATCAAACGCACGCCCCTCGGGCCGCTGGCGATGGGCGCCTGCCGAAGCCTGAACCTGCTGTTGGGGATGAGCACCGCCGCCGGCCCGTGGGGCGCGGAACACGGGCTGATCGCCGTCGCGATCGGTGTTTACGTGACGGGGGTCACCTGGTTCGCCCGCAGCGAGGCCGCCAGCAGCCGGCAGGGCCAGTTGATGCTGGCCGCCGTGGTGGTTCTGGCGGGCATCGCGCTGCTCGAGCCGCTGCCGCGCTGGACAGCCGATCCGGTCGCCCTGTTGCGGGCGGAACCGATCCGCTGGATTCTGCTGCTGGCGACGGTCGCCGGGCTTGTCGGAATCCGGCTCTGCCGGGCAATCGTCGACCCGTCGCCGCGATTCGTGCAAGCGGCCGTGCGGCACTGCATTTTCTCACTGATCGTGCTCGATGCGGCAATCGCGTTCGTCACCCAGGGGCTGCTGCCGGCGGCGCTGGTGATCCTGCTGCTGGTTCCGGCGACGTTTCTTGCCCGGTATGCCGCATCGACGTAACGCGTCTCTCGGGCCTTGGCAAGACCTCCCCAGCGGAACATTCCGGCCGACTTGAACGTCCTCTTGGCGACGGATAGAGTTTCAGAAGGCATGGTCGGGCAACCCTGGCACGATGCGCCCGGCGGTTGCCATCCACCCGCCGGCCAAACCGGCCCGTCCCAGTGGTGGAGGGATCGCGGAAGACCGGCCGCGCGGCTCTCCCCTGCTCAACCTTTACGCGGAAGGAGTGCTCGTGGAGGATTACCAGTTGCTCGACGTCAGCGCGGTCGCCGGACGGACGATTGCCAGACTCACGGTCCGAGAGATCGAGGAGACCAAGATTCAAGACCTGACCAGGGAGTTCGGATCGCTGGTCGAACAGGTCGGCGCGGGCACCCTGTTGGTCGACCTGGGGACGGTCAGCTTTCTCACCAGCAGTTCGATCGGAGTCTTGATCGCCATGCTCAAGCGGACTCGGGCGCATGGCGGCCAGATGAAACTCTGCGGGTTGCGGCCGGAAATCCGCGAATTGTTCGCAATCACCCAGATCGACCGCGTCTTCGAAATCCACGCCCGCGTTGAAGACGCGCTGCCAGACACCACGCCGCGGCAAATGGGCAACCCTTAGCCGCCGGATTTCCAGAAGATCGCACGGACGCGTGGCGGACTGCCGCCTGCTGCCCGCCGTTGGCGCCCCTCACCACGCTTTCGGCGGATTGACGAGTGCGGCGATCGCGCGGACCAGTCCATCCAAGCCCTGGCCGGTGACGGCGGAAATCAGCAGAACCGGTTTGCCGATGGCGGTTGCCAGTCGTTGGCGCGCCTGTTCGGCTCCGGAGAGATCGGCCTTGGTGACGACAGGCAGTTCGGTCCGTTCGCCCAGGTGTGGATCGTAGGCGGCAAGTTCGTCGCGAATCGCCAGATAATTGGCCAGCGGTTCGGACCCATCGGCCGGCTGCGGCTCAACCAGGTGGATGAGGATTCCCGCCCTTTCGACGTGTCGCAGGAATTCATGGCCGAGCCCCACGCCCTCGTGCGCCCCTTCGATCAGTCCAGGGATGTCGGCCATCACGAACGAGCGGTCCAAGTCGATTGGAACGCGGCCCAAGTTGGGGTACTTCGTCGTAAATGGATAAGGGGCGATCTCCGGCTTGGCGCGAGACAGGCGGCTCAGCAGCGTGCTCTTGCCGGCATTCGGTTTTCCGATCAAGCCGACGTCCGCGATGATCTTCAATTCCAGGCGCAGGGTCCTGACCTCGGGCGGACCACCGGGCGTCGACTGGCGCGGCGCCCGATTGGTCGAACTCTTGAAATGAAGGTTCCCCCGCCCCCCTTTCCCGCCTCGGGCAACGACCACCTGATCCCCTTCGTTGGCCAGATCCTTCAGCGCAAAGCCCCGCTCGGCGTCGTAGAGCACGGTCCCCGGCGGGACATCGATCAGCAGGTCGTCGGCCGAGGCCCCATGGCGTTGCGACCCCTGGCCGGGCCTGCCGCTGGCCGCCTTCCACGACTTGCGACGCACCAATCCGGCCAGACTGTCAACACCGGCCTTCGCCCGGACAATCACGCTCCCGCCGTCCCCGCCGTCGCCACCATCGGGCCCCCCCCGGGGGACATATTTCTCGCGGCGAAAGCTCACGCAGCCGTCGCCCCCTCTACCGGACTCGACCTGGATTACGACTTCGTCGACAAACATAAATGCAGATCTTCACAGTTCGGTGGTGACGGTTGCCTTGCCGTCGCAGCGAACCGGGCCGGGCAAGAGAAAAGGGATGGTTCCTCGAAAGAGCCATCCCCTCTGGTTTGTCTAGACGGTCGAAAAACGCGGAGGCCCCGCTTTCCCCCAAAGGGCGCTATCCGCTCACCGACTCGACGACGCTGACGCGACGCCCGTTCCGGTCGAACTTCACGTAACCATCGACCAACGCGAAAAGCGTATAGTCGTTGCCGACCCCAACACCCCTGCCAGGGTGGTATTGGGTACCGACCTGGCGAACGAGGATATTTCCAGCTCGCACCTCCTGGCCACCGAATCGCTTCACGCCCCGTCGCTGGGCGTTGGAGTCGCGACCGTTCCGGCTGGAGCCTTGTCCTTTCTTGTGTGCCATTTGCCAATCCTTACCTACTCAACTCATGATTTGCATCAACCGGGCATTCTCCGCGCCCGTCGACCGACCTGGCGGCTAAGGGAACACCTCTTTTTATCGGTAAACCCACTCGTAGTCAACCTGTCCCGGAATTCCATAGCGAATTTCATTTTCGTCCTCGTAATACTCGTCTCCGGGACGCCAGAAGTTCAATTTGAGCGTCTTGCGAACGAATTTTCGCCCCTTGCCGATCGGGTCTTTGCCGGGCGTGTACGTCTCCGGCGAGTCCTGCCAATGGTAGGCATTGGTCAGCCCGCGGACATAAATCGAGAAGAAATCGATTCGCGGGTCGATGCCCTGCCACATCGCGATGCCCCAGCGGGTCTCGCCCACCGCGATCGGCTCCTTGCCGATCGTCACCGAGTTGTAGAACTCCTTGGCGGGGTCGGCCATCCAATCCGGTCCCGGATCCTCCCGGGCAATGATCGGACCGAGCGCCAACGGGATCACGCAGTCCGAGTATTCCGTCCCCAACTCGTGGCTTCGCAGGATGAACTTCGGGATCAGTCGCACCGGGATGTCGATCCGTTCCCCCGCAAAGGTCCCGTTCGGTTGTTTGACCGGGTGCAGCGCCTGGCCGCGGTTGGTAACCGAGTAAACCATGTACCAGATCAATTCTCGCCGCATGTGCCCTTCGGCGGTGGGGATGTCAACCCAAATCATCCGGATCGGCTTGAAGCTGAACTCC
>JAAYCB010000196.1 GCA_012744395.1 Pirellulaceae bacterium
CAAACAAGCCGCAAGGCCGCGTCAAGGCCGCAACGGGCCGGCTGCGAACCTGCCGCCCGCCCTCCTGTTCCTCGCGGAGGCTCGCTGGGCGCTTGCCCCGGGGCCGGTTCTCCAACCGCGTGCTACCGCTGCTGGAGGTACTGTTCAATGATCTCGGCCTTTCGCAGCAGGTAGGGAATATGCTGCTCGCTGACCTCCAGGAACCGCCCGATCACCTTCATGTGTTGCTCGAATTGCTCGACGAATTTCTTCTGCTCTTGATCTCGCCAGGTGCGGCCCAATGCGGCCAACTGCGCGCCGAGCGCGCCGGACTGCTCCTGCAAGCTGGTGTTGAACTTCTTCAGGTTCCGCGCAAAGCGGCGGAGCTCTTCCGGATCGACGATTGCCTGAGGCATGCGAGCCTCCTCAAGACAGATTCCCGACTCGCAAGGCGCAGGAGAAAAGCGGATCAAGGCCACCTTGCAGGCAGGTTACCAAGTTGGCTTCATTCTAAAACCGCCCGCACAGCCCGTCAAGTTTCCCCCGCCGGCCTGAGCCGTGCCGGTCCGCGCTGCGCTGTCCGACGCGGTTGGCGTTCGCGGCGGGATGACGGCCGATTGCGTATTGCCCGCCGCCAACCGGCTATGCGGCCGTGCGTCGCCGCTCCGCTGCCTTCCCGCCGCGTAGGGCTGGCGGGACCATTCGCCGGATCATCGTGGCAATATCCCAGGCCGCCTCCGGAGTTGCCATCCGCGCCATCGCCCGGCCCATGATCTCCCGCGTCGCCCCGCTGCGGATCAGCGGCAGCAGCAGGCCGGCAAGCTGGCGGTCGGCGTCTCCGCCGAGACCGCGCTCGTCGAGCAGCAAGCAGCCGCCGGCCTCGACAAACACCTCGGCATTCTTGCGCTGATGGTCGGCGGCCGCATAAGGATAGGGAACGAGCACCGCGGGCACGCCGCAGACCGCCAGTTCGGCAAGCGTGGTGCCGCCGGCGCGGCAGACGGCCAGATCGCTGGCGGACAGCGTCCCCGCCATGTCGGAGATGAACGGGGAGACGGCCGCTTCGATCTTCAGCCGGCGGTAGAGCGCGGCCGTCCTCTTGAAATCCTCTTCGCCGGTCTGGTGCACGATCCGCCACGACGCGATCCGCGCTCGGAGCCGCGCAAGCGCCGGCGGGACGTGCGTGTTGAGCCAGCGGGCGCCGCTGCTGCCGCCCAGGATGACGAGTTGCCGGGCGCGGCGGGGCGCGGCCGGGCCGCCGGATGGTTCAAGGGCAAAGTCACGCTGCGCGCCGGCCCAGGGCGCCCGCAGCCCTCCTTGAGCATGGGGGCCGTGGAAGCTGCCGCCGGCCCGCTCGGCGGCCGCGCGAGAACGTTTCGCGAACCCGTCGCGGAGCGGATTGCCGGTCATCCGCCAATCGCACTCGGCCGGCAAATAGTGTTTCACCTCGGCGAAGGCCGCGCAGAGAATCGTCGCCCGCCGCGCGAGCCAGAGGTTGGCTCGCCCGGGGATGGCGTTCTGTTCGAGGAGCACCAGCGGCACCCCGCGCCGCAGCGCGGCCCGGGCCATCGGCACGCTGGCGTATCCTCCCAGCCCGACAATGGCCACGGGCTGGCGCTCGGCGAGAAAAGCCTGGGCGGTTCGCAAGGCCGACCAGGTGGATTTCAAAAAGGAGGGCACGTCGCGGAGCCGCCGAGGGGCCGCGCGGCAGGGAATCGCCAGGTAGTCGAAGCCAGCCTGGCGAACGATCCGCTCCTCGAGCGGCTTGCCGGCTCCGGCAAAGACGAGCTCCAAATCGGGAGCGTCGGCAGCCAGGCGCTCGGCGACCGCCAGGCCGGGAAATAAATGCCCGGCCGTTCCGCCCCCGGCGAAGACAACGGTGGGTCTTCCCGTCCGGCCAGCGTCTTGGATGGATGTTGCCGCACACATGTTGATTTACTCGTAGGGTGGTGCAGAGCGGGCCAAGGCCGCAACGGTTGGGAGCACCGCGCGCCCCGCCCGGAACCGAATCGGTCCGCGCGGCCGGGACGGCAGCGCCGCCCCCAGCGCGCGCTATGGCGGACGACAAACCGCAACGAACGATGACGGGCAGGAATGCCCATCCTACGGGGTGGTTTTTGCCATAGTTCGATTGACCGGCTGGTGGGCGCTGGGCTCGTCGACAGGGAGTCTCAGAATCGCCAGGCCGAGGATCGCGCAGCAGGCCGAGGCGATCCAGAAGCGGACGACGATCCGGCTCTCCGGCCATCCGCGGAGCTGGAAATGATGATGCAGAGGCGCGCAGAGGAAGATCCGCCGCCGCCGCCACTTATAGGAAGCGACCTGGAGGATGACACTGGCCGCTTCGGCAACAAACACGCCGCCGATCACGATCAACAGCAATTCCTGCCTGGCGACAACGGCCACCAGCCCAAGCAATCCCCCCAGGGGGAGAGAGCCCGCATCGCCCATGAAGACCTGGGCCGGGTGGCAATTGAACCAGAGAAATCCGAGCAGCCCGCCGATCATCCCGCCGCAGAGAACGAGCATCTCGTCGGCGCCGGGGACGCGGTGGAGATTCAGATCAGCGGCCAGTTGCGCGTGCCCCGCGGCGTAGGCCACGATCGCCATCGCGGCGGTGGCAAACACCAGGCAGCCGCCGGCCAGCCCGTCAAGACCGTCGGCGAGGTTCACCGCGTTCGACGCTCCCACGATCACCAGCACGGCGAGCGGGATGAACCACGGTCCCATGTCCGGGATGCCGCCGACCAGGGGCAGCCGGATCGGAAACGGCAAACCGGCCGCCGCCTGGTGTTGCCAGATCAGCAGCGCGGCGATCGTGGCGATGGCGGTCTGGCCGAGCAGTTTGCCCCGTGGCGAGAGCCCTCGCCGGCTCCCGCGGATTTTGATCAAGTCATCGGCCGTGCCGAGGGCGGCCAGGCCGATCACGGCGACCAGCCCGGTCTGCACGTAGCGGCTGCCCAGATCGCCCAGTGCCAGCACGCCGCCCACAAGTCCGGCGATGAGGAACAGCCCGCCCATCGTCGGCGTGGCGTGTTTCTGTTCATGGAGCCGCTGGATTTCGGCCGAGTCGCTGCGGTTGGGCTCGCGAAACCTCCTGCCCAGCCAGCCGATCAGCCGCGGGCCGAGCAGCACGGCGATGGCGAAACTGGCGGCGGCCGCCAGGGAGCCTCGCAGGGTGATCTTTTCAGCGGCGACGGCCCAGTCGGGTTGCCATCCGGTAAGCAGGTGGGTCCAGTGAAGCAACCAGTGGAGCATGGCTTTGCGCGGCAAGCGGGCGGCGATTCATCACAAGCGGAAAAACGGCGAGGCCGCTCGGTCCGTTGCCGCCGGCGGCCCCGCCAGGCCCTTCGCGAATGTATCCCTGAGCGACCGGGTCGGCGCCGAAGCGCCGCCCGGTGCTCAGTCCCAAAGCTCCATCGAGAAGCACTCGCCGAAGCGGTCGACCCAGAAACCGCAAGCATCGGCAAGATCATGCTCCAACCCCAGGAGGGAGGGTCGTGCCGAGTTCCCGCAATCCCGACACGGTCGATGGAACTTTCGTTAGTCTGTCTCGGCCGGCGTCTTGCCCGGCCCCGGTTGTGCTCCTCGTGTTCAAGCGGTCCGCCGCTGCGGATAGGTGTGCATCGCCTCGACCATCCGCTCCATCGCCAGGGCTCGCGACCCCTTGACCAGCACGACGTCGCCGGGGAGGATCGCCTGGCCCAGGCAAGACATGGTCTCCTCCGGCTGGCGGCAGGAGAACGAACGGCAAGCGGGCATCCCCGCCGCCCGCGCTCCAGCGACTACGTAAGGGGCGAATTGACCGCAGGCGATCAACAGGTCCGCGCCGCTCAAGGTCACGACGCAGGCGCCCAACCGGCGGTGAATCTCGGCCGACTCCTCGCCCAGTTCCAGCATGTCGCCGAAGACGACGATCCGCCGCCCCCGGGCATCGAAGTCGCGGAGCAGTTCCAGCGCGGCGAGCATCGCCGCCGGGCTGGCGTTGTATGTATCGTTGATAAACGTCGCCCCGCGAACCTGCGTCACCTCGCAGCGCATCGGCAGGGGGTCGAAATTCCGCAAGGCCTCGGCCATCTCGCCGAGCGCGTAGCCCAGGCGGCGGCCGACGGCGATCGCGGCCAGGACGGCCGTCAAGTGGTGGCGCCCCCAGACCGGGACCTCGAACCGGCGGCCTTCGAGCGTGAACGACAGCGTCCCCGCGCCCCAGGCCACCTCCGCGGCGGCCAGTTCGCATTCGCTGTTCCGCCCGACAACGATCGCCGGGGCGGCCGAGCGGCCCCGCAGCCGTTTCAGCCAGGGATCGTCGCCGAGGATTGCCAGGCCCTCCGGCGGCAGGGCGTCGAGCAGTTCGGCCTTGGCCTCGGCGATTCCCCGCCGGCTGCCGAAGCCTCCCAGGTGGGCGTCGCCGACGTGCGTGATCACGCCAATCGCGGGGCGGCACAACGCGGCCAGCGCGGCAATCTCGCCGGGGCCGCTTGCCCCCAGTTCGAGCACCGCGTAATCGTCCTCCGCCTCCATCTGAAGCATGCTCAACGGGAGACCGACGTGGTTGTTGTAGTTTTGCGGGCTGGCCGATCCCCGCAGCCGCCCGCGGAGCACGGTGTGAATCATCTGCCGGGTGGTTGTCTTGCCGACGCTGCCGGTCACGGCGATCACCGTGCCGCGGAAGCGCTGGCGGTGCCAGGCTGCCCAGGCGCGGAGCGCCCGGAGCGAATCATTGACGACCAATGCCCACTGCCCACCGGGGGCGTGGACCGGCTTCTGGACAACGGCGCCGGCCGCGCCGCGCGCGAAGGCCTCGTCGGCGAAGTCTGAACCGTCGCAGTGCCGCCCGGCCAGTCCCCAGAACACGTCGCCCGGCTCGACCCGGCGGCTGTCGATAACCACCCGGCCGAGAGCCGCGCGGTCGGTTGCCGCGTCCGGGTCGGCTGCCCAAACCCGCTGTCCGCCGATGGCGTTCTGTAGATCGTCCAGAGTTGCCATAATTCAATCGCCCTAACGGCCTCCCCAATCGCCGATCGCCTCGGCAAACGGCTGGTTTTCGTAAAGCCAGGTTCGAGCCACCTGCCGATCGTCCAGCGGCAGCGTCCGGTCGCCGACGATCTGGCAGGCCTCGTGGCCCTTGCCGGCGATCAACACGCAGTCGCCCGGCTCCGCCGCGCCGAGGGCCCGGCCGATCGCCTCCCGGCGATCGAAGACGACCTCCGCGCCGGCCGCCCCGGCGACCCCAGCGAGAATCTCCCGCACGATCTGTTCGGGGTCTTCATCCCGCGGGTTGTCATTGGTCACGATCGCCAAATCAGCACCGGCCCGCACGGCGCGCCCCATCAGGGGGCGTTTTTCGCGATCGCGGTTGCCGCCGGCGCCAAACACGCAGAGAATCCGCCCGGCGGTGACTTCCCGGAGCGTCGCCAGCACGCTGCCGAGGGCTTCGGGCGTATGGGCGTAGTCGACGAAGACGCCGAACGGCTGGCCGCACTCGATTCGTTCGAGCCGGCCCGGCACGTGGTCGACCTTCTCCAGACCCTGGACGATCGTCGGCAGGTCAATCCCGTAGGCCAGGCCGACGGCCGCGGCCACCAGGCAGTTGTACACGTGATGCGTGCCGATCATCTTGGTGCGGACGGGAATCGTCTCGCTGCCGGCCGAAAGAAGAAATGTCTGCTCGCTGGCGAAGCGTTCGATCTCGACGCCGCTGATCTCCGCCGAAGAGTGGATGCCGACGGTCAGCAGGGGATTGCCGATCGCCGTGATGCAGGCGGCCGAGGCGGGGTCGTCGGCGTTGGCCACGGCAAACCCCTCGCCGGAGAGCAGATCGAAGATCCGCGACTTGGCCAGCCGGTAATTGCCGAGCGTCTGGTGATAGTCGAGATGGTCGCGGCGGATGTTGGTCACGCAGGCCGCGTCCAGGTCGATCCCGGCCAGCCGCTTCTGGTCGAGGGCGTGGCTGGAGACCTCGAGCACCGCGTGGCTGCAGCCATTCCGCACCATGCGGGCGAGCCAGCGGGCGAGGTGGTCGGCCGGCGGCGTCGTCTGCCCCGAGGGGCCGAAGGTCTCCCCGTCGTAGGCGCCCAGCGTGCCGACCAGGCCGGTCGAGAACCCGGCCGTGCTGAGGACGCTGGCGACCAGGCACGAGGTCGTCGTTTTGCCGTTGGTGCCGGTGATGCCGATGACCTTCAACTGGCGGCTCGGATTGCCGACCACACGCTGGCAAATCCGCCCGTAGGCCTCGCGCGTGTCTTCCACGACGATCACCGGCACGCCCGGCGAGACGCACACGGGGCGGTCGACCACCACGGCGGCGCATCCCCGCCCCACGGCCTCGTGAATGTAGTCGTGGCCGTCACAGGCCGTGCCGCGGATCGCGACGAACAGATCACCCGGCTCAACCCGGCGAGAATCGCACTGGACGGCGTCGCAGGCGATTGCCCCAGACTCGAGGTCGCGAGCCTCGGGCAATACCTCCGGCAGATGCACAAATTGTCCCCCGCTGGGACGAACCTGCATGGCGCGTGGCCTCCATGCCAATGGGCGCCGGCGACTTCCTGTCTTGTGGATTCGCTCGGTCTTCAGGCTTGCCGCCGGAAAACGCCGACCGATTCCTTTCGGCCCGCGAGCCTCCGGCGACTGGAACGAGTGGGATTTCGATTCCCAGGACCGCTTTGCTTCGGCGGCCCCGGTCAGTCCGGGCCGTGACCGGAGTGGGTGAACCATTCAGGTCAACGGCGGGTCGGATTGTCGCAGTTCTGCGTCTGGTGTCAAGGCGAATTCCAGAACAACGCGGATTTGGCGAGATCGCCCTGCAAGCCGGACGAAACCTGCGAGAATGGGCGGCCGGGGCAAACCAAGGTCCCCGCCGCTGTTTACGACGATCCCGCCTCAGGCATCGCTGGAATCTCCCGCCGGTCTGCCGCCCCGCGCGCCGGAAAGCCGAGCGACCAGCAAGCCGACCAGCAGGATCGCCATCGTGCCGACCACCGGGACCATGAACGCATGGAAGGGACTCAGCCAGCCGGTGCCCAGTCTCTGAAACCAAGCCCCAACCTGCCCGGCCCGGCTTCCCGGAGGCTGTGACAGCAGGTAGTCGACCAGCTTGGGAAACGACATCCAGAGAATGACCAGGACGCCGGTGACGACGCCGGCCGCCGCCGCGGGACTGTTCGCTCGCCGGCTGACGATGCCCAGCAGAAACAGGCCGCACATGCCGCCGCCGAAGATGCCGGAGAGCGTCCACCAGATGTCCAGCGCGCTGTCGGTCAGCTTGACCAGGACCAGCGCCATGCCCGTGCCGAGGATGCCCCACGCGATCGTGCTCGCATAGAGCGCCAGCATGCACTGCTTCTCGGTGGCGCGCGGATTGAGGAAGCGGCGGTAGTAGTCGGTCATCAACAGCGTGGCCGAAGAGTTCAGGCTGGTCGACACCGTGCTCATCGCCGCCGCGAAAACCGCCGCGATCAACAGGCCCGTCAGCCCCGGCGGCAGGTGCTTGGCGATGAAATGGGGAAACACGCGATCGCCGATCTCCGTATCCGTCAGCCCGGCCGCCTCGCCGTCCAAGGACTGCCGGTAGTCCGGGGTCGGAACCGTCGCCTCGGCGTCCTCGTATTCGGGATACACGCCCTGCTGCATCAACCGCTGCCGGGCGACCAATTGCCTGACCTCCGGCAGATCGCGCTCGTGCTGCTCGGAATTGTAATAGACGAACAATGCCGTGCCGATCAGAAAGAAGACGGCCGACACCGGGACATAGAGAATCCCGCCCAGCCAGAGGCTCTTCCGCGCCTCGCGGTCGCTGCTCGATGCGATGTACCGCTGGATGTAGCTCTGATCGATGCCGAAGTTTTGCAGGTTGATGAACAGGCCGTAGAGCAGAACGACCAGGAACGTGGCCGAACCGGCGTCAAGCCACAGCCGCCCCTGATCCACTCCCGCGCCGAACTGGCCCAGGCTGAATTTGCCGGCCGCCGCGGCCGTTGAAAACACCTGGAAAGGTCCGCCCTCAACGCCCAGCAGCAGCACCGCCAGGCAGATCACCGCGCCGGCCATGAGGACGAGAGCCTGGATCGCGTCGGCCCAGATCACGGCGATGATCCCGCCGACAAACGAGTAGATCGTCACCGAAACGCCCGTGAAGAGGATCACCAACCGGATATCCCAGCCGAAGATCACCGCCATCGGCAAGGCCATCAGGTACATCACGACCCCCATCCGCGCGATCTGCGTGAGCAGATAGAACACGCTCGCATACAGCCGGGCCCAGACGCCGAACCGCCGTTCCAGCAGCGCGTAGGCCGACACCTCGCCGCTCGCCCGGTAGTACGGCAGGAACCACCGCACGGCAATCCAGGTGGCGATCGGGATCGAAAGACTGAACACGAAGGGGTTCCAATTGTCGGCGAACGACTTGCCGGGCAGGGCCAGGTAGCTGATGCTGCTCAGGTAGGTGGCGAAGATCGACAGCCCGCAGACCCAGCCGGGCAGCGCGCGGCCGGCGGCGGTAAACCCCTCCGTCGACCGGCTCTTCCGCCAGAAATAGAAGCCGATCGACATCGTCGCCGCGAAGTACGCCGCGAGCACGGCCCAGTCAAGTTGCGTGAAATGGCTGTTCACTGGTGTCCTCCGCCGGGTTGCCGCGAATCGCCTGTGGAACATTCCGGGCGTTGAGCGCCGCCTGCGCGGGCAACGGTTCGGTCGACGGTCTCCGGCCTCACACGACAAGCGGGCCGATCGGTCGACTCGTATCGCCCGGCGGCGCGCCGCCCCGACTGGCTGACCGGGGAAACCCCGCCGTCACCGTATGCCTCCCACCGCGCTTGCCGGTGGCATCGCGTCATCGGCCGGACTTCGCACGCGGGTTCCCCAGGTAATACAAATAGCCGTCCTCGGCCCCGATCACCAGGTCCGGCAGGCCATCGCGGTTCCAGTCCACGACCGTGGGACTGGTCGTGTGGCCCGCCAGGCGTCGCGAGTCGACCGCGCCCTGGTTGGCCAGCACGGTCTTGCCCTCCTTCCGGCCCAGGTTGCGAAAGAAGTCGACATTGACGCTGTTGGCCAACAAGTCGAGCCGTCCGTCGCCATCCCAGTCGGCAAAACAGAGCTTGCGGCGACCGCTTCCCCCGGCCTCTCTGGCGTTCAGCCGCAGCGGCGCCCCTTCGGCGTCGACGAAAACCCGCTCCGGCGGCAGCAGTACGAGCTTGCCGTCCCGCTTCGCCCGGGGGAACAAGGCCAGGTATCCCTCGTGGTCCAGCATCACCAGGTCGGGCAGCCCATCCTCGTTCCAGTCGATCACCACGGGGGTTGTCCGCCACTGGGCGGCCAGCTCGCCGGGCCGCGGTTCCCACCAGGTCCAGGCGGGCTTGGGCGGCCGGCCCGGCCACGCGACTTCCACGGGAGCGGCCGCGGCAAACCGCGGCGACGGGCGCGTGCCCGTGTTGCGGAACCAGACTACTTTGCCCCAGATCGAATTGACGATCAGGTCCGGCAGGCCGTCCAGGTCCCAATCCGCCACGCTCAGCGTGGTGTAACCCCACTTCGCCTCGCAGGGCCCTTGGATCGAGCCGTTCGGGCCGGCCAGGATGCGGATCGGCCGCCCGTCGGCCTCCACCAACTTCGGCGCCGCCCACTTGGCCGGGCAGGCCCCGTCGAGGTTCTCGATCCAGCCGATGTAGCCCGCCGTATTGCCGCAGACCAGGTCCAGGTCGCCGTCTGCATCCCAGTCGAACGCGACCGGCGTCACCAGGGCCCCGAACTTCAAGTCGCCCGCCTGCTGCTGGAAGAACCGCGGAGCGGCGAACACCGGCAAGCCGCCGGCCACCTTCCCCGTGTGCTCGACCAGCGCCACGCGCCCGTCCTCCTGGCCGACCACCAGGTCCAGGTCGCCGTCGCCGTCCCAATCGAGGGCAACCGGCACGATCATGCACAGGTCCATCGTCAGGGGCCGATCGCCAAGCGCGAGCGGGCGCCCCGCCGCGTACTCGGGCCGCGTCCGCGTGCCGACATTCTCGAAGTAGGTGAACGTGTCGACGAACTCGCCGCAGATCAGGTCGAGGTCGCCGTCGCCGTCAAAGTCGCCGAAATTGGGCGAGGGCATGCCGTAGACGTCAACGGGCGTGCCGCCCGCTTCGATCTTCACCGGCTGCTCGTACTCGGGCGCGTCGTTCGTACCGCCGTTGCGGAGCAGATAGACAAAGCCGTGCAGCGGTCCGCGGGTCCAGCGGCCCTCGGCGTCGAAGGCGTTGTCCCATCCGTATTCCGTCCAATCGCCAACCCCGACGACGAGGTCCATGTTGCCATCGCCATCGTAGTCCGTGTAGCGCCACTGGTTGGCCCGCACGCGCTGGGGATGGATGTTTGCCGGAAGGGGCAGCTTCACCGGGTTGGCCAGGCCGTTGGGCCGGAAGCCGGGATACTCCGCACCCGGCGCCATCACGCGCACACCGCCATCGACGTAAGACGGGGTGATGTTCGACGCCCCTTGGCTAATCCGCACCGCCGGCTTGAACACCGGAAACTTGACGTTGCCGTCAGGATTCTCGAAGAAGTACGTCCCGTTGTAGGGCACGTCGGGGCACGCCACGACCAGGTCGAGGTCGCCGTCGCCGTCGAAGTCCATCGGCACCGGCCACGCCCAGAGCCCGACGCCCAGATCGACGGTCAATCCGGGATCGCCGTACGCGATCCGTTCCAGGGCCGGCGGGGGGGCGGGGGCCTTCGCTTCCGCGGCATCAGCCGTCGGCGCTGCCGCGCCCAAGAGCCCGAAAATCAGCACGCTGAAGCCGCATCGCATCGTTGTGTTGCTCATCATCGTCGTTCTCCGTAAACCCGCGCGCCGGCCTGTTAGCCGAGCGTGGCTGAAACCATTCCAGCGCCGTTCCTCAGACCTTGGACCGAGGCCTGGCGCACGTGCTCTGGTGACTTGCCCCACTATCGCGCGGGGCCCTCGGCCGACCGATCCTGCCCTGGCCATACCGTGGCCACGCGGTGATCATCGACCAGGTAGAACGCGCCCCGGCGAGGCACGTCCACCGTAATCTTTCGAAAGCCGGGAATCGCGACCTCCACGCCGCAGCGATCGGCCAGCGGCGCGTGGGCATACACAAGCCAGCGGCGGCCGGCCGCAGCGCCCATATCCCCCGCATCGCCCGCATCGCCCGCATCGCCCGCACCGCCCGCATCGCCCGCACCGCCGCCGCCCAACACCAGGGCGAGGGCAAACACGGGAAGATTCGTGGTCAAGTCCCAGGGCCGCGGCGGGTCGAGATTCGTGTCGAGGCAGTACCAGCGAGGAATCGTTGCGTACTCCGGCGGGATGCCGACTTGATAGGGGTGCGGATGGGCCGTGTTGGCGACCAGGGCGCCGCGGCGCCAGAACTCCGCGAGCGGTTCGTTGTTCCAGACGCGATCGACCGCCTTGACAGTCTCCATCCAGTAGGGCTCGACCGGGGCCAGCGGCGTGGCGTGGCCGCGAAACTCGCGAACCGCCCGCGGCCGCAACAGCCAGAGGCCGAATTGCACCCAACCGGCGGCGCGCTCGGGTGGATAGGTCTGGCCGTCGACCAGGTACTGCATCGCTTTCGACTTCTTGGCAAGTTTCGCGTCGACGCTCCCCCGCTCTTCCGGCGACAGCCCCGAACGGGAGATTTGCACCAGGTCCCTCGGCGTTTCCGCGCCCGTCCCCTTCATCCAAGCGTCGATTTCGTTGCCGTCCCATGTGGAGATTTCAAACCAGAAATTGGGATTCACCCGCCAGGCCTCGTCAAGCATGAAAACCCAGTTCATCGACTCGACCTGAGTGGAAAACACCCAGTGGTCGCGGTTGGCGTCCCAGTTGTTCGTATAGTAGGAAGGGCTGCCGCCCTGCCAGTAGTGCCAGTCGGGCGCGGTCCACTCGCCGGTGATCAGCGAATAGACCTTCCAGCCCTCCCAGCGGCCGAGGTGCGCGGGGCCGAACGCGCCGTAGCCCACGAATCGCAGGTTCGCCCTCCAGGCATCGCTTACAAAGGCCTCGCGCATCGCCTTGAACATCACCGGATAACGCTCCATCCAGCCTTCCGCCACGACCTTGCGGCGGAATGGGTCGTCGCGCCCCTTGCCGTAGCGATCCAGGTACCGCTTCGAAATCTCTTCCAGCGGACCGTGCTTCGACCAGCGGAGATCGGGCGGCTCGTTGTTCGAAACCAGCAGCACCAGGGGCGGCTCGGGATAGATCGCCTGCGCCCGCTTCATCGCCGCCGTGCCGACATACTCCGCCGCCGGGTCCTGCCAGGGCTGGACGGCGCCGAACGGGCTCAAGCGCGGCACGCGCTTGCCGTCCGGCGAGATCACGCCGGCCCATTGGCTTTCGGGGCCGTCGCGATACTCCTGGCCGACAAGCATCGCGTTCCACTGCGTGCCGCGGATCGAGATCGGCAGCTCGAGCGCCTGGAAGTAGCGGAGTAGCCGGCCGAAATATGCGTCGAAACGCTCGTCGTGCGGATCGCCGCTCGGCCAGCCGATCCAGGGCAGGATGTGGTGCCCCGCTTGAATCAGGCCGATCTGGTGGTCCGCATCGAACGTGTTGCGAACGGTGCCCGCATTCCAATGACTGGCCAGCGGCAGCGGCCTCCCCTCCGGACCATTCGGAGGCAGCAGGGCCTCGCGGCGGATTTCCCTGGCGACGCGCCGAGCGGCCGCCGTGGGGGCGTCTTCCCCACGCGCCGCGCCGCCGATCCAGGCGGCCGCGAGCGTCGCCGCTGCCGCGCAGAAAAGCAGATTTCCCGGTTTCATCGATCGACTCGGAATCGGCTGGAATGTGGTCGGTCAGGGTCACGTCGATGAGCGTATTCTGGTCCTCCTGACGGCGCGAGGCAAGAGCGGGCCTCTTTCCAGCGACCCCAAGAGGCCCTATGATAGACCGCAAGAAGGGAGATCGACCAATGGCATCTTTGCGCGTTTGTTTCGGACTGCTTGTGACTCTGCCCCTGCTCGGTT
This sequence comes from Pirellulaceae bacterium, assembly GCA_012744395.1. GTDB lineage: Bacteria > Planctomycetota > Planctomycetia > Pirellulales > Thermoguttaceae > JAAYCB01. The sequence goes on from JAAYCB010000196.1 coordinate 12,952, forward strand.
GCGATCGCGGCGCACCGGCCCCCTCAGCCCCCCCCGTTCCCGTTGCCCCCTCCGGGCCGGCCGCGGAGAGCGCTGGGGAACCGCCGGCGCCGGCGGGCGATGCCCAGGAAGCGATCGACGCGCTACAGAAATCGGGAGCCGACCTGAAAACAGACGCCGAGGGCGGCGTCGTCGAGGTCAGCTTCCGCGGCGCGGAGATCGACGATCGCGCCCTGGAACCCTTGAAACGGCTCGAGCGGGTCCGATCCGTCCGGCTCAGCGAAACCGGCATCACCGACGCGGCCTTGGCGGTCCTCGGCGAGCTGCCCTCGCTCCAGACCGCGGAGTTGCAGGAATGCCAGATCTCCGATGCGGGACTGGAAAAGCTGGCTGCCGCCGGCAACCTGCGTGTGCTGCGACTTTCCGGAAAAAACGGCAAGACAACCGTCGACGACGAGGGCATGGCGCACCTGGCCGGGTTGGCAAACCTGAAGGTCCTGGCTCTCGATTTCCTCTGGATCAGCGGCGACGGCCTGAAGCAGCTTGCCGGCCTGAAAGATCTCGAGGAACTGTATCTCTCCAAGACGCTGGTCGATGACGATGCCCTGGGCGCGCTTGCGCAGTTTCCGAACCTGAGAAAGCTCCGTATCTCGCAGTGCCAGGTGAGCGACGCCGGGTTGGCCCATCTGGCCAAGCTGCCGAAGCTCGAGGATCTCGACGTGAGCGAATGCAGCTTGCTCACCGATCAGGGTCTGGCCCACCTGGCGAACAAGAAAGAACTCAAAAGGCTCAACCTCTGGCGCGTGGCGATCACCGATGCCGGCGCGGCTCACCTGGCCGGCCTAACGAACATGGAATGGCTCAACGTCGACAACACCCAGTTGACCGACGCCGGGCTGCCGCACCTGGCGGGGATGACCCGGCTCGCCTTCCTGCACCTCGGATCGACCCCGGTTTCCGATGCGGGCTTGAAACACCTCGAGCCGCTCACGGCGCTGGAGGACTTGAAAGTCACCCGCACCGCGGTCACGGAAAAGGGTGTTGAGCAGCTCCAGAAGAAGCTGCCCAACACCCGCATCCAGTTGCAGTACATCGAGGGGCAGTAAGGACCGCCGGTGGCTGCCCCGTCGGGCGGAGTCCACCGCGTGCGGCGCGCGGCGGAGACTCGTCCCTGCCTTGCGCCCTAGGCGACTTCCCAGCCGGCGCGATACGGCTTGTTCACGTACTTGTCCGCCGCGGGGCAGTTGGTGGCCTTGAGGTTCTTCGCGTCCCACTGGAGACGCTCGCCCGTCCGATAGGCGACCGTACCCAGAATCACGGCCTCGCTCAGCGGGCCGGAATAGTCGAAGTTGCACGTCGTGGGCGAACCATCCTTGCAGGCCTTGATCCATTCGGCATGGTGGCCGATCGAGGGGGCGATCGAGGGGGCCGGCGGCTTGAAATCGGCGAATTTCTCGGCCGGGAAGAGCCGGTAGCTGCCGTAATCGGCGAACATCATCCCCTCCTCGCCGATGAACATCACGCCGCTGCCCGGCACCCGTTGGCCGGCGATCTCCTTCGGGATCAAATTCCCGTCGTACCAGGTCAGTTGGACGGGGGGCAGGCCCTCGCGCTCGGGGAACTCGTAGCGGACGATCAGGCCGAGCGGGCAGGTCTCCGGATGGACCTCGGGGCCTTCGGCCTGGCAGGTCACCGGGTGGCGCAGATTGAGGGCCCAAAAGGGCAGGTCCATGTAGTGGCAGGCCATGTCGCCAAGCGTGCCGGTGCCGAAATCCCACCAGCGGCGCCAATTGGCCGGATGGTAGACGCCGGGCCAGAAGGGCCGCTCGGGCGCCGGGCCCAGCCAGAGGTCCCAGTCGAGCGTTGCGGGCGGTTCCTGACTGCCCTCCGGCCGCTCGCCGCCGCCCCACGCCTTGCCGACCCAGACGTGGACTTCATTGACCTTGCCGATCGCGCCGGACTGGATGACTTCAACAACGCGGCGGTAATTCTCGCCGGCGTGGATCTGGGTGCCCAGCTGGGTCGCCAGGCCGCGCTTCTTGGCCTCCTCGGCCAACAGCCGCGACTCGAACACGGTGTGGGTCAGGGGCTTTTCGCAATACACGTGCATGCCGGCCCGGATCGCGCGGATCGACGCCGGGGCGTGATGGTGGTCCGCCGTGCCGACGACCACCGCATCGACCTTGCCCGCCTCCTTGTCGATCATCTCCCGGTAATCGGCATACGTTCGCGCGTTCGGAAACCGCGCCGCCGCCCGATCCAGGTAGTTCTTGTCGACGTCGCAGAGGACGACGATGTTCTCGCCCTTGACGCCCTCGATGTCGGCCTGGGCCCGGTTGGCCGTGCCCACGCAGGCGATGTTGAGCTTCTCGTTGGGAGAAGCCGATTCGGCGGCGGACAGGCCGCTCCACACGCCGGAGGACAGGAAAGCGGCCCCCGCCCCGGTAATTCTCAGAAAATCGCGACGATTGACGTTGCCGTGCTGTGTCATGGTCTGTTTCCTTGTACAAGTCTGCGACGGTCGCACCGACCGCCTGGAAAAGGGATAAGATACTCCAGCGGACTGTGGGGTGCAAACCAGCGGCCGCCTACTCCAGCCCGCGGCGCTTGAGCAGCGGCTCGATCCGGGGCTCCCTTCCGCGGAACCGTTTGTAGAGCTCCATCGGCTCCTCGGTGTTGCCCCTGGCGAGGATGTTGCGGCGGAAGGCTTCGGCGGTCGTGCCATCCAGCAGGTCGCCTTTCTCGCGGAACGCCTCGAAGGCATCCGCGTCGAGCACCTCGGCCCAGATGTAGGAGTAATAGCCCGACGAATACCCGCCGGCGAAGATGTGCTGGAAATAGGGGCTGCGGTATCGGGGCGCGACCGGGTCGAGAAGGCCGATCCGCTGCATCGATTGGCGCTCGAAATCGAGGACATCCACGTCCGGCCGCACGTCGGCGAGCGTGTGCCAGTCCATGTCGAGAAACGAGGCCGCCAGGTACTCCGTGGTGGCGAAGCCCTGATTGAAATGCCGTGCGTTCTCGATCTTTTCGATCAGCGCATCGGGCATCGGCTCGCCCGTCTGGTAGTGCCGGGCGTAGATTTTGAGCATCTCCGGCGCCGACGCCCAATTCTCCATGATCTGCGAGGGCAACTCGACGAAATCGCGCGCCACGTTGGTCCCGGCAAGCGATTGGTACGTACACTCCGAGAGCAGCCCGTGCAGGGCGTGGCCGAATTCGTGGAACAGCGTCTCCACCTCGTCGAACGAGAGCAGCGAAGGCTTATCGGCGGCCGGCTTGGAGAAATTGCCCACGTTGTAGATCACCGGCCGGACGTCCCTGTCGTCGATCCGCCGCTGTTCGCGGAACTCGCCCATCCAGGCCCCCCCCCGCTTGCTCGGCCGGGGGAAGTAGTCGACGTACAGGACGCCCAGGTGCCGGCCGTCGGCCTCCTTGACCTCGAAGACGGTCACGTCCTTGTGATAGCCGGGAATCTCCGGCCGCTTCTCGAATTTCAGCCCGTAGAGCCGCGTTGCCAGGCCGAACGCTCCGTCGAGCACGTTCTCCAGCTTGAAATACGGCCGGAGCATCTCCTCATCCAGGTCGTACCTGGCTTTCTTGACCTTTTCGGCATAGTACCACCAGTCCCACGACTGGAGCCGGAAGCGGCCGCCTTCCTCGTCGATCATCCTCTGCATCTCGGCGGCCTCGGCCTTCGCCCGCTCCAGGGCCGGTGTCCAGAGCTTGCGCAGCAACTCGTAGACCTTGGCCGGCTCCTTGGCCATGGCCTCTTCAAGCACGAATGCCGCGTGGGTCGGATAGCCGAGCAGGCGGGCCCGTTCGACCCGCAGCGCCGCCATCTCGGCGAGAATCTGCTTGTTGTCGAGCTCGTCGCCGTGGTTGCCCCGCTCGAGGTATGCCTTGTAGATTTTCTCCCGCAGGTCGCGCCTCTGCGAGTACTGGAGGAAGGGGATCATGCTCGGCTTGTGGAGCGTGAAGACCCACTTGCCCTCGTGCCCGCGCTCGGCCGCCGCCTCCTCCGCCGCGGCAATCACGCCCTCGGGGAGGCCCGCCAGGTCGGCCCGGTCGCCGATTACCAGCTCGAAGCGGTTCTCCTCCTTGAGGACGTGCTCGGCGAAACTCAGACTCAACAGGGCGAGCGTCTTGTTGATCGCCTTGAGCCGCTCCTTCTTGTCGGCAGGCAGGTTCGCACCGCCGCGGACGAATCGCTTGCGGGTCTCGTCGAGCAGGCGGCGCTGCTCGGGCTCGAGATCGAGCTGGTCCCGCTTGGCCCAGAGCGCTTCGATTCGCCGAAACAACGGCTCGTTGAGGAGGATTTCATCGCCGTGCTGCGACAGCTTGGGCGCCACGTCCTTGGCGATCACCTCCATCCGCTCGTTGTTCATCGACGATTTCATCGCAAAGAACACGCTCGCCACCCGATCGAGCATCTCCCCGCTGCGCTCGAGCGCTTCGACCGTATTGGCGAAGGTCGGCGGCGATTCCTCGGCGACGATCGCGGCAATCTGCTGCTTGTGCCGCAGCATCCCTTCTTCGAAGGCCGGCGTGTAATGCTCCAGCTCGATCTTGTCGAACGGCGGCACTCCGAACGGCGTATCCCAATCGCCGAGAAAGGGATTGGCCGCGGACGGGGACCCGAACAGCTGCAAGACGATACCTACCATGCATAGACCCATCATCAGTTTCATTCTCGTTGCTCCAGGATTCGATCCGGACAGCGGCTTCTCCGGCCAACGCCTCAGTTGACCAGTCGGCTCAGCAGCGAATCGAGCGAGACCGTCGCGAAACGGGTGATTATATCGGAGGTGGCGAACGGGAGATAGAGCTGCCCGTTGTGGATCATTGCCCCGCAGGTATAGGCGACGTTGGGCACGTAGCCGTCGCGTTCCCGCTCGGTGGGGGCCACCAGCGGCTCATCCAGGCAGCCAATCACCTTGAGCGGGTCGTCCAGGTCCAGCAACATGGCGCCGATGCAGTAGGTGCGCATCGGCCCGACGCCGTGGGTCAACAGCAGCCAACCCTGCGGCGTTTCCAGCGGCGAGCCGCAGTTACCGATCTGTACGAACTCCCACGGAGAACGCGGCGTCTGGAGCAATTCAGCGGACTCCCAAAAGTGGACGATGTCGGAAGCCATGATGTAAAGGTTCTCCCCATCGATACGGGAGCACATCACGTAGTGCCCGCCGATCCGCCGTGGAAAGAGCGCCATCCCCTTGTTCTGCGCACGGGCGCCGTTGATCGTGTGCACGCCGATCGTGAGGAAGTCTCGCGTCTCGATCAATTGCGGCAATACGCGGTAGCCATCGAATGCCGTGCAGGTGCCATAGTACGTGATCGTGCCGTCGTCGTCCACGAAGCGGACCATGCGGAGGTCCTCGATACCGTGGCTTTCATTGCTGGTCTGAGGAAAAATTACCACCTCGGACGCCGCCGTTTCCGCGGAAAGCTCCAACTGGTAGTTCGAGCGGGCCAGCCAGCGGATGTCCTGCAGCGTCTTCTCGAACGGCACCTCCCCGGATGCCGCTACCCGTACCGCGGTAATCGCCTGTTCCAGTTGGGCCGAGGTAAAGGAGTCGGCCAGGCGGTCGAGCACGAGGTCCGCCACCGCCTCGTAGACGCCGATGTCGTTCAGCTTCCGCCGGAACAGGGCTTTTTCGTATTGCTTATCCGGTACGACACGACCCGGCCTGGTCAGACGGCTGCATGGATCGATCTGGATCCTGTGATCGGAGTAGATGACGCCCGTACGGAAAACGATCGAGGACACGTGTCCCTCGCCCGTCGCGCGGAGACTCATGATGAACCGCACGGCACCGGCGGGAAGGTTCCGCTGGCTGTGATGGGGGACGATCGACGGATTGAACAGCGCCGCCGACTCGATCGAGTACTCCGCGGTCAAGTATGCTCCGATGAGCATGCGTCGATTGTGCGAAGCATGGTCCGACTCTCCGATCAAGGCCATCGCCGTCCGGTAATTCTCCTCCAGCGCCGAGGCAATATTGCCGTGGCGGGTGCGAAACCTCAGGAAGATGTCGTCCAGAATCCGGTCGACCTGCGTGTCGCTGAGCGCGTTGACGCGCTCGGCAACGTTGCGAATCCGCGCGGCGCCGCCGGGATCAAAGAACCGGGTGATGACGCGGCGAATATCGCTGCTGAAGGTGACCGGCAAACGCCGGACCCGCAAGGCGCTGCGTCGGCCTTTCCTGCTGCTGGATGGCGGCTCACGATCGTCGTTGGGGGCGCCGCTCAAGCTACTCTCCCTGCCTTTCAACGCTCTGCCTACCCGGCGATCGACGGCCTCGCCGGTCACAATCGGGTAATTCGGGTCGTCTCTACACAACGGCAACGGCACCCTTGCGGCGGTTGCCTAGCGACACCTCGAAGTCATCATTACTCATCTCCGTCCATAAATAGGCGAGCGTCGATTCCGCTCCCTGATTGCGATTTACGCCGGTCGCCAGCAGGCCATCGTAGCAGGCGCCGGACCGGATGTCACCAAGCGGGCGTTTCAGGCTATTGCGGCCGTGAAACCAGCCGCGCGCTCGGCGGAAGGCCGCCAGGTATTCGTGACTGCCAAGCAGGTCAAACGCGGCCCGCGCGGTTTCGGCCATCGTGGCGGCCTCCAAGGGCTGTTGATCGTACAGCGCCTTCTCGTCTCCACGGGGATACCAACCTTCGTTCCCGATCGGCCAGAAGACTCCCTCGGCAGTCGTCTGACGGTCGAGGAAGGCGAACGATGCCCGAGCGATCTCAAGAAAATCCTCCTCCGGCCAGCGTCTGGCGGCGGCGAACAAGGCGTGCGGCAAGACCGCGTTTGCATACGTCATCCGCGACTCGAACCACTGCCAGTCCGGCCGCAGCGCTCGGCCGTAACACTCGGCGAGCCGCCTCGCCGCCGACCATGCCACGGCTTCCAGCGGTTCGATGTCTCCGACCTCCGCACTCCACAGATGTTCCCAAGCCAGAACCACATACGCCTGAGCCCGCAGGCTTCTCACGTCGGCGAGCGTCGGCATGACGGTGTCGATCAACTCGCGGGCCAACGCTCGGTGGCCGCCAGGCAAACGACTGCTCAGCACTTCCGCCAGAGCGCGAACCGCTTGGCCCTGGCAGTCGCCGCACCCTTCTGCATCGAGCCAGCGGCGTTCGTAGCCAAGATAATTATGGAATCCCCGGCCGATGCCACGCGCGTACTCAAGAAAGCTCAGATAGGTGGTCACTCGCCTGAGCATCGGCTCCCCGTGGTGCCGATTCCACAGCCGTACGCAAAGCCGCAGGGCCCGTGCGTTGTCGTCGGTCGTGTAGCCGCTTTCGCGCCGCGGAATGCCATAGATCGCATGCTGGATCAGCCCCGTCGAGTCGGTCATCTGATCCAGGTGATCCAACGCGATCCGCTCCATAATGGACATTACCGACCTCCTTGCACGAGTTGCCTGGGCTCGCGCTCGGCGCCCGGCAGCGCGGAAGCCCTGCGCTGCTGGCGGGCGGCGCTTGCATGACTGCCGGCAACAACCCCGGTGAAGAACTCCAGGTAGCGCCGACCCACGTTGGGCCAGAACATCGGCCTGGCGTATTGATAAGCCCGGTAGCGGGTCTTCACCTGGAAGTCCGTGTCGCTCAGGAACCGCAGCGTTGCATCCGCCAGGGCAGCGCTTTGGGAAAACGGCACGAGCAGGCCGCGCCCTTCGGCCAAGACTTCTTCGGCATACAGATAGGGGGTGCTTACGATTGCCCCACCGGCAGCGAGGGCATAAGCCAAGGTGCCGCTGGCGATCTGGTCTTTCCCTGCGTAGGGAGTGATGTACACGTCGCAGGCCTGCAAGTGGGCGATCAGGTCGTCGCAGCTGAGATACTTGTCTACGAAACGGACATGGCCACCCAGATCCAGGGTCCGGACCATTTCAGCCAAGCTCTCGCGGTAGGCCTCCCCCTCCTGGCGCTTGACCTGGGGATGGGTGATGCCGACGATCAGATAGATGGCTTCCGGACAGGCAGCAACGATCCGGGGCATCGACTGGATCATGTATTCGAGCCCCTTGCCGCGATTGATCAGCCCGAAGCTGCAAATCACCTGCCGGCCCGTCAGCCCCAGGCGCGCCTTGTGGATCGTCCGGCGTTCGAAAGGGACCGTCGGCACGCCATGCGGAATCACTTGCACGCGCGTCCCCGACACGCCGTACACATCCTCCAAGAGCTTCGCGGCAATCTCGGTCATGACCACGATCCCCTGGCTGCGGGCCGCCAGATTCCGGATCACTCGCCGGGGCAACGGGTCCGGCTCGGTCAGCAGCGTGTGGAACGTCGTGACGATCGGCTTGCGGCATTGATGCACAAAATCGAGCACGCGACCGCCCCACTTGCCAGGATAGAGGCCGAACTCGTGCTGCAAGCTCACCAGGTCGCACGCGCTCGCGTTGGCCATCTCCGCGGCGCGACGGTACGCATCCGGGCGGTTGTTGTCGATGGCATGCACCACGCGCCGATCCGCGTAGCAGAGCGACGGCGTCTTCTGGATCGCCGCCACCGAGGACACCGGCTCGCCCGCCGCCATGTCGACCGCGTCGGCCGAGTCCCTGGTAAACGTTGCCAGTCCACACTCCTCCGGCGGATAGGTCGATAAAAAAAGGGGTCGTACGGTATTCACTCGTCACCTCGTCTGGTTAATCCGTGTCAGGTTGGTCTGCAATCTCAAGCCATTACGCAAGCGGCGCGGCGGGGCCTTCCGTCAGGCTGCCCGCCTGACCGCCGGCCTTGATTCGTTCCCACACCTCCCAACGATGGACAGGCACGTCGGCATCGACCTCGAAGCCCAACTTCACGTTCGCGCCTCGAATCCCGAGCACCGTGACTTTCAACAATCGGTGGAAGCCTCCAGACCCGCCGACTACCACCGATTCCTGGCTCTTCCTCGACAGGACTAACATCGCGGACCCTCCGTAAAGTGTCAGTGATCGTTCGATCGATGCCCGTTCCAGGCATCCAGGGAGATTCGGCCGGCGAGTTGGAACACCTGCACCATGGTGCCGGTCGTGAAGGCGTGCACCACGGCGCCGGTCGTGGTCTCGAGTTCCGCGGCGGCTTCGCCAACCGCGACCCCGGTGATGCGTTTGATTTCCCGGCGCAATAATTCGACGGAATCCTTGAAGAGCTGGCGGTGAAACTCCTGGACCTGAAGGGCACCCTCGGGAGTGCTTGACAGGGCCTTCTCCGCGGGCGACAGCGCCTCGTGGAGCGTGACGACGAGCGTGTCATCGCTCAGGACTACGGTCACGGCTTTGGGTGGATAGCCAGTCCGCTCCGCCTGGAAAACGCTGATCGCGTGGGCGACCTGCTGCGCCATGGTTGGATCGAGATTTTTCATGGGACTACTCCTTGGGTACCTGCAAACGCCGCAAATCGTCAAACACAAGAAACCGGCGTGGCGGATCACCCGAAGGCGTTCCACCGCGTCGGCTTACTCGCTAATGAGCCTCCCAACCGGGCCGGGTTGCTCTTCATCTAGTCATCCGACGACTTCGACTCAGTTTGCAGACGCCGCTCTGACATTTGTACTACGGCCGCCTACGTCAATCTCTCCGAGGCAAGTCCGCAAATGTCTGACGGTGTTCCTGTACTCGGCGAACGAATGTGTTACGCCAGAAAGGCCTCGATCACGCCTTCCACCCATCCAATCGCGAGCATGACACGACTCTCCCTCTTGATCGAGATCCACGTGCCGATGCTAAGCGGGTGATTCCGAAGCGG
>JAAYCB010000197.1 GCA_012744395.1 Pirellulaceae bacterium
CGGCGGCACCTCGATTCCGGCAATTGTGATCGGCTTGGCTCCATCCATGTACCACAAGAAACACCAAAACCGCCCTCCAAGTAAAGACCAATTTCACGGGATTATTGAGAAGTTACTTAGGTTGGCAATTTCACCAAGAGGGGCTGTTTCCCATCCATCACCCGCCATACCCCAACCCCTCCAAGTTCGAGCGAATGGCCTTCTCTAACTTCCGCGACTCCGCAAACTGCTCGTTCAACTCCCCCACCAGCCGGCGCATCTTCTCCTCAAACGGCTCGTCGTCCTCCTCCACCTCCGCCGCCCCCACGTAGCGGCCCGGCGTCAGCACGTGGCCGTGCTCGACGATCTCGGCCGTCGCGGCCGACTTGCAGAAGCCGGCGACGTCCTCGTACTTCTTCCCCTGCCTCCAGGCGTGAAACGTCCCGGCGATCCGGCCGATGTCCTCGTCCGTAAGCTCGCGGTGCACCCGGTCGATCATCCGGCCCAGCTTTCTCGCGTCGATGAACAGCGTCTTCCCGGCGCAGTGGAGCGGCTTCTTTCGCGAGAGGAACCACAGGCAGACGGGAATCTGCGTCGAATAGAAGAGTTGCCCCGGCAGCGCGACCATGCACTCGACCAGGTCCTTCTCGATCAGACTCTTGCGGATTTCGCCCTCGCCCGACTGGTTGGAGCTCATCGACCCGTTGGCCAGCACGAAACCCGCCCGGCCGTTGGGCGCCAGGTGGTGCACGAAATGCTGTACCCAGGCGAAGTTGGCGTTCCCCTTCGGCGGGGCGCCGTAGGCCCAGCGGACGTCGTCCTGCAACCTGTCGCCACCCCAGTCCGAGTCGTTGAAGGGCGGATTGGCCAGAACAAAGTCGGCCTTCAGGTCCTTGTGCAAGTCGCGGCGGAACGAGTCGGCGTGCTCCTTTCCCAGGTCGCCGTCGATGCCCCGGATCGCCAGGTTCATCTTGCACAGCCGCCAGGTCGTCGGGTTCGACTCCTGCCCGTAGACGGCAATGTCGCCGATCCGCCCGCCGTGCTCCTCCACAAACTTCTCGCTCTGCACGAACATACCGCCAGAGCCACAGCAAGGATCGAATACGCGGCCTTTGTAAGGACCAAGCACCTCGACCAGCGTGCGGACCACGCAGCGCGGCGTGTAGAACTGGCCGCCCTTCTTCCCCTCGGCGCTGGCGAACTGGCCCAGAAAGTACTCGTACACCCGGCCCAGGATGTCCTTGGTGCGGTTCTCCTTGTCGCCCAGCCCGATGGTGCCCACCAGGTCGATCAGTTCGCCGAGTCGCTGCTTGTCGAGGGCCGGCCGGGCGTAATCCTTGGGCAGCACGCCCTTCAGCGACGGGTTGTCCCGCTCGATGGCGACCATTGCATCGTCCACCAGCTTCCCGATCTTGGGTTGCTTGGCGCTGGCCTGCAAGAACGCCCAACGGGCCTCCTGGGGCACCCAAAAGACATTTGCCGCCACATACTCATCTGGATTCTCGGGCTCTGCCCCCTCGCCTTGCTCGGTCAGCAGCCGGGCGTGCATCTCCTCGAAGGCGTCGCTGATGTACTTCAAAAAAATCAGCCCGAGCACAACGTGCTTGTACTCACTGGCATCCATATTGCTGCGGAGCTTGTCGGCCGCCAGCCACAACGTCGCCTCAAAGCCGAGATTTGCACCGTTACCGCCCGGTTTGGCGCTGCGTGTTGCCTTCTTGGCAGCCATCAGAATCCACCTTTCTCGATTACAGGGCCGAGTCGAGGGCAACCGCCACAATGCGGTAAATGGAGTGGCCCCCAACCCGTTTTGGTGCCCCGCGGGGAGAGACCCCCCCCGAACACCCAGACGGTACCATAATACCCTGGCCGCGGGGGGGATGGAATCGCATGATCGACCATTTTCAGTGAACCGACATTAATTCTACAGAGGGGTGGGGGTGGGTATTTCCGCGAGCGGACGGGAGTTTTCCTTTGGGGCTGCCTTCTTCGGACTTTGCGTGAAATATGTGACTACGCGTTTGAAATCCCGTAGAAATGTGGCATTTTGCCCCCCCGAATGGATTGAGAGCGAGATTCAGGACGCTACTATCATCCAATTTTCTGTCAACCTGGGTAATTCTGTGTTTTTTTGGGAGGGTAAATCGATGGTTGCATACTGATGGTTGGCCTAAACAGACGGTTCAAATGGGGGGGATAGTCGTTCTCACATCAAGCGCGATGGCAGATATTCTGCCCTTCTTCGACACAACTTCGGTCGTAGTGGCCAAAGTGCAGCGGTTGCTCGCCACCCCCCTTTTGACGCTGTGGGACCACGCCCCCCCGCGTTTGACGCGGTGAAATGTTCAATACGCGTCACGCCACCGAAGAATCCCATAAATCGCCCCGGTCAACAAAGCCAGGATTGTCAGTAAGCTAGCGGCGGCCGCAGCAACGCCCATCCGATGGGTCTCGCCAGGGAAGAAGTGCTCGGCCATGTCGATTGGCCTCGACGGCTTTTTGGATGGCATTTCAGCCTCGGCATCCGATGCCGCATCAGTCGGTTGAACCGTCGGAAGCGATGGCTGTTTTTCGCGCCGGTCTGCCTCCAATAGTAGCAGCCCCTCGAACGCCCACCGTGTGGGCATCAACTGGGCCAATGTCTGGACTGGGCTGCCCATCCGGTGGAGCGGCAAGAGCGAGCCGGCGAGCATCACCAGCGGCAGGAGAACGAGCGGCAGCACGGCGATGGCTACCTCCGAGGTTCTCGCCAGCGCCGAGATGGCCAGACCGATCGCCAGACCAACCAGGGAGGTCAGGAGCAGAAGAAGTAGCATGGCCGGCCACGGTCCTTTC
>JAAYCB010000015.1 GCA_012744395.1 Pirellulaceae bacterium
CGGAATGCGTGGGCGAAGTACTCGCGCGAGCCGAACCCGGAGGAGGCGGCGACCTGGGGGACGGGCATGTCGCTTTCCGCCAGGAGCTGTTTGGCCCGTTCGAGGCGGACGCGGCGGATCTCTTCCGCGGGACTGCGGCCGAGCGCCTCCTGGAAGCGGCGTTCCAGCCAGCTCCGCGAGACGGGCACGGTGCGGAGGACGTCGCTGACCTGGATCGGCGTCGAGGCGTTGATGCGGATGAAGGCGATCGCCCGAGCCAGATCCTGGTCCTCGATCGCCAGCGTGTCGGTCGACCGGCGGACGATCACGCGGGTCGGCTCGATCAGGATCGGCCTGCTTGGGCCGGGCGCTCCGTGCAGCAAGCGGTCGAGCAGTGCGGCGGCCTCGTAGCCGATCCGCGCGGAGGTCAGGACCACTCCCGACAGCGAGGGATTGCAGGTCTCGCACAGGAGGCTGTCTTCGTCTCCTCCCATCACCGCGACTTGCTCGGGCACGAGCAGGCCCAGCGCGCGGCAGGCGTAGAGCACCTCGCGGCCCCGTTCGCTGGTCCACGTTACGATGGCGACCGGCTTGGGCAGTTCGCGGACCCATTGCTGGAGGTCGGCTTGGCGCTTCTGCCATGCGGAGGCGGGCCCCGTGCCGCGCCGGGCCGGAAACAGCGAGCACTCCAGTCCGGTCTCGGCAAGGTTCTCGACAAAGCTCCTGTAGTGGATTTCGACGAAGGAGAGCCCCCGCGGCGCGAAGTAGCCGAAGTTGCGGAAACCCTGATCCAAGAGGTGCCCCGCGGCGAGCCGCGCCGCGGCGCGGAGGTCGGCCGTGACGGTGGGAAAATGGACGCCCGGGATGCGCGCGGACGAGACGTTGACGACCGGAGCCGGCGCTGTGGCCAGGTAACGGGCCATCGCGCGGTCGGCCACCCGGGCGATGATCCCGTCGCCGCGCCAGCCCGGCGGAAGCCGGCCGGGGGCGTGCTGGCAGCGCTCTTCCAGCCAGATATCCCAACCGCCGCGCTCTTGCGCATAGCCGGCGATCCCGCGGATCATTCGCCGACCCCAGTCGGTCGCGGTGTCGACAAGCAAGGCGATTTGTGGGCTGCAACGGTGGGTCATCGACTGGTCTACCGAGGTCCAGGGAGCAGGCCCGGAGGGCCCGCCGGCCGAGGGGCCGCTAAATACTCTTACATTATTTACGCACATTCTCATTGACCGCAAGGCCCCGCGCGGGCGATACTGGTGACTTGCGGACTCCTATCGCGACAACAGCCGGTGCCCCGGGCGGCGGTTGATTCGTCAGACACGCGGAGGTGCCAGGCCATGATCCGCTCGAACGAGACCAGACCGGTGACATTGGTGACGGGGCAGTGGACGGACATTCCCTTGGAAGAGCTGTCGCCCCGGGCGGCGGCCTGGGGCTACGACGGCCTGGAGCTGGTCTGCCGCAGCGGGTATATCGACGCCGGCCGCGCGGCGGCCGACGCGGGCTATTGCCGCCAGCGCCTCGAACTGCTCGCCCGCCACGGATTAGAGTGTTTCGCGCTGAGCAACCACGCGGCGGGGCACCTCGTCTGCGATCCGAACGAAGACAGCCGGACCGACGTGTTGGCGCCGGCGGCCTGTGCGGGCAGCGCGGAGAAGAAGCGCGCCTGGGCGATCGAAGCGATGAAGGAGACCGCCCGAGCGGCGAAGAATCTCGGCGCGAGCGTCGTGACCGGCTTCACGGGCTCGCCGATCTGGCACCTGCTGTACCGATTTCCGCCGGTGCCGGAAGCGTGGATCGAGGCGGGCTTTGCCCGCTTCGCGGAACTCTGGAACCCGATCCTGGACGTGTTCGACGCCTGTGGCGTGCGCTTCGCCCTGGAGGTGCATCCGGCCCAGATCGCCTTCGACGGCCCGACCGCGCGGCGGGCCCTCGACGCGCTGGGCGGCCGTGCGGCCTTCGGCTTCAACTTCGATCCCAGCCACCTGGTCTGGCAGCTGGTCGATCCGGTCCGTTTTCTCCACGAGTTTTCCGACCGCATCTATCACGTCCACATCAAGGACGCGGCCGTGCGGCCGGCCGGAACCGCCGGCATCCTGGGCTCCCATCTGCGGTTTGGAGACCCCCGCCGGCGCTGGGACTTCCGTTCGCCGGGCCACGGCGACGTCGACTTCGAGGAGATACTCCGGGCGCTCCGCCAGATCGGCTACCGCGGACCGCTCTCGGTGGAATGGGAAGATTCGGGCATGAATCGCGAGCACGGCGCCCGCGACGCCCTGGCATTTATCAAGCGGCTCGACGCGCCGCCGGCTGCGGCTGCGTTCGACGCCGCTTTCGACCTTTTGAGCTGAGAAGCCAGCAGGAGTGATGACCGGTGAAGTTGTTTCTGGATACGGCCGACCTGGACCAGATCCGCGAGGCCTGCCGCTGGGGGATCATCGACGGGGCGACCACCAATCCGAGCCTCGTCTTCAAGACGGGGCGCGAGCCGCGCGAGCTGTATGCGGAGATCTGCCGGATCGTCCCCGGGCCGGTGAGCCTGGAATGCGTCGCGCTGGACTCCGCCGGGATCGTCGCCGAGGCCCGGCAGTTGGCCGAAATCGCCGACAACGTCGTGGTCAAGGTCCCGATCATCCGCGAGGGTCTGATCGCCGTCAAGCAGCTGGCCGCACTGGGGATCAAGACCAACGTGACCGTGGTCCACTCCCCGCTGCAAGCGCTGTTGGCGGCCAAGTGCGGGGCGACCTACGTCAGCCCGTTCGTGGGCCGGCTCGATTCGGTCGGCCAGGTGGGCATGGAAATGATCCACCAGATCCGGACGATCTTCGACAACTACGACTTCGCCACGGAGATTCTCGTGGCCTCGGCGCGCCACCCGCTGCACGTCTTGGAGTCGGCGCTGGCCGGCGCGGACGTCTGCACCGCCC
>JAAYCB010000198.1 GCA_012744395.1 Pirellulaceae bacterium
ACGCCCTCGAAATGGCCCTCCGCCTTGCCGCCGAACTCCTCGCCGGCCCCCGCAACGACGGCCTCGGCAACCGTCTCCCCATCAGCCTCGACTGACCGCCCCGCTGCGATTCGCTCTTTGACAATTCGTTCAACCTGGTTCCCAAGCTCCGCCTTGGGAACCGCAAGCCCACGCGGCTATCTGAATAGCAGCCGCTTTTTCCACGAATCGCGCAAGCTCATTTAGTCCGCCAGGTCGAGCCGCAGGCCGCTCTTCTTCGGCTCAAAGCACGCCGCGAGCATCTCGTGCCGAAAATCGGCGGCCAGCGGCGTATGCAGGACGAACCGCCATTGGTAGTAATCGCGGCTGGCGCGAGCGGTTGCAGACGTTCTGCTCCAGCGGGTAAGCCACGCCCGGACCCTTTCGCTCCACGAAACGGCCCGCCGGTCATGATCCAAGGACTCGCGAAAGAGCCTCAGAAACCGGTTCAGACTGGCGAGGAAGGCCGGGGAAACCGGCGCCTTGGTCCCGATTGCGTAGATCCCGTGCGGATCTCCTTCGGGGCCCTGCCAGCCGATCAGCGTGGCATCGAGCGGGGCCGTGAGGGCCTGGAAAGCGTGCGGGGCGGGGCGCCAGAGCAGGTCGGCGTTGGCCGCTTGCCCTCCGGTGCAGCTACAGACCAGCAGCACCCCGCCTGGCGCAACGAGGCGGATCATCTCGGCGGCAACGGCGCCGGGCTCGGCGGCGTGCTGGAGGACATTCAGGCAGGCCACGGTTCCGGCCGAGCCGCTGGCGTATGGCAGGTGCGTCAAACCGTCGAGCGACTCCGTCCAGTCAGCGCAGCCCGCGTCGGCGCCGGCGGCCTCGGCATTCGCCGGTGGGTCGCCCGCAGCCGCCAGCGGCGCCGCGCTGGTCGTCATGCCATATTCATGAATCGGGCCCCGCAGGTCGAAGGTCTCCTTCACGCAGCGGATGAACCGGATCGTATCGTGCCACATCTTCAATTCCTTGCGGACGAGCCGCCGCTGTGCGGACGGCTTGAATCAACAGCGGCGGCCGCGGCGGAGGACCCCGCCGCGCTGCCTGTGCGAATGGCCAATCGGATCTCCGGCGGAGCGCCGGCCCGCTCCGGCGCGGCCGACGCCCGCACTCGGCTGGCGTCCCAGCGGTAGACCGACACGCCGGCCACCCGGTGATCCCGCTCGTCCGCGGCGGGAAAGCTGGCCGCGTGTTGGCCGGCGGTGGCCAACAGGAGCCTCAGGGTCTGGCCCCGTTTGCTCGGGCGGCGCAGCTCTTGGTCCTCCACCACGAAGTACCGCAGCCCGTCACGGCCCAACTCGGTGCGGGAAGCTGCATAGGGTATCGTCGGCAGGCCGGAATACAGCCCGGTGAGGCCCTGCGTATCCACGACGCTCTGTCCGGCCGCGGCGTGCCTGGCCAGCCAGCCGGCAGCCAGGCGATGTCCAAGGCGTGTGCGATGAGCCGGCCTGGTCCCGTCGACAAGGCAGGTCGCAAGCACGGCCAGGACGATCGCACCGGCCAGGCAGGACGCGAACGGATGAGGCTGGCTGTGTGCCGCGTTCCCAAGCCCCAGCTTGCGAACCCTCGAGTCTTCTGGTTCCCAAGCTCCAGCTTGGGAACCCTCCCAGACGTTGGCGGGTGCGAAGGGCGGCGTCCCCAGGCGGGACCTTGGGAACCCGGCAACCCCGCAACTCCGCAACCGGGAGACTCCGCGCCGGACGGCACGCGCGGCCACCTCGACCCCGTGTCCCACGCATGCCGCCGCCGCCGCGCACACGGGGAGGAGGTGGCGCGCCGACAAGTAGCCTTCGCGAGCGGTGTGAACAAAGACGCCGCCAAGCAGCAGCACGGTGAACACCTGGAGGAGCCGATCGGCGGCCGAACCCGGACGCCGGCGCAGAGACAGCAGCCCGGCAATTGCCAGAAGGCCGGGCGCATAGGCCATCGCCTTGGCCAGCCTTGCGAGTACCTGCACCGGAGCGCCCGCCCAGCCACGCTGCCGGATGCTGATTGTCGGGTCCTTGGGGGCGAAACAGAGATCCTGCCCGCCGGCAAGGCTGATCTCCGGCGCGGTGGCGCTGGCGGCAGCGCTCGGCAACACCGGATTCACCAGGCGGCCGGCCGAGGAAGCCGGAAGCCGATCGGTGAGGGTGGGTCGGGCGAGCGGGGCATACAGACCGCCGGTCGCCGCCAATCCCAGCCCGTAGGCAAACAGCGCGGCAAGCCGTTGTCGTCGGCAGACGCCGCGGTGAAATCGGCCCGCGGGGAGCACGATTGCACTGGCCAGCGCCAACACGGCAGCCTCCGCCCGCACAAGCGCGGCCAGGCCCGTCGAGACGCCCGCCGTGGCCGCCAACGCCGCCACTGCCGGGCTGGCGGGACTTTTCGTGCGCCGAGCGGTGGAGACGGCCGCCAGCAGCCACATCGCAACGCTCAAGAAGAACAGGTGCGTCGAATCGCTGATCCCATCGCCTCCGAGCCGCACCAGTTCGGGCAAGAATACCACCAGGGCCGTGCCATACCGGGCCGGCCGCGCTCCGGCAAGACAGCGGCTCAGACCGTATACGGGAATCGGCAGCAGCACGAGCGGCACGGCGGAGGCAATCTGCGCGCTGAGCGCCCAGGCCTGGCGAAAATCGCCAACCAGCCCGGCAACCATCGCATGAACCGCCGCAACCCAAACGGCAAACAGCGGCGCGTCCGGCGCGGACCGGACCCACTCGCCAAAACCGGCCTCGCCGAGCAGGCGGGCGGAATGGACGAAGCGCACGGCGTCGAGCGCCGGAACCGCTGCACGCTGGATGACCGCAACCTGCACCACGCACGCGGATGCGACCAGCGCGGCCAAAAACGCGATCTCGGTTCGGTTCGTCCGCTTCATTGCGGTTCCTGGGGACTCGTCGCGGAGTAATGTGGCCTGGAGGGGCGCGCGGCGCGTCGGTTGGCCCCGTGCCTGGCGATGGGCGCGCAGAAGGTAGCCGGTTTCCGTCCGAGGGTCAATTTCGATCTTGTGCATTCGTGCATTCTCGACGTGTCACGAGGCAAGCTGGAGCGATCCGGCGCCTGCGAGCAGCCGCTGCGCGGCGAGAAAATTGAAACTGCGGGCTGTGTGCTGTCTGGGAGGGATGGGATGGATCGTTCCGGTCGGGTTGCCCAGGCCGCACGGACCCGGTCCGGTTCGACCTGGTGGCGTCCTGCTGCCGAAGAAACGAACTGGAGCGGTGCGCCTTGCCCTCCGCGGGCGGCATCGGCGGCGGGGGGCGTCGCGCGCCGAACGCCGCCTGAAGTTCGTCTTACCCGAACCGTAGTTTGCGGCTATGATTCGCCCGTTTTCCGGATCCCATCCGGCCTTTTCGAGGCCCGCCTGATGCAGTTTCGCCGAAGCGGTCAACGCGACTATCGACGCCGCCGGGTCTTGAATGAAATCCGGTTCGGCCGTTCGGCGCTGTGGAACGGCCGACCGGATGGTTGGGCGCGGTACGGCAGCGGTTCGCTGCTGGCCCGTCGATCAGCACACTACGGGGATGCTGAGTTCATGGACGAGCAATGCCGGTTGACCGATCTGGTGCCCATGCGAATGGGCACCTATCTGCTGATTCTGATCGTGGGCGCCGGGATCATCGCCGCGCTGGAAGGGCTCTACCACATCATGCCGCTGTTGGTGCCGTTGACCACCGATGGTCGCGTGGCGGCGTTTGACCTCGACGGCGAAGGGAGCCTGGCGGTCTGGTTTTCGTCGATGACGCTCGCCTTGGCCGCCCTCGCGGCGATGCTCGTGTACAGCATTCGCCGCCACCGACGCGACGATTACCACGGACGATACCGAGTCTGGGTCTGGGCCGCCTTGGCGTTTCTGGTGATGAGCCTCGACGAGACGGCGAGCCTGCACGAGGGCTTCAAGGAGATGATGACCTGGCTGACCGGCAACCGCGTGTTCGGCGACGGTTCGATCTGGTGGGTGGCCGCCTACTTCTTCACGCTGGGCGTGATTGGCACGCGATTGGTTGCCGACATGTGCGAATGCGGGTTGTCGACCATCGCCATGTTCGCCGTGGCTCTCTGCTACGTGGTCGCCGTGGCCGCGCAACTCGAGCTGATCCTGCCCGAATCCGCGGCCCGCGGCGTGATGCTGGAAGAAGGGGCGGAGATGCTCGGCAACCTGCTGCTGGTGCTGGCGATGCTGCTGCACGCCCGGCACGTTGTTCTGGATGCGGAGGGTCTTTTGCCGGCGCGCCGCCCCGATCGGGATGCGGACGGATACCTCTACGAGGCCGGCGACGGGGGCTGGTCAGCGCTCGACGAAGGGGATATCCTTGTACATCCGCCCCGTTCCGCGCGGCCGCCGGCTCGGGCGATCGTCACGTCCGTGCCGGTGGTCGAAGAGATCACCGCGCCGCTGGGCCGCAAGCTGACCAAGCAGGAGAAGCGGGCGATGCGGTTCAGGCTGGAACAAGCGCGGCGCCGCCGCGAAGAGCGCTAAACCGCCTGCAAGCGAGGATTCCGAACCCTGGAGTGAACGTGATGAACCGTCTGATGTTGCGCATCTTGGTGGCAGCCTGCCTTCTGATTCCTGCCTCCAATACGCCGGCGGCCGGCCCGCCGCATGACAGCCGGGCGACGCCTGCGGGGCAGAAACCGTGCGAGCTGGACCGGAGTGTGCCCGTGCGGATGAAGTACCTGCTCCATCTGCCCGAGGACTACGACCGGAAGGAGTCGTGGCCGCTGCTGCTCTTTCTGCACGGAGCCGGCGAGCGGGGAGACAACCTCGAGTTGGTCAAGACGCACGGGCCGCCCAAACTCATCGAGGCTGGCGAGTCCTTTCCGTTCGTGGTCGTCGCGCCGCAGTGCCCCGCCGGCCGCTGGTGGGAGCCCCACGAGCTGGGGGCGCTGATCGACGAGATCGTCGCCAACCACAAAGTGGACGAGGACCGCATCTACGTGACCGGCCTCAGCATGGGAGGCTTCGGCACGTGGGCCTTGGCGGTCCATCAGCCGGAGCGGCTGGCCGCGATCGCGCCGATCTGCGGCGGCGGCGAACCCCTGATGGTCCGCCTGCTGCCGGTCAAGGTTCCCGCGTGGGTGTTCCACGGGGCGAAAGACACCACGGTGCCCGTGGAACGATCGCAGCAGATGGTCGACGCCCTGAAAAAGGCCCGGTGCACCGTCAAGTTGACCGTCTATCCGGAGGCCGGCCACGACTCGTGGACCAAGACCTACGCCAACCCGGAGCTCTACCGGTGGCTGCTCGAACAGAGGCGGGCGGTGAAGTAATCGCCCGCCCGGCGGGCGCAGCGAACGGGTGCAGGCCTCTCCGGAGCGTCAGAAAAATGGTGGGTGTAGGGAAACCGCCATTGACACGGGCCGCCTGATTTTTCTATCGTCCGGCCGCGGATTTTCTGGCAAGCGCCCTGCGCACGCATTGGCCCGGAGCGCGCTTGGCCATTTCGGCAATCCATCCAAGCTGCCCGGCCGACTTCCATGCCACCGTTTCGCCTTCGAACTGATCTGGGGGGGGCAAGACGGTTTGCCGTTTTCTTGGCCGTCCTCCCGCTGACACTGCCGCTTTCCGGCTGCGCCACCTCCAAAATGACGGAATTGCGGTCGATCCCCCGCAGCCCTCTGGTGGAGCGGTTTCAATTGACCTCGCGCAAGGGGCCCCAGGCCAGCCCGCGAACGCAGCAGTTTCTGCGCGTCAACGACTTCGACGACTACCGCCACGACCCCACCGCCCTGCTCGCCAAGATCCAGCAGGTGATTGAAGACAATCCTTCCGAGGGGCATGTTTACGCGTTCGCTGAACTGGCCTACATCGAGGCCGAGAAAGCCAAGCACACCGACCGCGAACTGGCCTTGAATCTGTATGGGGCGTCGGCGCTGCACGCCTACCAGTACCTGTTCGACGACCGGTTTCGAAGTGCCCGCAATCCCTACGATCCCCAGTTTCGCGGCGCGTGCGACCTTTACAACGGGGCGCTCGAGGGAGGCCTCCGCCTGATCTGCAAGGACCTCGGGCTCAAACCGGATGAAACCTACCGGATCGAGACGGCCAGCGGAGTCTGGCACATTCGGTGCATGGTCCGCCACAGCCAATGGCGGACGAACGACTTTGAACGCTTTGAATTCGTCTCGGACTATGAACTCAAGGGGCTGAAGAACCACTACCAGACCTACGGGCTGGGGGTGCCGCTGATCGCCGTCCGCAATCGACATCAGGGCGAGCCGGCGGCTGCGGCGTACTACCCCGAAGAGCTTAGCTTTCCCGTCACGGCCTTCCTGCGGCCACTGCCGGTCGGCAACGCGGACCGCTGCGATGCCTCGGCCCAGCACGCCGCCGTGCTGGAACTGCATGACCCCTTGGCGGTCAGCGATATCGGCGTGGCGGACCTCAAGGTGCCCCTGGAGTCCGATTTGACCACCCCGATGGCCTACTTTCTGAACAACCCCCAACTGAACCGGCTGGCGACGGTCGGGCTGCTCCACCCCGAGAAGCTTCTCGATCTTCGCCCCACCGGCGAGCAGCGGATCATGGGATTGTATATGTTCCAACCTTACGAGCCGGGCAAGATCCCCGTCCTCATGGTCCACGGCCTCTGGTCGAGCCCGATGACCTGGGTGGAGATGTACAACGACCTGCGGAGCTCGGCGGTGATTCGGGAGAATTACCAGTTCTGGTTCTACCTCTATCCCACGGCCCAGCCCTTCTGGATCAGCGCGGGCCAGTTGCGCGAGGACCTGGCCAGGATTCGAGAGGATGTCGATCCGCGGCGGCAGGAACCGGCGCTCGACCAGATGGTGCTCATCGGGCACAGCATGGGCGGCCTCGTCTCCCGGTTGCAGACCATCGACAGCCGCGACGACTTCTGGCGACTCGTGAGCGATCAACCCTTCTCACGGCTCGACGCCGATCCGGAGACGATCGCCAAGCTCGAAAAGAGTCTCTTCTTCCAGCCCAATCCGTCGATTCGCCGCGTCGTCACGATCGGCACACCGCACCGCGGCAGCAGGATGTCGAACGACTTGACCCAGTGGCTGTCACACAAGCTGATCCGGCTGCCGGAGATGCTCTCGCTCACCAAGAGCAGCCTGCTGCGAAGGAACAAGGACGTGATTCGCGACGATCGGCTGCTCCAGATCAAGACGAGCGTTGCCTCACTGGCCCCTGACTCACCTTTCTTCCCGGCGATGCTGGCGTCCTATCGCGCCCCTTGGGTCCGCTACCACAACGTGGTCGGCGCCCTGTCGGAGGAGGACTGGGCCGGCTACTTGTCGCAGGGGGGCGACGGGGTTGTCGAGCTGGCCAGCGCCCAGATGGACGACGTTGTCAGCCAGATCGAGGTGCCGGCCCAGCACGCCGAACTCCACGGCCATCCCCGCACGATCCTCGAAGTCAAACGGATTCTGCTCGAACACCTTCATGAGATCCATGCCGGCGGAGGTCTCTATCCGGTCCGCACGGCCGCCGTCGACACCGCCCCGCCCGGGCAACGCCGGGCGCCCATTCCGCCGGAGACATGGCCGTGGCCGGCGATGCCGGCAATGCCAGCGGCCACGCTGCCCGAGCCTTCCGCCAATTGACTGCGGGCAGACACCCGCCGGCTGCGATTCTTCCCCCGTGCTCTCCGCGGAATCGCGCTGTTGGCGGGTGGACGGGCGGCCGACCGTCGATCAGGTGGCCGCCGATCGCGCCCCGGGGTCATGAACAGCAGCAGATCGTCAGCCATGCGGGACGGCCATCGTGGTGAGAGTTCCCCTGGTGTTCCGCCCCGACCGAGTGAAAAGCGGCTTCCGCAGTCGTGTCTTGACTGGCAATCCCCGCCGTCGGATCGGCGATCATCTGATCGGATTCCGGCCGCGCCACGCCACCGGCGTCCAGGTGCGCTTCGACGAGTTCTCCGCGGACGATCGTGATCTTGTCGCCCGCTTGAATCCCCAATTTAACGGTCTTCCCCTGGATTCGCAGAACGGTAACCGTCACGCCGTCGCCGATGATGATCTGCTCGTTCTTTTTGCGCGAAAGAACCAACATGGCAAAATCCTTTCTGACAGAACTCCGTTGCACGCGAGCCGGCGCCCAGCGGGGCACGTTTCGCTCTTGGTGACAAGCCTCAGGAGCACTTCGCATGCCAAAGAGGTTGACGGATCGCGGGGAACGAGCCGTAATCGATTTTCCATCAAAGGTTTGCGCCATCAAAGGAAAGGCGGTGGGAAAGACCGCGGGCTACTGTACGGATTTACAAGATTACAATCCGTTTGAAGATTCTTCATCGACCGCGGCGTTTCAGCCGGTCGCGGCGTGAAGGGCCCTTTGCCGGGTGAGGCTCGCCCCGGCGGCGAGGCGGGGCCGCCTGGTTCAATCGTCGCCGATCCTGCGGCGACTCTGTTTCTTCTCGCTGCGCAGGCGTTTCTGTTGAAGACGGCGGCGCTGCGAGGACGCCGTGGGCTTCGTCGGGCACCGGGCCCGCCGCGTCGCGGCCGCGGCCGCGACCATCGCGCGGAGCTTCTCCAGGCAGTCGGCCACGTTGCGGCCCGCGTCACGGAAGCGGGAGCTCGCCAGAAACAGGTCCCCTCGCTGGTTGATCCGCGGGGCGAACATCCGGATGAACCGCTCGCGAACCGGTTCAGGCAGACTGGCGGTGGTCGTGACCGCCCAATGGAGCGCCGCCTTTGAGTTGACCTTGTTGACGTTCTGGCCTCCCGGCCCGGGACTTCGCGAGAAGGTGAACCGGAATTCTCGGAGGGGAATCTGGATGCGTTGATTGATCACGAGCATCGGGTGAGGTGTCGCGAGACCGGTCCTACGGTGTGGCAACAAGCCGCTCAAATGCCTGCTGGACATGCTCGATCAGTTGGTGGTAGTCGATCGTCTCGAGCTCTTCGCCAATCAGTTCGACGTCGAGATCGCCGGAGTATCCGGCGGCGCGGAACGCGCGGACGATTGCCCCCAGGGGCACCATCCCGTCTCCCAGGCGGCAGCGTGCCTGCTCCGAGGTGGGGGGATGGCGGGCGTCGCCGAGCTGGACCAGCGCGACCTGGTGGGCGATTTCGGGAATTCGCTTTACGCAGGCCTCCTTCTGGCCCAGGTGGTACGTGTCGTAAAGCATTTTGACTGCATGACTTCCGACGGACTGGATCATCTCGATCACATCGTCGATTCGCGTCAGAAACGTGAATTCCTTTGCGCAGGCCGGGTGCATCGGTTCGATCGCCAGATCGACGCCCATTTCCTCGGCGACCGGCGCCAATTCCGCGAGGGCGTCGCGGAACAGGCGGCGAGCATGATTCAGGGTGTGCCCGGCCCGAGCGCCGCTGTAGACGACCAGGCACGGCGTCTTCAGTTCCACGGCCGTGCGCAGCGCGTCGATTGCGTCGTCGACGGCGGCGCGGAATGAGCGTCCATCCGAGCCGGTGAAACCGCCGGCCCAGTGGAGATGGGAGACCGCCAGCCCCGAGACTTCGAGCAGTTCAACGGCTTTCCCCAGACCGCAATCCGAGAGCTTGTGGCGCCAAACGCCGATCGCGGGAATCCCGGCGGCCGCGTAGTGCTTGACGTCTTCCTCGAAGGACCAACGGAACGTCGTTGTCTCGTTCAGTGAAAGCCTGAGCATCCGTCTGCACTCCGAATCTCGGAAAGATCCGCAAGGGGCGACGCACCGGTGGCGACAAGACCCCTTACCAAATACGCGTGCGGATCGGAAGGATCACACGTCGCACAGGACAACAGCCGAACATCCCGGACCGGCGGTCCGGAGCCAGGAACGTAGTATCTGAAATCCGGCGGATTCTGTAAAGCGCCGGCTCGATGCGGACAGGGACGGCGCCGGGGGAGTCGCCCAAGTCCTCTTGACCGGATCGGCCGCCGGGTGCGACACTACCTCGCCATGCGAATTCTCACGCGCTATGTCCTGCTTGAGCTGGTGAAGGTCTTTGTGCTGGCGATGTTCGCGCTGACGCCAATGATGCTGATCGTCGGCCTCTTCCAGGAGGCGATGCGCTACAGCCTGCCTCCGGCGGAGATTCTGCGCCTGGTTCCCTACACGATCCCGTTCGCGCTCAGCGTGGCGATCCCCGTCACGCTGCTGCTGGCCACAACGGGCATCTACGCTCGCATGTCGGGTTCGAACGAGATCATCGCGCTGAAGGCCCAGGGCATCTCGCCGTGGGCGGTGATCTGGCCGTCGGTCGTGGTCGCCTTTGTTCTCAGCCTGGGGACCGTGTGGCTGACGGATTTGGCGGTCTCCTGGGGACGCAACGGCGCCCAGCGCGTGATCATCGAAGCGGTCGAGGAGATCGCCTATGGCGTCCTCCGCACGCGCCGCAGTTACAGTTCCAGCGCTTTCTCGGTCAACGTGAAACGCGTCGAAGGCCAGCGGCTGATCCGCCCGACCCTGTCGATCCGACGGAGAGACGGTTCCCCCACGATCACGATCACGGCGGCGGAAGCGAAGCTGTCGTGCGACAAGGAGGAGGGTGTGCTGAAGGTCGTGCTCTGGGACGGATACGTCGACATGGAAGGAGAGGGCGCATTCCGGTTTCCCAACGACGTATGGGAGCAGGAGATCCCCCTGACGACGGCCAGCCGCGTGGAGGATCGTTCCCACGTCCCCTCGAACATCGCTCTCGGCGCTATCCGGCGGGAGACGGCCGGGCAGATCGAGCGGATCGACACCTATCGCCGCGAGTTGGCGGTTCGCGCGGCGTTCGAAATCCTCTCTGGCGACTTCGACCAGCTCACCGGGCGCGAATGGCAGACGCGGCAGAGGTTGATGGAAGACCATGTCGGCCGCCTGCACCGCCTCCACACCGAACCGCATCGGCGCTGGTCGGCCGGGTTCAGTTGTTTCTGCTTCCTTTGGGTCGGCGCGCCGATGGCGATCCGGTTGCGGAATCGAGACTTCCTGACCAGCTTCTTCCTTTGCTTCACGCCAATCCTGGTCGTCTACTACCCGATCATGATGTACGGCATCGACGGAGCGAAGAGTGGGACGATCCCCCCCTATACCGTCTGGGCGGGGAACCTGATCTTGCTGGTCTGGGGGTTCTATCTGCTGCGAAAAGTGCTTCGTTACTGACGCGGTTCCGGGGCGACGCGGGCGCGCCCCGGCTGCCCCGACGGCTCGACGCTATTTTTCCCTTGCGGGCCTTCTGGCCTGGACGCGCCTGGCGGCGAGCGATTCCCCCGATCCTCTGCGGCGGTCAGGTCCCATGCCGTCAGCCAGGTGGTCTCGACCGGCGCCAGGCCGAAGTCGTCCTGCAAACGCTGCTCGAAATCGAACATGTGCCCGGCTCCATAGAAGATCGCCACCTTCTTCTTGCCCGCGTCGAACTGCCTTCGGAGGACTGCCAGGGCCACGTTGTTTCGTTCGGTGATCAGCGTCGAGCCGTCGGGGCCGTTGATCGCCGCCAGCGACCCCTCCATGTGCTGGAACTCTTCCGCCAGGACGCGTTTCATCGCCAAGGCCCGGTCCTTGTCGAACACTGCGGCCAGGAGCCGCAAATCCCCTCCAAAGGGCGCCCGATCGCCCTGCTTGGCCATTGCGTAGCCGATCATGCGAAAGAACGTCTGGAAAGCGCTCTCCCCGCGATTCTTCATCGTTGCCGCAAACTGCTCGGGCGTCATGTCGGCATGGACGAAGTTGCCGACCGTGTAGTCGACCTTGTTCAGTTGAAAATCGAGCTCCAGGACGCGGGTCATCATCGTCTGGAGCATTGAGACCGCCGATCCGCCGGTCTTCACTCCTCCCTTGGGAATCCGGGTTCCCTCGGGGGCGATCAGTTCGTAGAGGACGGCATCGTAGTCGCGAAAGCGGCGGTTCAATTCCTCGTAGTAGGCCGCCTCGGCGACGTGCACGGCGGCCACCAGATCGACCGTTGGCCCCTCCCGGCCAGCGTCGCGGGCCACGTACCGGACAATCGCCGATTCCAGCCCCAGAGCATTCCCCTCCTCCGTCCGCGTCATTCGCAGAAACCGCGGCGCGCCGTCCGCCGCTTTCTTGTCATCGGCCCGCGCGGACGGCGCGCAGGCTGCCAGAAAAACGACCACGAGAAGGCTGAAGTGTCCGCGGAAATTCAGGTGCATGGCAGTCTTGACCCTCGGGGGCGGCCTGGAAAGCGATCCGGTAGCGTGTTGCTTACTGCTTGAGGCCAATTCTACTCGAAATGCGAGCCGCTTGCTCTGGAGGCGATGGCTCGGCGTCCGCCAGCGGGAGGGCGGACGCTTCAGAACGCTGCGTCCTGCGGGCCGCCCGCCCGAGGATTGATGCCCCCTGACTGGGGACGGCCTAGCAGAGCCCACAGGGTGCGCGTCTCTCTCGGCTCCGGGGCGATTTTTGCACCCAGGAGCGACGATTCACTCCAGCCAGCGGCAATTCATGGAACCGGCGGGGCCGTTATCCCGTCCAATCAAAGACCTCTGCCGCGCGCGTGGCCTCGCTCGACCGCTCGTTGGGCGAACGGATCGCCAGCGGCGCATGCCACGATGACACCCGTTCTGGGGGCAGGTTGGCGTGCCGGGCAGGAGGTGGCGTTTCCAGACTGGAGCCTGGCAGCGAGATGGGAACGAGGCACGGCGGTTGGGAACCGGGGCAGGATCGCCCTCCTAACCGGCATCCTTGCCAAAAACGTATCCGATTAGCTGCGAAGGGTTTTGGTGAGAATGCAGGGACCAGGAAAGGACTTGACGCACAAAAATACCGCAATCATGATGAAATGGTCAATCTGGGATATTCGGGATGAATAGTGCCTTTTCTCTTTTCCAGGAGCCTTTTTGGCAACACGCTGTTTCGGTTTCTCAACTCGGTTTTTCCAGGCGGGGCGGGGAGAGTCGCCGAGAAGGGGCGAAGTGGCATCGCGTCCGCTGCGTGGCAAAGACTGTCGGACGGCCGGTGCGGATCTCACCTAAGCTATTTGTTACCACGGGTATCGGGCTGGTTTATCGAGGGGTGCGGGCAGAGAACGGTGGGAGACATTTTCGGTGGCAGCCGGCCTATAAGGCAGAGACACCCTTTACTGTGGCACGGCGTTTGTATGGTCCCTGTAGGGAGACAGGGAGAAGAGACTCATGACGCAGGCAAACGACAGGCAAGCAGCGGCCCAGATCTGTTGTTCGGTTTCGCCGGACTTTCCCGCTTGGCTTGCGCAGTCAGGCGGATCGCTCGTGTTGTCGACGTATCAGGCGGGCAAGGTGGCGACGATCGGCTGGGACGGCCGCCAGGTGGCGCTGCTGATGCGGCAGTTCGACAAGCCGTTGGGGCTGGCGGTCGAGGGGCGGCGGCTGGCCCTGGCGACACGCCATTCGATCGAGGTCTTCGCCGACGCGGCGCTCTTGGCCCGCGAGTACCTGGAGGGGCGGCCGGGGCTATACGATGCCCTTTATCTGCCGCGGGTCAGTTACCACACGGGCGACCTCAATGCCCACGACGTGGCGTTTGAGGATGGCGGCCTGGTGTTCGTCAACACCCGTTTCTCATGCCTGGCCCGCGTGAGCTACGACCACCACTTCGTGCCCGTCTGGCGTCCGAGTTTCGTGTCGGACCTCGTCCCGGAGGATCGCTGCCATCTGAACGGGCTGGCGATGGTTGCCGGCCGGCCGAAGTATGTAACGGCCCTGGGTGCCACGGACACCCCGGGCGGCTGGCGCGAGAACAAGGCCAGCGGCGGGGTTCTGATCGACGTGGAGACGGGCCAGGTCGTGGTTGACTCGCTGTCGATGCCCCATTCGCCGCGGTGGCACGAGGGGCGGCTGTGGGTTCTCAACTCGGGGACGGGAGAGCTTCTGGCGGTCGATCCGGAGACCGGCCGTTACGAGGTCGTCTGCGGATTGCCGGGTTATGTCCGCGGGCTGTGCCTGGCCGGCCCGTTTGCGCTGGTGGGAATGTGCAAGATCCGGGAGAAGCACATTTTTGGCGGATTGCCGATCCAGCAGCGGCTTGAGCGGCTGACCTGCGGCGTGGCGGTCGTCGACCTCCGCGGCGGAAGCCTGCTGGGCCTGTTCGAATTCACCTCCGGGTGCGAAGAGCTTTATGACGTGCAGTTTCTGCCGGGGGTTCGCCGACCGACGATCTTGAATCTTGACAAGCCGGCGGTCTACGAAGCCGTGACCAATCCGGATTCATCGTATTGGCTGCGCGCCAGCCAGCAGCGGCCCGTGGACGGGCCGCCGACACCATCCACCCCTCTTGCGGCAGGGACCGGCGGCGGCGGGGAAAGCAACCAAATGGACACCGATCAGAACGGGGCTCCCCGATTGCCTTCGGCAATCCAGGAAGCGGGATTGCCGCCGGAGCGCGAGTCGCTCTTGGACTCTGGTACCCAGTTTTGAGGAATGAAAGACCATGTCGATTTTCCGATTGCCCACGCTGGACCGCGTCGCCACGAAGCTCGAGAGCCTTTGGGAGCGCGTCGGACGCCCAGCGCGTCCTGATTCCAAGCACGGCAAGTGCCGCAGCCTGCTCGTCGATCCGCTGGAAGAGCGGCAGCTGCTGAGCGTCTCACCCGCCGACTGGACCGACGTTCTCGTCAACCAGGTGGTCAGCGAGAACCAGCAGCAGGTGGTTGCCGGCCAATCGTTGGGGATGGACAACGACGGAGATTTTGTCGTTGTCTGGACGCGCTACGACGAGGTGCTCGATCCGAGCAGCGGCCAGCCGGTGCTCGATCCGGTGACGGGCCAGCCGTGGACGGATGCGAACATCTACGCTCGTTACTTCACCGACGAGGTGCAGCGGCTGTCGATTCCCAGCGAGCTTGCCGCCGATTCGGTTTCCGGCCAATTCGGCTATTTCACGCTGAAATACGGCGGCAACGAGGTGCAGAAACTGACGATTTCGACGACCTACCAGCCGCGGCAGGGGGGGGCCGCTGGCCAGCCGTATGTTGCCGGCTCGATTACCCTGGGCTTCGACGTCAACGGCAACGGCGTGATCGGTCCCGGCGAGACGACGACGATCGTCTACAACGAACTGAACCCCCTGGGCACGACGGCCAACAGCATGCAGACGGCCTTGCAGGGCCTCGGCGGGGCCTTGGCGGATGTGACGATCAGCCCGATCAGTCCCAAGGAGTATGAAATCCGCTTTGGCGATTTCTCGCTCGGCAAGAACCAGCCGCTCATCAGCGTCGAGAGCACGAACTTCTCTAGCGGTTTCCTGCCGGCGGTGCAGGTCGAGGCCATCCGGGAGCCGGTGGAAATCGGCCGGATTTACGTTTCGCCGACGGATCCGAACCTGACGGCCCGATCCATCGAGGAGAACTTCCGCCAGACGATGACCGGCTTCGACATCGGGCCGATCGAGTTCGAGCCGCCGAGCCGCATCCCGCCGGCCGCGGGACCATACTCCCAGCCGCAGACGACCCGCCAAGGCGTGCCGAACGTTTCCGTGCAGCCGGTGGCGTTGCCCGACGGCACGCTCAGCCTGACGCAGTTCGAGATCACGTTCGACGGCAAGATTTCCGGCAGCATCGAAGGCAGCGCCGGCAAGAAGGACCACCCGGAACTGGTGGTCATCGAGGCGGTCGACGAACTGGGGGCGTCGTGGATCGACTCGCCCGAGATCGATGTCTTGACGCTCAAGGAGCCGAGCCCGGAATTCCGCGTCAATCCCGAGGAGCCCGAGGACGTCTTCACCCCGCATCCCGACAAGTACGATCAGTTGAACGCCGTGGTGGCGATGGACGCCGACGGCGATTTCGTGATTGCCTGGCAGAGCGAGATCGGCGAAGCCCAGGATTCCGGCAACGTTTTCGACATCTACGCGCGGCGCTTCACGCCGATCGGCCTGACCGCTCCGGAGCATGTCGTGTACGTGCCGGGGATCATGGCCAAGGGGGATGCGTTCCGCGTGAATACGAAGACCACCGGCCCGCAGGTGAATCCCTCGATCGGCATGGACGACGACGGCAATTTCGCGATCGCCTGGTCGTCGACTTCGCAGGACATCAGCTTTTTCAACAGCGTCCGTGCGCGGCAGTACACGCGCGAGGGCGTGCCGGTCGGCGACGAGTTCCTCGTGAACACGGAAGACACGCAGATTCACAGCGACCCCTACGTGGGGATGAGCCACGACGGCAACACGGTGATCACCTGGAACACGGGCCTGGCGATTACCGCGAAGATTTACGACTCCACGGGCAGCCTGATCGACGGCCCGTTCAACGTCGGCTCCGGCGTCAACCACTCCACGACATTCGACAAGCAGAACCGCTTTGTCGTGACCTATGAGACGGGCACGCTCCAGGACCCGGACAACGTGGGCCAGAATTCGATCGGCACGCGGGCGATCATGTACCGGTTGTTCGACGCGGCCGGAAACGTCAACCGGACGGTTGTCCGCGACACGTTCCGCCCCAACAGCGCAAGTTTCGACCCGGACGCCGACACGCTCTGGCCGGGCAGGCAGCAGAACCCCCAAGCGGGCCTCGATGCCGACGGCGACCTGGTGATCGCCTACGACGGCTTCGGTCCGGACGTCTCCGATTATTTCTACCTCGGCAGCAATTACTTCGCGAAGGCCATGAGCGACCCGGCGAACGCCGATCTGCTGGCGTTCTTCCCCGGCGGTAGTCTGTCGCTGAGCAACAGCATCGACGTCGACACGGCGATCGAGCTGGTGCTGATCGATGCGGCCAATCAAGGGGCCACGCTCTCGCAACTCGGCCGGATCCGCGTGATTCTCGACAGCAAGGCCGCGCTGCTCCGCGGCGAGGCCAACGGCGTGATGTACAGCCGCTTCGACGCCGACCCCCCCACGGGCGCCGCGAATATCCTGGCCAGCGACAGCGTGGTGAATGCCAAGCGCGACGGGCACAACGCCAAGTACCTGATCGCGATCGACACCGCCGCCACCGGCGGCACGTTCGCCGCGCGGCTCTGGAATTCGTTTACCAGCGGGTTCGAGACGATCACGTTCAACCCGGTGTTCACCAACAACGTGTTGAATATTGCCGGGACGCGCGACGACATCCACAACAAGTTGGAGGCGGCGACACGGACCGGCGTCAACTGGCCGGAACCGCAGTACGACGGGGTTGTCGACGTGCGGGTCGTTTCCGCGCAGGAGATCTTCGCCCGCCAGGTGACGCTCTCCGACGGATCGCAGCCTTGGCGTTACCCGACTGCGCCGAACACCGTCGTCTTCGAGGTCACGTTCCAGGGCGAGGTCCACGATTCGTACATCGACCTGGTGCTGAGCGCGAACGCGCTGACGCCGGCCCCCCAGACGGTGCAGATCATCGACTATCAGGCGGCCGATTCGGGGACCACCCAGACCGACGTTTCGTTGGCCATGCAGACCCAAGGCGATTTCACGCTCGTCTGGTTGCAGCATGAGGAGCGCACCTGGGACACATCCGGGTACCCGGATTCCTACTACAGTTCCGCCAACCAGAACATCTACTACCGGCGGTTCGACGAGAGCGTCGACGCGGCCGGGCCGCGGATCACCGACCTGGTCGACGAGCAGGGCAACCTCGTGCCCGACGGCGGCACGATCGAGGGCCCGGTGCGGTACATCGTCGTTCCGTTCGACGAGCCGCTGTTGGCCGGCGATCCGGGGCAGAACCCGGACAGCGTGCTGAACACGAACAACTGGGTGCTGACGCAGAACGGCGTGGAGATTCCCTTCGGCGTGGTCGATGTCCAGTTCGGCATGAACAAGGCGGCCGAGTTGGCCGGCCAGCCGGACGCTTTCGGTGGGACCTACGAGCTTTCGGAGATCCCGACGAACAAGTGGGAAGCGGTCCTGACGCTCGACGCCAACGGCGGACTGGTGCCGGGGGTCTTCCCGCTCGGCAGCGCCGAGTACAGGATCACGGCGCTTTCGCCGTCGGCCTTGGGGGGGATTTCGGGGGTGCGCGACCTGGCGGGCAACCCGCTCGGCTCGCTCGGTCCGGCGGCCAGCGGCGTTCCCATGGGGCGGACCTTCGCGGTCCACATCGACGCGGTCGATACCCCCGTCGACCCGATCGTCGGCGGAGCGGACCGGATCACCGGCACGCTCTATCCGGAAAGCCCCAATGCGGTGGCCGTCGACGCCGACGGCGACTACGTGATGGTGTGGACGGCCTACGACACCGATCTGGGCCGCGATCGGCTGTTCATGCGGTGCTACGACGCCGACGGGACGCCGGCCGATCTGCCGTTGCTGGACGGGGACAAGAACGTGATCGGCACGCGAATCGACGCCTTCCCGATCATCGCGGTGACTCCCCCCTCGACGCACCCGGAATTGATGGCCAGCGCGCAGCGGTTCGGCAGCGTGGCGATCGATCCCGACGGCGACTTCGTCATCACCTGGACCAACTATACCGAGGGAGACGGCGACATCTACGCCCGGGCGTTCCCCGCCCGGGCGGGGATCCTCGGGCTGACGGACGTCGGCGGATTTGAGGTTCCCGTGATCAGCGAGGACGTGACGGAGGCGTTCCGTGTCAACGGCTCGATGGCTGCGATGCAGAAGTGGTCCGACGTGGCGATGGACGTCGATGGCAATTTCGTGATCACCTGGACCAACGACAGCCGCGCGACGGGGGCCACGACGTCGGACTACGACGTCTACGCCCGCCGCTACAATGCCGCCGGCGAGAACCTCGGCCGCCAGATCCTCGTCAACGTGACCACGACGGGCAACCAGCGGTTGCCGAGCATCGCGATGGCCGCCCTGGGCGATTTCGTCATCGCCTGGCAGAGCGATGAGAACGGCGTCGACGACGACATCTACGCCCGCGAGTTCAACGCCGACGGCACGCCCAAGGCTCCGCCCGTACTGGTCAACGACATCACCGTGGGGCACCAGCGCTATCCGGACGTGGCGATGCGGTTCGACGGCGAGGCGTATGTCGTGACCTGGACGGATTCGGCGGCGGACACGAGCGGCACCTCGGTCTGGGCCGAGATCTCCGGCCAACAGCCGCGGCACTACTTCGACCCCTACTCGCACGTCATCTCGCAGACGCACCAGTTCTCGATTGACGTCCCGGACAGCTTCACGATCGCCGACGTCAATCTGCAGCTGGGGCTGCTCACGCATACGCGGCTGGAGGACCTGGAAGTCAGCCTGCAAAGCCCCAGCGGCGCCACCGTGGTGCTCTTCAGCAGCCTGCCGAAGCCGCTGGTCGACGGCTCGCGGCCCGCCGGCAACACCCTCGACCACACGATCTTCGACGACGAAGCGCCGACCGGGGTGAGCATCAACAACTCGGACCGCGGCGCGGTGCCGAATTACGAGGGCGCGTATGTGCCGCAGGAAGCGCTGGCGGCGTTTGTCGGCGAGGACGCGCAGGGGACGTGGACCCTGATCGTCCAGGACCGGAATCCGGGCAACAATGAGACGGGGTCGCTCTCGGCGCTCTCGCCGGAGATCGGCTCGTGGAGCCTCGACATCACCGACGTGAACGCGGAGCCCAGCTCGTTCCAGGTCAATTCGACCAACGAAGGCCACCAGATGTACTCCTCGGTGGCCATGGACACCCCGGGCAATTTCGTGATCACCTGGAGCGGCAAGGGAAACCAGCCGATGCAGAGCGATCCGTCGGGCCATGGCGTCTACTACCAGCGCTACCACGGTGGCGGAACCCGGCTCGGCGGCGAAACCCGCGTCAACCGGCAAACCGACGGAAACCAGTGGATGTCGTCGATCGGCATGGACACACGCGGCAATTTCGTCATCGGCTGGACGGGCGTCGGCACGCTGCCGGGCACGACCGCCGTCTACAAGTACGACAGCGCGTCGAACTTCCAGCGCCCCGACCTGATCGGGCCGATCGTCAGCGACGTGCTCGCCGAGGGCGAGCGGTTGCCCAACGACGGGAAGGTGGAGGTCGATCCCGATGAGGGGCTCCAGACGCTGACGGTCGTCTTCGACGAAGCGCTCTCCACGGTTGGCGGCGCCAGCGGGCTGCACAGCGTGCTGAATCCGAACAACTGGGCGATCGTCCGCAACAACAGCGAGATTGTCGGCGGCATCCAGCGCGTCGATTTCGGCTTGAATCCGCTGACGAACAAGTATGAGGCGATCGTGACCTTCGACGGCAACGGGGTCAACTTCGGCACCGCGCCGTTGAAGGACGGCGTCTACGTGCTGACGGTCCGCGACCTGATCACCGACGGCTCGGCGCTGGTCAATCCGGCGACCGGCGCGGTGATCAGCACCGGCAACGCGCTGGACGGGGACTACAATGGCATCCCGGGCGCAAGTCCGACGACGTTCGGCTTGGGCGGTTACGAACACCGATTCACGATCGAGTCCCGCACGTCCGGTCCCGGGCCCGGGCCGGAGCCCGACCCGAACGATCCGGATTCCGACCGGCCGGTCACCGGCGATGACGATACGTTCCCGCCCGGCGGTCCGCACCTGTCCGGCGAGAACCGCGGCGCCGTGGCCGCGGATGCCGACGGGCATCACGTCGTCGTGTTCACGGCAACGGACGACGGCAAGGAGCGCGTCTACTTCCGGCGGTTCAACCCGGATGGATCGCCGGGCGACGACCTGGGGCCGATCCCGGTCCTCCAGGGCGCCGCGAATGCCGGCGAGTTCGCCGCTGACGATCAGCGTTACGCCGCCGTGGCCTTGGACGCCGATGGGGACTTCGTGGTCACCTGGACGAATCTCCGCGCGGTGACCGACGCCCAGGGCAATCCGGTGATCGATCCGATCACGGGAATGCCCAAGGTCGACGCCGATATCTACGCCCGGCGTTTCAACGCCAAGGGCGCGGCCCTCAGCAATGTCTTCCGCGTCAACACCTACACCAAAGACAATCAGATCTGGCCGTCCGTGGCGATGGATGTCGACGGCGACTTCATCGTCACCTGGGCCAGCTACGCCCAGGAGCGAGGCGGCCAGCCGGGTTCCGGATACGGCATCTACGCGCGGCGTTTCGACTCGGCGGGCCAGCCGCTGGCCCCCGAATTCCTGGTCAACGTGACGATCGCCGGCAATCAGCGGTACCCGTCGATCGACATGAGTTCGCAGGGCGACTTCGTGATTGCCTGGCAATCGGAGCAGGGAGCAAATTTCGGCGACGACGTGATTGCCCGCGTGTTCCACGCCGACGGCTCGCCGCGATCCAGCCTGAGCCGGGGCGAAGTCATCGTCAACGACACCCGGCTGGGCAACCAGCGCTATCCGGACGTGGCCTTCACCCCGGATGGCAACAACTTCGTCGTCACCTGGACCGCCAGCGGCGCCCAGGATGGCAGTGGCGAGGCGGTCTTCGGCCAGATGATCAACGTCTCGCTCCTCGATGAGCAGGGCGCCGTCGATCCGGTGCAGACCTACGCCAGCGACACGACGGCGCGGCCGTTTGGCTACGGCACCACGATCACCTCGACGATCGAGATCCCGGACACGTTCCCGGACGCCTTCACGATCAACGACATCAACCTGATGCTCAACATCCAGCACGCCTCGCCCAGAGACGTGCAGGTCCGCCTGATCAGCCCGTCGGGCACCGAGATCACGTTGTTTGCGAATGTCCCCCGCAGCGGCGTCGCCGGCGCCGACTTCATCGACACGCTCTTCGACGACGAAGCCGACATCAGCATCCTCGATCCGACGGCGACCCCGCCGTTCATCAACACCCTGGGGTATCGGCCCGAGCAGCCGCTCAGCGCCTTCGACGGCCAGTTGACGAGCGGCACCTGGACGTTGATCGTCCAGGACGTGGATCGCAACGACCCGGCCTACCCCGATGTCAGCGGGGTCTTCAACGGTTGGAGCCTGGAGATCGAGCGGGTGCCCGAGCGGAGCGGCGAGTTCCTCGTCAACTCGACCACGGTCGGCGACCAGTCGCTCTCCTCGGTGGACTTCAACAACCAGGGCGATTTTGTCATCGCCTGGCAGGGCAATGGCATCACCGATGATGGGCAAGACGTGACCGGCATCTTCTTCCAGAGGTTCGGGTTCACTCTGGAGCGGATCGGCGCGGAGACGCGGGCCAACAAGCTCACCTCCGGGGAGCAGATCTTCCCCTCGGTCGCCTCGGACAATGCGGGTCAATTCGTGATTGTCTGGCAGGGTCCCGGCCTGAACCCGGGCTCCAGCGAGGTCTACCGCTACTTGAGCCGCGGCGTGCTCGAGATCGACGAGGAGGACGGTCCCTGGGTCACCGGCGTCTCGACGAAGGACGGCAAGCCGGTCTTCGAGGGCGACATCCTGCCGGTTCCCTCCGTCGGCGGCGGCGTGACGGAACTGCACGTCTTGTTCGGCAAGGACCTCTCCGTGCGCGACGGGACGGACGGGCTGGACAGCGTCCTGAATCCGACGAACTGGACCCTGGAACGCGGCGGCGTCACCATGCAGGGGGTGATCACCGGCGTGGACTTCGGCTTCGTCCCGGAACTGAACAAGTATCGAGCGATCCTGCATCTCGACGGCGACCGCGTCGCGGCCGGCACCCAGGGGCTGCCGGTTGGCGACTATGTGCTGACCGTCCGCGATCGGATCAACGACAACTATGAATATGACAGCTACGACGACTCCGGGGAGTACTTCCTCGGCAATGCCCTGGACGGCGATTTCGACGGGTTCCCTGGAACGCGCCCGGAATTCTCCGGCTACCCCGGCTACAAGCTGCGGTTCTCCGTCTCCAGCACCGCGCAGCTCGGCCCCGAGCAGCGGGTCAACGAGGTTGCCCCGGACCAGCCGAATTACGTCCAGGTCTTCGGGCCATCGCTGGGGACCGGCCAGGCCCGCGAGGAATCCACCCAGTCGGTGGCCGTCGACCACGACGGCGACTACGCCGTCGTGTGGACGAGTTACGGCCAGGACGATCCGGACGATCCGATCGGTGGCGGCGTCTACATGCGCCTCTACGACCGCGCGAGCAGGCCGCTGACGGGCGAGATTCTCGTCAACCAGACCGTTGCCGGGATGCAGAACAGCGCGGCGATCGCGATGGACGCCGACGGCGACTTCGTCGTCGTCTGGCAGTCGGAAGGCACGAGCGACGACGGGAGCTGGGATGTCTTCGCCCGCCGGTTCAACGCGGTCGGCACGGCGTTGAGTGACGAGTTCCGCGTCAACGTCGAGACGGCCAACAACCAGCTCAACCCGGCCGTGGCGATGGACTACTTCGGCAACTTCGTGGTCGTCTGGGCATCGGAGAGCGGTTCGATCGGCAGCTACTTCAATGAGATCCGCGGCCGGCTCTTCGACCTCAAGGGCGAAGCGGTGACGACGGACTTTGTGGTCAACGACACGATCCTCCCGGCCCAGTCGCCGCAGCCCGGCCTGCCCTCGACGAATCCGGCCGTGGCGATGGACCCGCTGGGCAACTTCGCCGTCGCCTGGGACCAGATCACCGCCCAGACGAGCGGCGTGATCACCGACAGCCAGATCATGGCCAAGTTCTTCGACAGCAGCGGGACCGAATGGGCTCCCGAGTTCCAGGCCGATGACGGCGGCGGGACCGGCGGCGGCGATCTGTTCCGCACGGCGCGCAACCCGCAGCTTGACCTCGACGAAAACGGCAACATGACCGTCGTCTGGGAGGCCTTCGGGCAGGACGACGTCGGCCCGACCAGCTATGGCGTGTTCTTCCAGCAGTTCGAACTGCTGATCACTCCCGACGAGGACGATCCGACCCTGCCGCCGGAAGTCACGATCACGGAGGGCGCCACCGGGCAGGTCAACCTGCCGGACTTCGCCGGCGAGCAGGTCAACCCGGCGGTTGGCGTCGACGCCAACGGAAACTTCACCGTCGTCTGGAACGGCGCCGGCGGCGAGAACGACCCGCTCGACCCGACGAACAGCGACCTGTTCGCCAATCTCGATAACGAGGGGGTGTTCTTGCGGACCTTCGATCCGTTGGCCGTGCCGACGAGCACCCAGGGGCGCGTGAACATGACGCGGGAAGGCATCCAGCATTACCCGTCGATCAGCATGCAGCCCAACGGGGGATTCGTGGTCGCCTGGTGCGGCCAGGGGGTGGGCGATCGCCACGGCATCTTCGCCCGCCGCTACACGGCGGGCGGCGACACGGCCGGCCCGTGGGCGACCGAACTCCGCACCACGGACGGCGAAATGATCGGCGAGGGGGAAAACCTGTTCAACAACCCGCGGCAACTGGTCGTCGTCTTCAACGAGCCGATGTCGACCAGCGGCGGCGCAACCGGCTTCAACAGCGTGCTCAATCCGAGCAACTGGGCGCTGGTCAACGGACTGGGGGCGGAACTGGTCGACGCAATCAGCAAGGTCGACTTCGCCCTGAACCCGGCGACCAACAAATGGGAAGCCACGTTGACCTTCAATTCGGCCGTCTATCCCGATGGCCTGGCCAACGGATACTATCAATTGATCGCCCGGTCGCAACTGAAAGACCTGGCGGGCAACTCGCTGGCGGTTTCGGGCCTCCGCCCCGCGGGCACCGGGCTGACCTTCATGCCGCCCACCAGCCCCACCGGCGGCATGGGCTTCAGCTTCCGCGTCCACGAGTTGACGCCCGGCGATCCGAACCCGGGCGATCTGGATCCGATCCTCAACACGAACCTGATCGGCGACAAGTTCGATCCGGCGGTCGCGCGAAACGCCTCCGGTCGCTACGTGGCGGTCTGGGTCGAGCGGGCCGACGTCGAAATCCCCGACCCGGACAACCCGCAGGAGACGATCACCGTCACCCAGTCGGACATCTACGCCCGGATGTTCGACGCCAACGACCGGCCGATCCGCAACCGCTACGGCAACAACGACGCCTTCCTCGTCAACAGCCTGACGACCGGCGAACAGCTCGAACCGGACGTGGCGATCGACGATGCGGGCAACTTCCTCGTCGTCTGGTCCGGGCCCGGCACCTCGGCTCTGGGCGACGTGGATGAAGCCGGCATCTTCGGCCAGCGGTTCAACGCCCTGGGCGATCCGCTCGGCGGCCAGTTCGCCATCAACACGACCTCCAAGGGCGTGCAGGAGCAGCCGGCCGTGGCGATGGACGCGGCGGGCAATTTCGTGGTCGCCTGGCGGAGCTGGGAACAGGGCGGGATCATGGCCCGGCTGTTCAGCAGCTCCGGCGCGGCTTCGGCGGAATTCCGCGCCAACACGACGCTCGGGACCCATGTCCGCAAGCCCGACGTGGCGATGGACGCCGACGGCGACTTCACGATCGTCTGGACCGGCGCGGAGCAGGACAACGGCTCGATGGGCGTCTTCGCGCAGCGGTTCAACAAGACGGGCGGACGGCTTGGCGGAGAGTTCCGCGTCAACCAGTACCAGACCTCCGAGCAGGAGTCGCCGCGAATTGCCATGGACGACCTCGGCAATTCGGTGATCGTCTGGCAGAGCTTCGGCCAGGATGGCAGCGGCTACGGAATCTACGGCCGCAGGTACAATGCCAGCGGCGCGGCCCAGGGCAATGAGTTCCGCGTGAACACCTACACCCCGGACTGGCAATTCGAGCCGGCCGTCGCCATGGCCTCCAACGGCGACTTCGTCGTCACCTGGTCGGGCTGGGGCAACGAGGGGGATCGCGGCGAATTCTACGGCATTTTCGCCAAGATGTACAACGCGGACGGCAGCCCGTTCATCGTGCCCGGCCAGACCGAGCCGGTTGGCGAGTTCCGCATCAATGCGGTCGTCGCCAACGATCAGCGGCGGTCCGACGTGGCGATGGACGCGGCGGGCCACTACGTCGTCGTCTGGGAGGGCACGACCGAAGTCCTC
Organism: Pirellulaceae bacterium; assembly: GCA_012744395.1. Classification (GTDB taxonomy): domain Bacteria; phylum Planctomycetota; class Planctomycetia; order Pirellulales; family Thermoguttaceae; genus JAAYCB01. The sequence continues at coordinate 25,647 of JAAYCB010000198.1, forward strand.
CTGCCCGATCCGGAAGATACCGAGACCACGATTCTCGTGCCGCAGACCGACATCTACGCTCGGTTCGTCGATCCGCCGGTGACGGCCTCAGACGATGGCAAGGAGCTGAAACTGCTCGGCACCTCGGGCGCCGACACCTTCGAATTCATCGGCGGGGCGACTCCCAAGGACTGGGTGATCAAGGTCAACGGCAAGACCTACACGGCCGCCTCGACTGTCGAAAAGATCCTCTTCGAGGGCATGGGCGGCAACGACACGGTGTCGATCATTGGGACCGCGGCCAACGAGAGCGTCTCGATGTGGCCGGGCAAGGTCCTCTTCGAGGGCGTTGGCTACACGGTCGAGGCCACTTCGGTCGAGATCGTCACGGTCGACGGCAAGGGGGGCTACGACAAGGTCGTGGAGATGAACGGCTCGGCCGGCAACGACTCGTTCGTGATCCGCGTCGGCCAGGCCACCGCCACGGGCACCGGCTACTCGCAGACCGCGATCGGCTTCGAGGAAGTCTACGCGTACGCCCGCGGCGGCACGGACGAGGTCTTGATGTACGACACGGCCGGAAAGGACATCTTCAAGGCCGATGGCAGCGGAGGCTGGGCTTCAATGCAGGGCGATGGATACTTCCACCGCGCCAAGGGCTTCCATTACGCCCATGGTTATTCGACGAGCTCGACCGACGAGGCCTACCTCTATGACTCGGCCGGCGACGACGACTTCAAGGCGTATTTCGACGACACCAAGGACGTCCGGTTCTCCAAAATGTCCGGCTCCGGCTACTACCATCGGGCGAAGAACTTCCCCACCGTCTACGCGGTTGCCAACCGCGGCGGAGAGGACCGGGCCCGCCTGCTGGCCAGCCAGAATCACGTCGAGGAGTTTGTTGGCACGCCCAGCGAGTCGAAACTCTCCAGCGCGCAGGCCAATTACAGCATCACCGCGCAACTGTTCGAGACGGTCCTCGCGCGATCGACGCGTGGCGACCAGGACAAGGCCGTATTCTTCGACGAGCCGAACACCACCAACAAGCAGGTCTTCAAGGGCCTGCACGAAAAAGGCGAGTTGTTCGGCAAGTCGGCCAGCGGCAGGGACTTCCAGGTCACGGCCCGGAAGTTCGCCACGGTCGAAGCCACGGCGACTCCCGGGACGGGCCACATTGCCAGGCTGATCGATACCGCCGGCGACGATCACCTGGTGATCGACGAGGTCTCCGCGCGGATGTACAAGTACGGCAATGTTCCGGTCGGTGGGACTGCCGCCGATCGGAGCCTGGATCTGCTCTACCAGGCGATGGCCTTCGACCGGATCGAGGTCTACCGCCAGCCGGACCAGAGCGGCGTCGACACGAGGCGCGTCAGCGCGGTCGATATCGTATTGACCTACGATGATCCGGCCGGCTGGAACGACATTTAGGCACAGTTCCGGCGCCGCGCGCCAATTCGATTGACCGACGCAGCCCGGGGCGTGTTTGCCCCGGGCTGCTCCTCTTGTGGGGGGGCGCGGAAGCGGGGCGGTGGCGAGACCGTCGGGAAACCGACCGGCTGGCGAGTCTCCCGGCTTCCGCGAAGTTTCCCATCTTCTCGGCGGCAAGGTCTACCGAAGCGAGAATACTCGGAAATCGGGTACGGCTTGCCAATCTTGCTCAACTAGCGCGACTGGCAAGTCCGATACTATCGTCACGACCAGAGTTTCACAGGCTCGCGTTTCGCGTGGGGCTGTGTCGTGCAGAGACCAAAGCAGACACCGAATTGGGTCAACGATCATGTCGCTTAATCGAACAACCGCGTGGATGGCCGCGTTGACGGGTGTGCTCCTGACGGCCTTGCCGGCATTGGGGCAGGGAGTTGCGGACATGCAATTGTTCGCTCCCGGGGAAACCAGCACGTACGGCGGAGGCGTGCGGCCGAACGAAGGTTTCTTCTTCACCGCCGACTACCTGCGGATGTCGATTTCTGCATCGGACGGGGCGCCGGTCGGGTTCCCGAGCAACGGCCGCCAGGTCTGGTACGGTCCCTATAGCCATGACATGGCGATCCAGACGAATTCGCTTTCGACCGACAGCTTCACGCAGCAGTGGCACGGCGGCCACCGCCTGGAGATGGGCGATCGCTGGGGGCACCACGGTTGGCACCTCGGCGGCATGTGGCTGAAGAGCCACGGCCAGGAGATCGTCGCTTCCGGCGCCAACATGGTTTGGGAAGACCCGCCGTTCGGCCTCCATAGTCACAAGCTGCTGCAGGGCTACTACACCCTGCCAGGATCGGAATTTCCATCCGACGTCCCGCCAGAGGATCGAATCATCATCGTCGGGGAGGACGAGGACGACCAGGTGCTCGCCGTGCTCCGCGACCTGCCGGTGACGTTCGACGATCTGATTGCCGAGTCGCGGGTGGAGACGTGGGGCATCGAATGGATGTACACCTACCGCCTGCATTCCAATCCCCGCGGCGGCCTGTTCGAAATCTACGTCGGTGCCCGTTACCTGGAATTCCAGGACATGCTGTCGATCACCGGCCAAAACGACGTGAACGACGAGGACGACGACGACGAGGAACCGCTGGTGTTCGCCGGCCCGGGGTCCTCGCTGGCCGACAGCGACTGGTTCACCGACGCGGAGAACAACATCGTCGGCCCGCAGGTGGGCCTCCGCTGGTTCCGCACCTGCGATCGCTGGACCCTGGACGCCTCCGGGCGTTTCTTTGCCGGTTTCAACAACCAGAACATCTACCAGAAGGGGACTCTCGGGAGCCGGCTGACTCCCGGCTTCACCTACGCGGAGGACGATGAGGGAACGGCCGGCGAGGGCCGCCCGCTGCTCATGTCGCCGACGTCATTCACCAACTCGAAGCACGCCAGCGAATTCAGCCCCGTCGTCGAACTCCGGGTGAACCTGAACTATCAACTCACGCGGGCGATCGGCGTCCGCGCAGGCTGGACGGGGATCTGGATGGACGGGATCGCCCGAGCCGACGCCTTGAACGTCTACAAGGTGCCCAACATGGGAATCTCGATGGCGAACAACCGGCAAGACGTGTTCATGCACGGGTTCAACTTCGGCGTGCTCGTCAACTACTAGCAGGCAGCCGGTGCAGAACCCGGCGCCGATCGAGCGGAAATGATCCCGCGCCGCGAGGACGATTCAGGTCTCGCGGCGCGGTTTTTTTGATTGCGGGATTGTCCCTCGCCGGCGGCCCGGCGGCCACGGCCACGTGTTCGAGCGGTCCGCCGGTCCCGCCTCCGGTCAGCGCTGTTCCTGAAGCTTCAGCTTGCGAAGCTCTTCCAGTTCGGCCCCGAGCCGATGACGAAGCGGACTCTCAGGCCTCAATCCATCCAGTAGGCTTTCCGCCTTTTCAATCGTCTTCTCGTCAACATGCCCGCCGCTGAACAGCCGTCGCCAACTCTGGTTGATCTGGTGCTCGGTAAGCAATCTGGTCCCCTTTGGGTCAAAACCTTGAAGCAGCCAACTGATCCGCGCCCCGGCATGGCGGACGGACCGGGGGGACGATGCGGCACGATCCAAGATCATTGTGTCGCATGCGGGGCACCCGCCGTTGAACCACGGCCGGATTCGAGATCGTATCCTCTCCTACGGGAGCAACTCCTTGACTTTTCTCATTATTACCGTTATGCGGCGGATTCGACAACCTCCATTTCCAGCAAATTCCTGCAAACGGGGCCGGCTTTCCGCCGGGCGATTCCCCCGCGATCGCCAATCGCCCTGGAGATCAGCGGGCCGCCTCCTCTCCCGAGTATCATCCGCCGGCCGCGCCGCGTTGAGCATCCGATCGGCTGACGCGCGGGGCGCCTGAAGCGGGGAGTCGGCGATCCGGCGGGATTGCCGCTCTCAAGGCGGGACCACGGCGACTGGCATCCGCACGGGTGGAACTCGGCAGGGAAGAACAACGATTTGCGGGGACGATCCCGGCCCGGCCGAAATCCGCCCGGGCTGGGCGAGCCAGGCCGCCCCCGCGTGGATGGGCTAGGCCGTTCCGTGCGAAACCTCGCCTGAGGCGGCCTGGATCAGGTGCGCGGGGTTGATCTTTTCGAGTTCCTCGCTGATTGCCTCGATCGTTGTGCGAATCTGTTCCTCGGTGTGGAGCGCGGTGAGGAAGAACCGCAGCCTTGCGGCGCTTTCTTCGACAGCGGGGTAGAGAATCGGCTGCACGTTGATGCCGCGGTCCAAGAGGGCCTTGGACAGTTGCAGGGCGTGCATCGAATTGCCCAGGATCACCGGGACGACCGGTGAATCCTTGCTCTTGCCGGTATTGATTCCACGGCCGCGCGCCAGCTCCAGGAAGAGCCGCGACCTGTGCCGCAAGCGCGCTACCCGTTCCGGCTCCGCCTCCAAGAGGCGGATCGAAGCCAGGGCGGCGGCGGCGTTGGGCGGCGAGAGGCCGACGCTGTAGACGAAACCGGGCGAGGTGTACTTCAGATACTCGACGAGGGCCTTGGTGCCGGCAATATAGCCCCCGCAACTCCCGAACGACTTGCTGAGCGTGCCCATCCAGATGTCGACGTCGGCCCGGTTGATGCCGAAGTGCTCGCCGATGCCGCGCCCCGTGGCCCCGAGGACGCCCATCGAATGGGCTTCGTCGATCATCAACAGGACGCGATGGCGGCGTTTGACGTCGATGAAGCGGGGCAAGTCGGGGATGTCGCCGTCCATGCTGTAGACGCCCTCGATGATCAGGAGAATCCGGCGATACTCGTGCCGGCACTTGGTGAGGATCTCGTCGGCCGCCTGCCAGTCATTGTGGGCGAAGGGCCGCCGCCGTGCGCCGGAGAGGATGCTCCCCTGGAGGATGCTGTTGTGGGAGAGCGCATCGTGGAGGATCAGGTCGCCCGGGCCGAACAGGTGGCCGATCGTGCTCTCGTTGGTCGAGTGCCCACCGACGTAGACGACGGCGTCCTCGGCCCCCACCATCTGGCTGATCGCCCGCTCGAGCTGTCCGTGCAGGTCCTTTTCACCGGAGACCAGACGGCTCGCCGAAACGCTCGTTCCGTAGCGTTGGCAGGCGCGCTGGGCGGCCTCGGTCACAACCGGATCGCCAGACATCCCCACGTAGTTGTAGCTTGAAAAGTTGATCAATTCCCGCCCGCCGATCGTCGTCGTGTCGCGCGTCACGCCTTCGTGCACATTGAAATACGGCGACAGCCCGGTCGATTCCAGCAGGTTCAGCCCCTCGCGGAGCTTGAGGTACTCGGGAAAGGCTTCAATCCGGTAGTATTCGACCGGAGTCTGGTAATTGGCGGGGCGGATCGTCGCGGGACGTTCCACTCCGCCGAGGTAGCGTTCCACCGCCTCGACCACCTGCCGGCAGGTGATCATCTCGGGAAGCACTTCCTCGGGGAACCGGCCGCCGAAGCGCTCCTCCAGGGCGGCGACAATCTCCATCCGCTCGAGCGAGTCCATGCCAAGCTCGGTGATCGGCGCGTCGAGCGTCAATCCATCGGCACGCTCCCGCGCGACGCGGCGCACCTCCTCCAGAACGATATCGACGGTCGTCGCGGCCTTCTTGGCCGGCCGCGGTGCGGGCTGGACCGTTTTCGCAACCTTCTTGCCGTTGTTGCCCGCGCTGCGGGCCGCGGAGACTGCCGGGGCGGTCGGGGAGACTGCCGGGGCGGCCGGGGAGACTGCCGGGGCGACCGGCAGTTTGGCCGGCTGCGGCCGCCGCGGCCCCTCGCGCGTGTCCAAAGGCTTGCCGGCCTCCCACCAGGCGACCGTGTTGAGCGTCCCCTCAAGGTAGCCGGCGCGGCACGCATGCCGCTGGATCTTGCCGCTGGTCGTCTTGGGAACGCTGCCCGCCTTGACTAGTAGAATCGCGTCCAGGCCGATCTCGTGCTCGGCGGAAACCGCGCGGCGTATTGCGTCGACGACTTCGGCGGGGTCCACGCCACGATGGCGCTCGACCTCTTGAACGACCACCAGCCGTTCGGCTCCGCCGACCTCCACCGAGAACACTCCCCCGCAGTCGGCGCGCAGGCGAGGGTGGCTCTCCTGCACGGTCTTCTCGATGTCCTGCGGATAGACGTTGACGCCGTGGTGGATGATCAGGTCCTTGCGCCGTCCGGTGATGAACAACTCGCCGGCGAAGATGAATCCCAGATCGCCGGTCCGCAGAAAGGGCCCCTCGCCGCTTTCGGCCAGCCGGGCCTTGAAGACCTCTTCGGTGGCGTCGGGGCGGCGCCAATATCCCAGAGCGACACTCGGCCCCGAGACCCAGACCTCTCCCACGCAGCCTTCGTCCAGCGGCCGCCGCGTCTCCGGATCCGCAATCACCACCCGCTGGTCCGGCAGGTTCTCGCCGCAGCCGACCAGATGCTTCGCCGCGGGCGAATCCGCATCGACCGGCAGGGCGCGATCCTCCGCCAGCGCCTGCGCGTCGAACGCGCGAATCACCGGCGCCATCTTGGCCCAGCCGCCGGTCACGATCAGCGTCGCTTCGGCCAGGCCGTAGCAGGGATAGAATACCTCCGGCCGGAAGCCACAGCGGGCGAATTTTTTGGAAAACGCCTCCAGCGTGTCCGCGCGGACCGGCTCGGCCCCGTTGAAGGCGAGTTCCCAGCTACTCAGGTCGAGCTGGTCGATCTGCTCGTCCGTGATCCGCTCGACGCAAAGCTTGTAGGCGAAATTCGGCCCGCCGCTGGTCGTGCCGCGAAAACGGGTAATCGCCGAGAGCCAGCGGAACGGGCGCTGCAGGAAGGCCATCGGCGACATCAATACGTTGGGACGCCCGACGTAAAGCGGTTGCAGAATCCCGCCGATCAGCCCCATGTCGTGATAGCTGGGAAGCCAGAACACGCCCTTGCCGCTCCGCGAGTGCTCAAAACCATAGGAAATCAACGCCGAGTTGTGCACCAGGTTCGCATGGTTGAGCATCACGCCCTTGGGGGTGCCGGTCGAGCCGGAGGTGTACTGGAGGAAGGCCAGCGTGTCGGCGTGGATATCCGGCATCTCCCAGTGGTCCGCCGTCTCGTCGCCGAGCGTGCACGTCGAAATCCAGGTGAGTTCCTTCAAGTGCGGCGTCTCGTCGATCAGGGACTCGATCCGTGCCAGGACGGCATTCGTGGTCAGGGCCACCTTGGCTTCGGCGTCGTCGGCGATCGCCTGGATGCGCTCAAGCGAACGGTTGCGGCGCGGCGGATAGACCGGTACGGCGACGACCCCGGCGTACAGGCAACCGAAAAACGCCGTGATGAACTCCAGGCCCGGCGGATAGACCAGCAGAGCCCGCTCGCCCGACAAATGGTGCGCCTCGAGCCAGGTGCCGATCACCCGGGCCCGGCGGTCCAATTCTCCGTTGGTCATCTGGACGACGTCTTCCTCTCCGTCGACCAGGTAGGTGAAGGCGACGTCGTCTCTCTGGTACTTGGCCCGGTGGCGGACCAATTCAACGAGAGTGGAAGGACCGAAAAAAATCCCGGGCAATCGATCCAATGGCACGGCGATTCAAACTCCCGCTAAGTGGTGAACGAGGGCCGGCACGAAGACTTGCGCCCAATTCGGACGGGTGGCTTGCGGGCGAAACACCCTCCAACGCGATCCGTCCTCTGTCCGGCAGTCCCCTTTAATGGATGTGACAGCAGGCGGCTCCAAAACGCCAACAGCCCAGCACTCGTGCCGCATCCGGCGCGGCCTGAGTCGCCGGCGTTCACGGAGCCGCCATGTCAAACACCATCCAACAAGTCGCTTCGGCCGATTGAAACACTCATGAAAAACCGAACTGCGGAACGCGGCATAAGCAAGAATGCTCTCAAAGTCAGCCTATTTTAAGCAATCGAACGAGACTACGCAATCATCTCCAGCGCACGGCCCCCACGACGCGTGCCATTGGACGGGAAAATCCGCGGGAAAACTGCCGATCCTTGCTCTCCGCGACACCTGGAGCAATCCGTACCGAGGGCCGCCGCTCCCTCTGGGGAGCTGATCGAGCGGGGCACTTTCTTGCCCGCACCAATCGAATCTGATAGGCTGACAGGTGGGGCCATGGGGCATGCCTGCCGGGTGGTATTGCTCTCGGCGAGCCTGGGCGTTCGCGCCCCGGGAGAGTGCCCGTGATCGGCTGCCAGCGCCGGCATCATCCACGATCGCCGGGCAGAACAATGCGAACGTCTCCTCCCCCCATGGCGAGGCGGGGCTGACCTTTCCAGCCGGCTGCCGGCGAGGCCGGGGGGTCGGCGGATGGACTGGGCACGACGCGGAGAATGGACCGATGCTGCGAATCACTTGTCCTGGCTGCCAAAGCAAGTTGAACGCCAAGGAAAAACTCATCGGCCAGACGCGCAAGTGCCCCAAGTGCGGCGGCGATGTGCTTATCCAGGCTCCGGCCGCCCCCGCGGCGGAGGCCGAGAATGCTGCCGAGGACGCGCCGGTTGTCCCGGTTGAACCGCCTCAAGAGACCGAGGGCCTCGCGCGGGTCGTGCCGGTCGCCAACCCCCCCAACGAACTCGCGCCGCCCAACAAGTATCTGATTTGCGATCGGCAGCGGATCATTGCCGTCTGGGAAGCCGACGGCGCCGGCTGGCAGCTCAAGACGCCGAGCGGGCTGATCAGCGCGAAACGCAACACGGAACAGATTCCCCAGCAAGGGACATTCCGCCTGATCGAGCTGCGAATCACGCGCGGGGCCGAGTCAATGTACGTCAGCGGCATTGTATGCCACGAACTGGCTCCCCGCTGGGCCTTGCCGGTCATCGCCCGGGGCGACAACCTGATTCTCGACAAGATTGTCGGTCCCTCGGGCATCAGCCGCGATCAGAAGCTGATGGTCCGGCGCTACCTCCAGGACACGTTCATGCCCGAGGTCTGGCGGAAGCGCGAAGAGCTGGTCGAGTTCCTTTCCAACGAGGACATCCACACGCAGGGGATTGTCTGAGGACGGCAAGCGGCGATTATCGGCCGGCCCTGCCGGCGAGCGAGGCGATCGCCCGCGCATCGGCCGGGCAGAGGCCGTAGAGACGGGCGGCGGCGGAGTCGATGCGGGCTTGGATCTGCTCGAAATCGCGATTCAGGCTGGCTGCCCGGTGCGCCAGGCGGCTCAGCGCGGCAAGCTGCCGATGCACGGCGTCTCCGCGATCATAAGTCCTCAGGTTCAAGTACTCGAGCATGCCCGGCGACCCGAATCCCTTGCCGCCGCGGACGTTGTGCGAGCCGACGAGGAAATCGACGACCGCGCTGTTCATGAGCGCCGCCAGATAGTGGGCCTCTTCCTTGCTTCTTGTCGCGATCAGGACGCACGTTTCTTGGCAAACCACCGCACGGCCAGGCAGCCAGGCCAAGCTGCCCTGCCCGGCCAGGCCGGCCGGCCCGACCGCGGCGGCGCGGATCCGGCGATCCATTCGCCGCCAAACGACCTTGTGGTCGGCAACGGTGTAGCGGCCCACGTTGTACATCGAATAGAACGGGGCCGCCCGCTGGTATCGGCGGTAGGCGGCCCGTCGCTGCAGTTGCCGCTCGAACCGTCGCAAATAGGCGTAAGTCCGCGGATACTTCTCCTGCATCGTCTCCTCGTCGATGCCCCGCCGTGTGGTCGGGTCCTGCGCAAGCAGGAGGCAGGCGGACGGCGCGGCCCGATAACGGCTCACGTCCGCCCAACGGATCAGCGGGTGGAGCAAGTCGGGCTCGACGTTCGAGCGGATCGTCGGATAGGCCTGCTTCCCAAGGCCGGACAGATTCTCGACCAACACGGCATCCCCCTCGCCAGCTGCCACCTCCACCCAGTAGACGCCGTTGGCGCCGCCGGTGTTGGCGCCTAAGTGGGCCGTGTAGTCCGACGGTCCCACGAGCCTGCCGACCGGCACGCCCAGGTCGACAGGCCGCACGAACCAAGGCGATTGACGGCGCGCCGGATCGATCGGCTCCGCCGCCAGCCGCTGTTTGTGGAAACGATTCCCAGCGGGGCGGGCGTCTCCGCGCTCGGCCGCCTCCGGACGCGTCCATCGCACGTAGGGCACCGGATAGCGGGTTGCCCGGCCCTTCTCCAAGGCGATCGTCGCCGTCCAGTTCGCCGCCGTCGCAAAGGGCCGGATGTCTACCATGTCGTCCACGCGAAGGACTGCCAACGGCGCTCCGTCCGCGCCCAAGCGGAATCGGCGGAATCCGTCGCCGGCGCCGCGGGTCTGGAACAGGGTCTGCGTCACAACCATGCCCAGCCGGCCCCCCTCGCGCAAGAATTGATCGGCACTGGCGTAGAGCACGAGCATTGCCAGGTCCTTCTTTCCGCCGCCGTGACGCGCAGCGGAGCCGGAGAGCGAAAACAGGCCGTATTCCTCCCACAAACGCTTCGTCTTCCGGCGATCGTCGCTCGCCAGCAGGTCCCAGCAAAGCCAGGGGGGATTGCCCACAACGTAGTCGAACCGGCAGGAATCCGCCGATGGTTCCGATCTGCATAACGGCAGAGACCCTGATAAGCGATTCGGCTGCGCGCCTTGAACCACATCGCGGCAGAACACCGGGGCCGCCGCCGGCCCGTCGCCCGCCGCAATCCGGTCGCGAACCGCCAGCAGGCAGTTGGCCTTGGTGGTCAAGACGGCCAGCGGGTTGACGTCGAAACCGGTGATCAGGTCGAGGGGGGAGCCGCCGGCGCGCCTTGCGCAATCTCGGAGCCGGCGAATCGCGCGCAGCAAGAATATGCCCGAGCCGCAAGTCGGATCGAGAATCCGCCCGGCGCTGCGGCCGTCGAATCCGACGCGGTCGAGCACATGGTCGGCGAGCCAGGCCGGCGTGTAGTGTTCCCCCAAGCCGTGGCGGACCTGCTTGGGCAGCAGCGCTTGATAGAGCCCACCGAACAGGTCAGCGCCCGCAGCCGGATCGGCGGCGGAACCGGCCAGCCGATCGGTCGCCAGCGCGCCGACCGCATCATCGGCCCAGCGGTCCAGGCGGTGCTCCCAGGCATCCAGATACCAGGCGAATTGTGGGGCCTCGGGAAACCCCCGTACACCGAGGGATGCGCCGAGTTGACCCGACTCCATGCAGCGGAGCGTGTCCCGCCACGATCCCCGCCCGCCGAAGACTGCTGGTGGACACTTTCGCCCGTCCCGCACGAGCAGCAGGAAGGTCGCGAGTTTGACGATCAGGGCGTAGTAGGTCTCGACGGCGAGGAGAAAACGGGCCGGCTCCTCGGCAACCGCCGGCGAGCAGCGCCGCGACGCCAAGCGGGCAAGCGCGGCGTTTGCCGGCCGGGATAACCTGGGGCCGGCGTGGGCGTGCCCGGCGAGCCGCTCGTAGAGAAGCCCGACGCCCGTGCGGAACAGGTCGCCACAAGGAGCGAAGGCGGAAAACACGTCTGGCTCGGCTGGGAATCCTTCGCGCGCCACGGTCTTCTCCATCCCCCCATTCTCTTGCCCTCGTTCCCAAGCTCCCGCCCGGGCAGTGCCCCGCTCCCGCGCGGCGGGCTCGCTCATCGTGCCAGCCTAACCTCCCAGCTCTGGCTTGCCCAGTCCCGGTCCCCTTGGCCCTGGCGCGCAGAAAAAGGCCGCGCTGCAAAATCCGTTTGCAGTGCGGCCACAACCGGGAGGGGACGAAAAGGCCTGGTCACTTACGCGCGTCGCGGATCGTTCCGGCGGATCACCGCAACGCGAAAGGTGTAGGCCGCTCTCAACCCTTAAGGCGCTGCGAAGCGCGACACCCTGGGCTGATCACGCGACACCCTGGGCTGACCAATGGAATCAACCCGAAAATACGCTTTCTCCAATTACTCGTTGTCGGCGGCCAGTTTGACTTCTGAATCTTCGCCGCAGCACGCCGACTTGACGCAGCACTCCTTGCCGCTCTCGCAGCAGAGAGCCGCCTCGGCACAGCGGTCCTTCTCCGAACAGCAGACCGCCTTATCACCCGAGCATTCCTTGCCCGTCACCGGGCAGTCCTCTTGGCTGCTGCATTTCGCGGCCGCAACACACGAGGCCGCCTGTTTGCCGGAGCACTCCGTCTTGGCAGAGCACGCGGACTGCCCATTCGAGCACTCTTTCCGCGTTTCGGAACAATCCTTCGTGGCCGCCGAGCACTCCGCCTTGACGGCGGAGCATTCCTTTCCAGTCGCGCCTACGAGCGGACAACCGCCCGAAGCCCGGCCGGCCGGCTCGCTGTCCGTCCTTAACGCAGCGAGCGACAGGTTGGCTGCCTCGCCGGCCTTGCCCTTCGAGCAGCACCCACCCGAGGCGTAAGGACTCGCCGCGGCCAGTTGTCCCGTCGCCGGGGCGTCGGCGGAGGGGACTTTGTACTGCGCCAAAAGAGCGCCAGCGGTGACGGCCAGGACAATCACAAGAGCGACGGGTAACGTTGCGCGGATCATTCAAGACTCCATTTCAAGTTTTCTGAATCTCACGACATCGGCGCGATGCCGCATGTTTCGGTACTCGCAACACCGCTTGTTCGTCCCGGTGTTGCCAAATTGTTTTGTCAACGGTGGGGAAGTCAAGGCCTTGCAATGCCGACCGGAATGGGGAACATTGATGGGCGCAGGCTGGGGTGCGCTCGACGTTTGGGCAGGGGCGCGGCTCGATCTCCAAGCGGCCGGAAGCAGGCGGAGCCGGGTCCTCGGTGGGCAACGGCGAACTGCGGGAATTCGCACCTTGAGGGTTTTTTTGACACGGTCGCGGTCTGCACCCGGATGGAGAGCCCGATGCAGGCAGCCTGGCGAAAGACCCGGCCGCCGGAGCGTTCTTGTCGCGCCCGCACGGGCGTCGGCGGAGGGCTTGTTCCTTCTCCGGCGGGGTGTGGGACATCTTGGCGAGTCGAGGCATTTCCAGTCCATTTCAGGTGGGGCGTCCGAGACCGCCGCAGACAACCTGGGGAGTGGCCATGAACGGCCCCGCACATGAATCCGACTATCGGCCCACCGTGACGGCTGGCCAGACGCTTGGTTTCCTGCCCGGCACCGGCATCGAGGTGATTCGCCGGCGCGACCGAAGCCTGCGCCCGGAACACATCTTGTTTGATTTCGACGGGACGTTGAGCCTGATCCGCGAGGGCTGGCCGGAAGTGATGGTGCCGATGATGGTCGACGTCCTTCGGGAGACCGGCACGCAGGAGCCGGCCGACGCGCTTCGCCGCCTGGTCCTCGACTTCGTCATGGAACTGAACGGCAAGCAGACGATCTACCAGATGATCCGCCTGGCCGAGGAGGTGTCGCGGCGGGGCCGCCGGCCGCTGCCGCCCCTTCAATACAAGCATCGCTATCACGGCCTGCTGATGCAGCGGATCGAGGGGCGGCTGGAAGGGCTTCGCAGCGGACGGATTTCTTGCCAGGAGCTGCTCGTGCCCCATGCACTCGACCTGCTGGGGGCTCTCAGGGACCGCGGCGCGCGGCTCTACCTGGCGAGCGGAACCGACGAGCGCTATGTCCGCGAGGAGGCGGCCCTGCTGGGCCTCGACGAGTACTTCGGTGCGGAGATCCACGGCGCCGTCGACGACTTCAAGACCTTCTCGAAGGCCATGGTCATCGCGCGGATTCTGGCCGAGAACCGGGTCGATGGCAGCCGCCTGGTGGGCTTCGGCGACGGCTACGTGGAGGTCATGAACATCAAGGCGTCGGGCGGCACCGCCGTGGCCGTGGCCAGCGACGAAGCCGGCCGCAGCGGCAAGCCCGACCCGTGGAAGCGCGAGCGGCTCGTCGGCGTCGGCGCCGACATGGTGATCCCCGACTACCGCGACGCCTCCGCGCTGGTCGACTATCTCTACGGCTGCGACGGGAGTCTGGCGCCATGAAGACCTTCGCCACGATGCAGGACGACCGATTGGCGGAGATTCTCGCGGAGTTTGACCGGTTGCGGATCGCGATCGTCGGCGATTTCTTCCTCGACAAGTATCTGGACATCGATCCCTCGCTGGCCGAGGTGAGCATCGAAACCGGCCGGACGGCTCACCAGGTCGTGGCCGTTCGGCACAGCCCCGGCGCGGCCGGAACGGTTGTCGGAAATCTCGCCGCGCTCGGTGTGCGAACGATCCATGCCGTCGGCTTCTGCGGCAACGACGGAGAGGGGTTCGAGCTGGTCGCCGATCTCGAGCAGTTGGGCTGCTCCGTGCGACACCTGCACCGGGTGGCCGATCGCCAGACGCCGACCTATCTGAAGCCTTGCGACCGGACCGTGCCGGGCCTAGAGGGGGAGCACAGCCGCTACGACACGAAGAACCGCCGCCCCACGAGCCGAGCCTTGCAGCGGTCGATTGCCGATTCGCTGGCAGCGGTCGTGGCCGATGTCGACGCGGTGATCGTCGCCGACCAGGTGGAAGAGGCCGAGTGCGGCGTGGTGACCTCCCCGGTCCGCGCCGCCCTGGCCGCCCTGGCCGCGCGGAATCGCCGCGTCATCTTCTGGGCCGACAGCCGGCTGCGAATCCGGCAGTTTCGCGGCCTCGCGATCAAGCCCAACCAGTTTGAAGCGATCGGGCAGGACAACCCTCTGCAGGGCGAACCGGTCGCCCGCGAGCTTCTGCTGGCGGCGCTGGCCGCGCTCCGCCGCGGCGCCGGCGCGCCGGTCTGCATCACCCGCGGGGCGGCGGGAATGCTCGTCTCGGACCCGGAACCGATCGCGGTGCCTGGCGTGCGGGTCGAGGGGCCGATCGATCCGACCGGGGCCGGCGACAGCGCCACGGCCGGCGCTGTGGCGGCGCTGGCCGGCGGCGCCAGCCTGCCCGAAGCCGCCCTGGTGGGGAATCTCGTGGCGTCGATCACGATCCAGCAACTGGGCACAACCGGCGCCGCCCGGCCCGACCAGGTCCGCCAGCGCCTTGCGCTCTGGCGCCGCCAACACGGTTGTTGAAAGGTTTTGAGACGCTTACGGACCCACGCTGCCCGCTTCCCTCTGCTCCCACGAGGCGGCC